>JAZQCK010000023.1:0-19391 GCA_045546255.1 Lachnospiraceae bacterium | reverse complement strand
GCGGGCAAACAGAAAAGAGAGGGCCGGTTAAGGCCCTCCCTTTGGAGTTATGAAAAGAATCTAAGCATTCCGCAGCATTATTTTGCTGACTTGTATGTCCGATAGGAGAAGAATGCTTCAGAATTCACTTCATTCGGATTTCTTGTAGCACTCAGCTCGAATGTGACAGTATCGTTTGCCATATCATACTCAGTGAAGATCGGTCTGCTGCCCTGACGAAGATCATCAAAGCCGGTATCTTTCATTGTTCCTTCCGGAACCATTGCACCAAAGTTATCTACGACGCCGTGGAGTCCCCATCCGATCATAACTGCATTGTCATTTTCATACTGAACGCTTCCGCAGTGGCTTGCGATATGATATTTTCCGGTCTTCTCATTCAGATAGGTTCCGTCGATTACATCAGAGATGGTTGCGGTTCCGGCAGCTTCGTCGATCGTTGCTTTGAACACTCTTGTCAGTGTCGGAGGCTGAACCATCATAAGGAACGGAGCAACGCCTGTCTGATTGTCAAAGAGGCTGATCTCAACATTTCCGGAAATTGTTCCGTCTTCTTCCTTGTTCGCGTATCTTGCAAAGTGCTGACCAAAGGTCAATGCGTTAAATGCCGCACCGTTATCATCTGTACGGCTGGATGTGAACTCATCGAATCCGCCGAGTGTGCTTGCTTTTCCGCCGAGGATCCACTCCATTGCTCCGGTATCAATATCGAACTGGAAGACTGCGGACTGGTCACGCATGGAAACTAAGATCTTGTCTGCGGTTCCGTCCGGCTCCAGTGTATAATCAATGCTGTTTACATGTGTGTAATCCATAATGCCGTCTGCAAGGGAGAACACTTCGTTGACACCTACAGTTACAGTAACGCCCTGGTCGGTGCTGCCTGCATAGTCGATTTTCTCAACTGCTGATTCATAAAGGATCGGATAATCTGCGGTGTTGACTTCGCTGACAATTTTTCCATCCTGCACTTCCTGCATGATGCCTGCCCATACATAAGCTTTGCTGGATCCATCGATTCCCTTAAGGCTTGCCGGAAGGTTTTCAATAAGGAGCGGTGTGTAGCTTAACAGCATGTAATGATTTTCTCCCATGATTTGGAACTCATGCTGATCAAGGTATCCTACGCCGTGCTTATGATTTTCTTCTTCATTTGCTGACAGGGTCACCTGATCGATATCCTGATAATTCTCATCCATGACCAGATAGAAGCCGGAAGAAAAACCGCCCTGTGCATTTCTGAAATCCGGATGGAGCTCAATAAATACGGAATAATACTGTTTGTCGCCAAAGCTCTGCGGAGCAAAGTTTTCTGCCATCAGTTCTTCGCCAACCTGGCCCATGTTTCTGTAATAAATGATCTGTCCGTCAGTGTTGACACGGATCATAAATTTATCAATTGCGAAAGTGTAAACGCCTGCATTATCTGCTGCTACTCCTTCGCCAGTGATCTCAAATGCTGGGAAGCATTCTGGGAGCATATGCACTTTATAAGTTGCGCCGCTTGCCATGGTAAAAGTGATCACCTCATCAGCCATGGTCTTGCCATCGATCGGTGCTGCTGTGTAAGCTACTGCGCCGCCTGCTACCGGAAGAACTCCGGAGATGCTGCTTTCAGCAGATGCGATGCCGCCTGCAAAATTAATGGTGTTCCCTGCTACATAAGCGTTCATGTAAAAGTCGCTTGTGTTTGCCGGATCGATAGACGGAACAACGACAACACCAGTTGCGCCGTTTGCGTCCGTTGCTGTCAGTTCGATTGCTGCTGCCTGCGGAACCAGTGCAACTGCGTCCATTTCCGCTTTGATCTGATCGGTGTAATCAAAATAGATGTTTGCGTAATCGATATCAGAGATATCGCATGTAATGACTGCAGTCGGTGCTGCTGCGGCTCCTGCTGAGGAAGCACTTGCTGCACTGCCTGCCGGCTCCTGCGCGCCACAGCCGACAGCGAACGCTGCCAAAGAAACTGCTGCTGCAGAAACTGCTGCATAACGTAAAAGTTTGTTTTTCATTTCTTCTCCTCCTGTTCTTTGTTCGGACATAACTCATTGTTATGTTTTGATTTTATTAAAAAACAAAAGGAGACGCCAATACATAGAAATCATCGAGGCATAACCAAAAGTTATGTGACAAAGGGACGGTTCTTTTGTCACTTTATTTATGTCTCCGCATATATTCTACTGTGCGGTAGAGCGTATCCAGTTTGAAAAGCTCGGACAGGTGCCCTTCAAAATCAAGATGATATCGCTCATTCAGGTGCAGAAAGATTTCATGCATCCTTTTTTCTGTTTCGTTGGAACTTTCCGCTATGATATCTTCGATGCTGAGCTGCCTTCCCTCTTCACCTGCAAGGTTATAGATACCGACGCCGACGAGCCGGACCGGGAGTTTATCAACCTGGTCTAAAAGACGGATGGCTTCTTCATAGATTGAAAGTGGATTGCGATACGATCCTCCGGCGCGTGAACGCGTGATCCCTTTCATATCTGCATAGGTCAGTTTCAAGGATGCGCCCATACCATAAAGACCGATTCTTTTTGCCCGCTCATTCACACTCAGTGAGAGCAAAAACAAAACGTCTTTAATGAATTCATAATCGTCTACATCCTCCTGAAAGGTCAGCTCCCGGCTGATGGATTTAGCATCCTCCGGACGGTATGGAGTGACTTTGCGATTGTCAATCCCGTTTGCGATCTGCGTGATCCATCTTCCTGCTTTTCCCAAAAGACGGATGACTTCTTCCGGACGTTCTATGACATCACGAACTGTTCGGATGCCGGTCTTGTGCAGTTTTTCTGCGGTCTTTGCGCCAACAGTATACAGGACTCGCACGTCGCGTTCTTCGACCAGTTTCACAAAGTCTTCCGGTGTTTGTATTTCAAAGAAGCCATTTGGCTTTCTCTCTTCGCTCGCCGTCTTGGCCGCGGTCTTGGAATATGCGATTCCCACAGAACAGCTAAGGCCCACCTCATCCAGCGTGCGCTGTTTGATAATACGCCCGATCTCTCGCGCACCTTCAAACGTTCCGGCCTTTTCCGTAACGTCTAGATACGCTTCATCAAGTGCAATATACTCAGAAGCCGAGGAATAGGTATTCCAGATTTCATGGAGTTGTTTAGAGACTGCGCGGTATTTTTGAAAATCCGGATGTTTATAGATTCCGTGCGGGCAAAAACGGTATGCCTCTTTGATATTCTGTCCGGAATGGACACCAAACTTTCGCGCTTCATAACTGCATGTAGCAACAACCCCTCTTTCATTCGGCATCGAGCCAATGATGAGGGGCTTTCCCTTAAGGGACGGATCGTCCCTCACTTCTACGGATGCATAAAACGCATCCATGTCTACATGAATTATGATCTGGTTCATTCGTTTACTTTTTCGTGAAATACTCGATGGCACTTCCGAGCAGAGTTCCGATGCCTTCACTGATCTCGTCGATAGTCTCGCTCCTTTTCAGTTCCTCCATCACCTTCTTCTTGGTCGCCGCATCTGCCTTGCGGTAAAGCTCGACCAGTTTTCGTTCGGTCGCAGAAACTTTCATGCTGCCTTTGGAAGAACTGCTTGAAGACGATGAACTCGAAGAGCTACTCGACGAACTATTCTTATAACTGCTCGATGCCGCCGCATCCAGAAGAGACTTCTGCGTGACGCCAGTTGCTTTTGCAATCTGTTTCAGCTGATCATTGGTAAGACGGAGCTCTCCACGCTCTGCTTTTCCAATGTCAGAGGTCGTGCAGTTCTTTACTTTTCTTGCAAGCTGCTCCTGTGTCATGCCTGCATCGTTTCTTGCTTTTTTTATTAAATTCCCGACTTTATTTGCCATGGTGATTTCCTTTCCGGAGACAGGGGACGGCAAGGTGAGCCCGTCAGGGCGAGAAGGCAGCCTGGGCTGTTCTCTGTCTCTTTTACTCCGCCTTCTTATATTGCAGCATCGCCTCGCAGAATTCCGGGCACGCTTTATCCGCGCGGATCGGTTTCCCTTCCATATTCACAAAACAGTGGGAAGACTCTGCAACGCAAACGACCGTTCCATCCTCTTTGCTCATTTCATACTGAAAAACCATGCGGATTCCATCAAAACTCGCAACGCATGTATTGATCAAAACGACATCGGAAAATGTGGTCGGACGGATATATTTGCATTCTACCTTGATGACAGGAGAAGCAAAACCCTGTTTTTCCAACTTGGCAAACGGCCATCCTGCCTGCGCCAAAAAGTCCACTCTCGCCTCTTCCATCCAGCGGATATAGTTTGAGTGGTGGGTGATGCCCATTTTATCTGTTTCATAATATTGAACAACGTGCTTATATGCTTCCATTCATAATCCCTTTCTTCTATGATTTTTTTCATTATAGCATACACGCGCCCTCTTAGCCTTCCAGAAAATATTTCTCAGCTTTCCATTCCCGGATGCGCGTTTTTAAACCTTCGAGGTCTAGAACGCCGTAGGCGAAGCCTTTCTTCATAAGGCTTACTGGAACATAATCGTCATATTTATCAAAGATCGGAACCTCATTTGGATATACAAGTTCCAGTGGATCGATCGGTTTTTCGATTTCTTCAAAGAGAACCCGGAAGAATGTTTCTTTATCCGCCTTCATGCTGAACTGGATAAAAAATGGCCGCGAAGGATCGAGGTTTCGAAGCCCGAGCCGAGCCGCACACTTGATCTTCAAGAATCGTTCCATCGCAAGGAATGCATAAGTTCCAAGCCAGGGAAGGAGGCACCACATATCACCGCCCAAATGAATCAGGACTTCTTTATCTGTCTCGGCTGCCCGTGCCGTATAACGCGCTTGATTTAAGCGAGCCACAGCATTATTCATCATATATGGGTAGTTTTTATCTTCCTGCAGCACTTTCCGCATACGCTCAACGACTTTTGTGTGAAGGTCTCCGGCGCACTGGCCAAAGTAGGCTGGCACATTGCCTTTGACCGGCTCACAGTATACCAGGTGCTTCTTACGATCCACATCCAAAACTGTCCACACGGCTCCTGCAATCGCAATCTTTTCTCCCGGCGGAGGCGGAAACACGATCGTTCCTAACTCCTGTGATTCATTGCGCACAGTGAATTCCTCATCCTCGCGGAAGACGCCGTAGAACTTAAAGGAATTGATCACCCTCTCGCCTGCAAGTCCTACGATCAAACCGCCTCGCTCTGTCCGCTCGATATGATCAATCTCAATCAGATGAAGAAGCAGCTCTTTAAAATCCTCCTGCGAAATACGGTGGAAATATTTGAGTGTTAAAACCCGCTCTGCCAAAGCCGCCGGCGACAGTTCCCCGGACGAAGCTAAAATGCTCATGGTCTGGTGATACAGAAGGCTGAACGGCAGACGATCTAAGCGTGGGGGCTCTACCCATCGCTCTTCTAAATAGAGCTGGACCACTGCGATTGCCTGCAGCATTTTCCACGGGATAGTGGAAGGAAGCATCGCCCGCATTTCCGGTTCATCTTCCCGGATCACAAACCACATCTCCGGCGGTAGTTCCCGCCGGCCTGTTCTTCCAAGCCGCTGTAAGAACGCGGAAACGGTCCATGGGGCATCGATCTGGAAGGCGCGTTCTAAGCGGCCGATATCGATACCCAATTCCAGGGTTGCTGTTGTGACCGTCGTCTGCAGTTGAGAGTCGTCTTTCATGATCCACTCTGCGGTTTCCCGAAAAGATGCAGAAAGATTTCCATGATGGATCAGGAAGCGGTCCGGCTCATGGTTCCGTTCGCAGTAATGGCGCAGGCTCGTCGTGACCGCCTCGCACTCCTCTCTCGAGTTTACAAAAACCAGACACTTCTTGCCTCTTGTATGTTCAAAGATATAACCGATTCCTGGGTCCGCATTTTCAGGAGCCGGAGGGACGACTTCGAACTCAAAGTCTGCAGCTGTTTCAGCTCCATTCCCCTGAGAGGGCACAAGACTTGTACTGTTTTGAACCGGATGAAGATCAGCAGTCTCCTGTTCAAAGGCTTTTACAAAAGGTTCTTCTGCGGTTGGCATAATTAAGACAGGTTTCTGCGTCGCAAGGATTTCATCTTTTCCCTCGCCGGCCTGCGAGTCTTTAACGAAAAAGTGTTCCATCGAAATCCGCCATTTAGTTCCCTTGGCATCGATCTTTGGAACGATCGTTTTTCGTCCGGTCCCGAGAGATAAAAATTCTCCAACCATCTCCGGATCTCCGATTGTCGCAGAAAGCCCAATCCTTCTCGGGTTCACACCGGCAAGCCTTGAAAGGCGTTCGATCAGGCAGATCGTCTGTCCGCCACGGTCGCCTCTTAAAAGTGAATGTACCTCATCAATAACAATATAGCGAAGGTCTCCAAACATTCCGGGCAGCGCCGAATGCTTATGCAAAAGGATCGCCTCTAAAGACTCTGGTGTAATCTGCAGGATGCCGGACGGATGCCGCATCAGTTTTTCCTTATGATTTTGGGAGACATCTCCATGCCAGTGCCAGACAGGGATCTCCGCCTCCTCGCAAAGTTCCGTCAAGCGGTAAAACTGATCGTTGATCAGTGCCTTTAGCGGCCCGATATAGATGCAGCCGACGGATGTTGGAGGGTTCTCATAAAACTCCGTGATTATTGGGAAGAACGCAGCCTCAGTTTTACCAGACGCCGTCGATGCCGTCAGCAAAAGATTCTCATCCGTATTAAAGATCACATCTCCTGCCGCGACCTGAATCGCGCGAAGACTTTCCCAATGATTGCGATATATAAAATCTTGCACAAAAGGTGCATACCTGCTGAAAATATCCATAAGCTACTCCTGATAGTATCTCTCTGTTAAAAAAGCAACTAACTATATTGTCTTCAATCTATTCAACAGTTCCTTTACCAGTTTTATATCTTTGATTAAGGTAATACCAAAGCACTTGCGTCCAGCATCCTTAATAGATGCGCCGACATGATATACATTTTTCCCGTCAATTATAATGAAGCGGTCATGAAAAGCCTTCGTTTTTTTCACATCCAATGTTGGGTACTGAGCATTAAAATTTTCTATATCTTTATTTGTCAGTTTCGCATTAGGGAAGGTATAAATTTTCACATCCACTGCACTGTTCTTTTTAATTAGGATGTTTAAAGTATCTATATCTACATAGCCATCAATCAGAACAATCTCTTTTTTTGCCTTTTTGATTATTGATGTCAATAAACTAAAAGCGTCATATATTTGGCCATCAAAGAAGATTTTCTGCTCTGATTCAGCATGACTTTCGATATATTGAAAAATCTGTTCAAATTTTTCATCCGAACTTTTTTTGTACTCTAATTGCTTCAGCTCAATTTCACTAATTTTGTCAAAGAGCAGCGTATTACTAGCTATGAAATGGCGCATTTCAACAAAGGTATTCATAATTCGAATACTTACCTCTATAGCTGTATCACTATGGAGAACCGCAGAAAGCATGGCAATACCTGGTTCAGTAAAACAATACGGCAATTTCCTTCTGCCTCCACGCCCCTGATTGTTAGCGTTTGATGTCGCAATTTGCGACTTCAAAGAGTCATATTCCTCTTTGGTCATTTGAAAGCAGAACGATTCTGGAAAACGAGCAGCATTTCTCTTGACACTTTCATTGAGTCGTTTGGTCTCAACTTGATAGAGTGAAGCAAGATCACTATCAACCATCACTTGTTTCCCGCGAACAACATATATCAGGTTTTTTATATCGATGTTATCCGTTACCGCAGGGATCACCTCTGTTTTTTCTTCCTGAATATTGTTTTGCATTCCTCTCCCCCCGATTATTATCTTCAACCCCATTTGTCTTTATATCTCAAACTCCGCAAATTCTTCGCTGGTCTCCTGCGCGCCGATTTCATCTTTGGCATAAGTAAAAGCTTCCGAACCTAATAACTCAGCCACTTTGATATTTGGATTTTGCATAACGATATCAAGCACTTCGATAAAATCTCTTGTCACTTCTCTCGGAGTAATGTGTGCATCGGCGCCGATCCTGCCGAACTCTATCTTAATGAAATCCACCATATCCTGCTGCGTTACGATCTGCTCATATTCATAAAGCTGAGAATGAATGTCCGCCAGCTTTTCCGCAAGGATCAGCATTTCTTCATAGGTCAGCGGAACAAGGCGAATAACCGGCGATAAAAGATCCTGATGTTCTCCGGCAAAGTGACCCTGCGCAAGGCGGGAGCGGAGCGCTTCATAACTATAGACACCGCGTCTGGTATCTTCCATGCTCTGTGGAGTTCCGCACATGATCACTCCAAGATACGAGGCCTTTCCCTGCAGCGCATCGTTATACATCGTCAGTATTTTTTCATAGTTATACTGTCTCGTGATCGCATTCGGGATCTTATAAATGTTGACCAGTTCATCGATCAGGATCAGCATTCCGGCATAGCCTGCCTGTCGCAGAAAGTATGCAAAAATCTTCAGATATTCATACCAGTCGTCATCCGTGATAATAATATTCACACCAAGTTCCGTTTTCGCTTCTGTCTTGGTGCTGTACTCTCCGCGAAACCATTTCAAGACCTGCGCTTTCTTTTCCTCATCCCCATTCACATAGGAACGATAATAAAGAGACAGAAGCTTTGCGAAATCAAAACCGTGCACTAATTCATTCAGAGAATAAATAACCTGATTGATCTTTTTATCGACAGCCATTGGAAGGTTCGGATCGTTAGCTGAAAGGGTTTCTTCTTCCATGGTCTGCTGCTGCACATTACTGATCCATCGGTCTAAGATCAGAGAAAGGGCCCCACCTTCGGGCTTGGTCTTTGTAGACATGTTACGAACGAGTTCTTTATAGGTTGCCAGTCCCTGTCCCCGGGTTCCCTGCAGTCTTCGCTCCGGAGAAAGATCAGCATCCACGACCACAAAGTTCTTTGCCATCACATAATTTCGAATGGTCTGCAGAAGGAAACTCTTGCCGCTTCCGTATTTTCCCATAATGAAGCGGAAGGTCGCACCGCCCTCTTCGATCATATCCACATCTTTTAACAGCGCATCGATCTCCGCTTTTCTACCGACCGAAATATACGGAAGTCCCACTCTCGGAACGACACCGCCTTTTAAAGAGTTAATCAGTATTTGCGCAATTCGTTTTGGTATTTTCATATCTCTCTTCTCTCAAATAACTTTCATTCTGCTTCACAGCCTTAGTTTTTACAAAGCAATTCCTCTAACTCATCCAGATAATCTTCCACCAGTCTCGGCGGATTTCCATCCTCAATGACAACGTCACCAATTTCATCAAAGAGCTTCTCATTGATGCTGTCCACAATAACGGACATAAATTTTCCATTTAGATCGAGGCCAATCGGGTTCCCGTTATTTAACAAGCACATAACCAGGTCATACTCTTCAACGGACAGCCCGATCGGAAACTCACCCCTCATATCTGTTAACCGTTCGTCACTGTTTTGAGCTACTTTTATAGACTCCGCCGTTTTCTCTTCTTCCCTCGTTTCCCCAAAGAAATCATCAACCAAATCCAAATCATCTTCTGTAATCAGCTTTTCCATCGTATTTGTCGCATCACTTCGAATGTGATCAAGCGAGGAAAAATCGATTTCAATTCGTCTTGCTTTTTCTTGCTGAATCTCAAGCCCAGCTTCCTCTACCGTTTTTCGGATCAGCTTCCGCACCCACTTGGTCTGGATTCCAGCAAGTACTGCTTCTCCATTCCCTGCTTCTTCTAAGATCACGCTATCAACGGTTCTTAAGAGTTCTGCAAAGTGCCGGTTCCGAAAATCCCTGGGATAAGTCTTTACCGACCAGACGCCGTTTTCAAAATGATAGGTTGTCAATTCACTCAGACGGATGTCCCGAACCCCTGAAGCTGGCTCACTCCGCATCAGCTCGTTCACCCATCTTCTCTCATTGGCGGCACCAATCGGCGCAGCGAAATAATGTTTGCTCTCCAGAGAAGCACGTGTGCTTTCAAAGCATTTTCCCCGAGTGTTTGTCTTCTTCCCATCATGGAACACCGCTCCGCCAAAGAGTTTTGCCAGTTGGTTGATCTGCTCCCCAACATAATCTTCCATCAGACTCTGCTTGCGGTGCGAATCATAATATGCGCTCATCTCCTGAAAACTTTTCACAGCTGCCCGCTCGAACAATTCCGGATTCCACTGAAAAGCTAGAACCACATCTCTGTCCAAACCCGATATCCAAAGCATCGCCTCGAAAATCTCACGATGATTATCGTAGTTTTCTGTGCTAAGCCTTCCCCTAAAACGATTCTGTGTCCGGTACTCCGGCCAATTCTTTTCATTTTTCAATGCAGCCGCATTCAGCAAAACCGCTAACTTTTTATCATACTCAACAGCCTTCCTATCTTGAAGCAGCTCCGGATCCAGTCCATAATAAAGGACATAATCGATGAGCCACTGCTCCGCATACGGCAGAATGGAAGGATTCAATTGTCCATAGCGATCTGCAAAAACACTCAGCCGATAAAAGCCGGCTATCGGACTTTCGACACCAATAAGATTGATCAGCTCATACATATAAAGATAAGCATATGCTGCCGGCCCTTTTTTGTAATGTCCTTTCCTGATCCTCGTTCGAAAGCCAAAATAACCACGCAGCTGTTCATCCGTCAAGGACTCATAGGTCGGCTGATAAGCCGGAATGTCCCTGGTATATTCATAATCGTCTTCATAATCTGCCATGACTTTTGCCTGATGCAGAAAGATCACTTCCCTCGGCTGACGCCAGGCAGATACGCCTCTTCCCATCGAACGAATTGATTTTATGCGTTCCGGAATAAAGACGACCTCCCGGTCCGCCTGCGGAGAGATTGGCTGGTCCTCATAAATCAGAGACATGATGCGGTTGTAATCGCTGTAATATCGTTTCATTTTTCTCACAAACGCAGGGTACCACTCTACATCTGCATTTTTGTTTTGACAGCATCATTTCTTGCGCTAAAAGTTAAATAGATTATACAACGCTTCCTTATTATAAGCAAACATTTGTTCGACAAATGTGTGTTCGTTTTCTGTGGCCGGCGCTTTGACAAATCTCGCAAGAGATGTTATGAAATACATAGCAGATAGAAGCAAGAAGGAGCCATTATGAACCAGAGTCCAAGGCAGCTTTCTCACTTAGACGGCGTCGAGCTCGATTCCAAAAGACGCCGCGAAAAAAGAAAGAAAAAGAATCCGGAAGAGTCCCTGAACCAGGGAACAAAAACGGTAAAATATATTCAGACAGACAAGCAGCGCAGTACGCACCGCATCATTTACATGGTGTTAAGCATTCTGAGCTTTCTCCTTACGGTTCTGGTATATTTTTTATCAAATATGTCCGACAGTCTTTTGGGACTGATCACCATTTGGGCAGCCATGATCGTCGGTGTCGCTCACATCTATCGCTCCACGACGCAGCTTGTCGTGGACGATGCCATGACGGAAGCGATGTATCTGCTCGCCGTTAAAAATTTTCAATTAGTCAACTTTGTCTATGCAATTGTGATGACTGCAACCGCCGTGATCACGATCATTCTGACCACTTCTCCATCGAAGATCATTTGTATGATCGCCATTATTCTTGCCTGCATCCTTGCATGGATCATGCCATTAATAGAGCTTCGGAGAAAACTTGAGCCTTGCCTCGAAGACTGATCACAATTCCCTTCATTTCATATTCATTTGCCAAGTAAGCTTTTATAATCAATCATATTCAATTGCCGCAGCTATCATGCTCCGGCAATCTTTTTTCTATCGCAAATATTTTCCAAAAATACCCCTTGACACATTATACTATGCGTTATATAGTATTGTGCGTAAGGAGGTAATTATATGGATATACAAATCAAACGCGGACTGCTGGATGTTTGTGCACTGGCAGCCATCAAGTATAAAGACTCCTACGGCTACCAAATCATTAAAGACATGAAGCCATACATGCAAATCTCCGAGTCAACGCTCTATCCGATCTTAAGGAGACTGGAGGAAGGAAACTTTCTTACCGTTTACTCTGTGGAACACAACGGAAGACTCCGGAAATACTATCACATCACCGACGCCGGGCTTCAAAAGCTGGCAGCATTCACAGATGAATGGAAGGAGATCATGCAGGTTTACAACTTCATTGTTCGCGAAGATGACGGGAAGGGAGTGGAAGAATGAATAAGCAAGAATTCTTAATCAATATCGAAAACCGTCTCGAAGGTGTGCCGGAGGAGGAAATCAAAAAATCACTCGACTATTTCAGCGAGATGATCGACGACCGGATCGAAGACGGAATGAGTGAAGAGGAAGCAGTAGAAGCAATCGGCACCGTCGATGATGCCGTAAAAGAAATCCTCGAAAGCGTCCCTCTGACAAAGATCATTAAAACAAAAGCAAAAGCAAACGGAAAACTGAGAGCCTGGGAAATCGTTTTACTGGTGCTCGGCTCACCGATCTGGGTCCCGCTTCTGATCGTCTTTCTCGTTTTGCTGATCATCTGGTATGTGGTGATCTGGATCTTTGTGATCGCTTTCTTTGCAATCGACCTGGCACTGTTTGTCGCAGGCATTGCCGCCTTCGTCGCAGGATTTATGGGATTGTTCCGAACCGGCATTGTCTATCCGCTGTTTGCGATGGGCTGTGGACTGATCCTGATCGGTGGATCCTTGATGCTGTCGATCCCATTGGTCAAACTTGCAAAGGTTACTGCAAAACTGGCTAAAATCATTGTACTTTGGATTAAATCTTGGTTTGTAGGGAGGAAGAAAAATGCGTAAAGGAACAAAAATATTCTTATTTATCGGCCTCGGCATTTTAGCCGCCGGAGTGATTGCATGCTTCATCGCATTTGCCTGCAATGGATTTCATGATCTCCGTTTCTGGAAACATCAAAGTGCTTCCGCAAACAATAACAAAGTAATGCAGTCATTCGAGATCTCCATGGATGGAGAATTTGATAATATCGAAATCGGTCTGGTACCCGAAGATCTGGAAATCAGGAAATCAACAGACGGAACCAGCCATGCCGAATATACCGGCTTTGCAGAAAAAGAGGATTTCACAACCTATGTGAAAGATGGCTCTTTCGTGTTTATGAGAACCAGTGAGGCCGAGGACATCAAATGGACAAACCTGAAAGACTTGACAGATTATCTCTGGGATCATTTTGGAGAGGACTTTGATAACCTGGGTGAAGAAGGCAAGCTTACCATTTATCTTGCAGACAAAGATTATGCCTCTTTGGAAATCAATACTGTCTCCGGTCAAACGATAATTGAACCCGAATTATCATTTACATCGGTAAACGTTGCAGCAGTTAGTGGCGACATAAAGATCGCTGGCATTAAAAATCTGAATACCTTGACAGCAAGCACCACGTCCGGTGAAATCAGCGTTTCGGATTCTGAGATCAAGGAACAAATCACCCTCAGCTCTGTCAGCGGCAGCCTTACAGTGAAAAATGTGACCGGATGCCAGAAAGGAAACTTCGCGACCACCTCCGGAGAAACTCTGCTGAGTGAATCCGAGATCCTGGATGTAGATGCAGAAACCACCAGCGGCGACCTCAGACTGGACATGCTCACCGCGGAAAAGCTGAATGCATCAACTGTTTCCGGTGACGTGAAAGGAAGAGTCAGCGCTGACATCAATGTCCGGGCAAACAGTACCAGCGGCGATATCTCTGTTCCTCAAGGAACAGTAGGCAACTGGTCTATTGAGACGGTTAGCGGCGACATTCATCTGGATGCTAACTAAACGGGTATATTATCCCGACCAGTAACATAACAGAGGTATTATCTCAGCATCTCTCTGAGTCAATCGCCAATACGATCAATGAAAACTGATAATTGCACAAAAATTGCGATTATGACTAATTGCCAATCGTTTCGTCAACACAATGTTGTGTATACGCCGGAAATTGTTTCTTGTTCCACTATTTATTCGACATGTTGTTGCCCGTTTTCTCTCAAAACACAAATATTCCAGTCATGACCGAAAATTTTGTGTAGGGACAATAAATACCCGTCAGTCGCTCGCAGAGCGGACAGCTCACTGCGCTACGCTTCGTTCGCTGTCCGTTCTCGCCGAATAATAAAGCAAAAAGGGCTTCCCGAAATCGGGAAGCCCTTTGATTATTGCGCTTTTCCAAGGAAGTTCTGCTTGCTAAGTTCAATCTTCGCTATCGCTCGATTTCACTAAGCGCCCAGAACGGCCTCGCACTAAACTCACACTTCGCCTTTGGCTCGTGTTCGTTAAGTTGCTTTCGGTCACTCAATGATTGTAGCAACTTTGCCGGAACCGACTGTACGTCCGCCTTCACGGATAGCGAATCCAAGACCCTGCTCCATAGCGATCGGGTGGATCAGCTCTACAGTGATTTCAACGTTGTCACCAGGCATGCACATTTCAACGCCATCAGGAAGGTTGCAAACACCTGTTACGTCAGTTGTTCTGAAATAGAACTGCGGACGATAGTTGTTGAAGAACGGTGTATGACGTCCACCTTCATCTTTTGTTAAAACGTAAACCTGGCCAGTGAATTTCTTGTGGCATGTAACTGTGCCCGGCTTGCAGACAACCTGTCCACGCTCGATCTCTGTACGATCAACACCACGAAGAAGAACACCAATGTTATCACCAGCAACACCTTCATCAAGAAGTTTTCTGAACATCTCGATACCTGTGCAGACAGTCTTTCTGCCTTCTTCTTTGATACCAAGGATTTCAACTTCTTCCTGAACATGGAGAACACCACGCTCTACTCTACCAGTTGCAACTGTACCACGACCTGTGATTGTGAATACGTCCTCAACAGGCATCAGGAACGGCTTATCTGTATCACGAACCGGATCCGGGATGTACTCATCTACAGCATCCATAAGTTCCATGATCTTGTCGCCCCACTCGCCGGAAGCATCTTCAAGAGCCTTAAGAGCAGATCCCTGGATGATCGGAATGTCATCTCCCGGGAAGTCATACTCGTTAAGAAGTTCTCTGATGTCCATTTCAACGAGTTCTAAAAGTTCCGGATCGTCAACCATGTCGCATTTGTTCATGAATACAACGATATACGGTACACCTACCTGACGAGCAAGCAGGATGTGCTCTTTTGTCTGAGCCATAACACCATCAGTTGCAGCAACAACGAGGATAGCACCATCCATCTGTGCAGCACCGGTGATCATGTTCTTTACATAGTCAGCGTGGCCCGGGCAGTCAACGTGTGCATAGTGACGTTTTTCTGTCTCATACTCAACGTGTGCTGTGGAGATCGTGATACCACGTGCTCTCTCTTCCGGAGCCTTATCGATGTTATCGAATGCTACGAACTCACCCAGACCAAGTCTTTCATGGAGAGTTTTTGTGATTGCAGCTGTCAATGTTGTTTTACCATGGTCTACGTGGCCGATGGTACCAATATTGCAGTGCGCTTTTGTTCTTTCGAATTTAGCTTTTGCCATTTTGTAAATCCTCCTTGATTTTCTACCCCAATGGGCTAATTTTCCTTTAGCCCTAATGGGCCAGGTTCTTAAAAAGGCTACAGTAGATTATATGTTATCAATACTTGATTTTCAAGCGATTTTTAATATAAAAGTGCTATAAACAGGCTGTTTTTCACCTTTACTTTTACTGTACCTAATTATTTGGTTTTGTTACTAATAATTTTGTCCTGTACGTTCTTCGGAACTTTCTCATATTTTTCGAAGAACATGGAATAGTTACCACGGCCCTGTGTCTTGGAACGAAGGTCTGTGGAGTATCCAAACATCTCTGCCAGCGGAACATAACCTTTGATCATCTTGCCGCCGCCGATGTCTTCCATACCTTCAATACGTCCGCGTCTGGAGTTGATGTCACCGATAACGTCGCCCATGTAATCTTCCGGAGTGGTAACTTCCACTTTCATGATCGGCTCAAGAAGAACCGGATCGGATTTTGCCATAGCATCCTTGAATGCCAGGGATCCTGCGATGTGGAATGCCATTTCGGAGGAGTCGACCTCGTGGTAAGAACCATCGTAAACCGTTGCCTTGATACCAAGTACCGGGAAGCCTGCCAGAACACCGGCTTTTGCTGCCTCTTCGATACCTTCGCCGACTGCCGGGATGTATTCCTTCGGAATTGCACCGCCGACGATCTCGGATACGAACTCGAATGTCTTCTCTGCGTTTGCATCCATCGGCTCAAAGCGAACTTTACAATGTCCGTACTGTCCACGACCACCGGACTGTTTCGCATATTTGCTGTCAACATCAACTGCTTTGGTGAAGGACTCTTTGTAAGCAACCTGAGGTGCACCTACATTTGCCTCAACCTTGAATTCACGAAGAAGTCTGTCAACGATGATCTCTAAGTGGAGCTCGCCCATTCCGGCGATGATCGTCTGACCAGTCTCTTCATTTGTATAAGCGCGGAAGGTCGGGTCTTCCTCTGCCAGTTTTGCAAGAGCTTCGCTCATCTTGCCCTGACCTGCTTTGGTCTTAGGCTCGATTGCAACTTCGATAACCGGCTCTGGGAATTCCATAGACTCTAAGATAACCGGATGCTTCTCATCACAGATCGTATCACCTGTTGTTGTGTTCTTGAAACCAACAACTGCAGCGATATCACCGGAATAAACCTTATCCAGCTCTGCTCTGTGGTTTGCATGCATCTGCAGGATACGTCCTGCACGCTCTTTTTTGTTCTTTGTTGCATTCAGGATGTAAGAACCGGAGTTCATCGTTCCTGAATAAACTCTAATGTACGCTAATTTACCAACGAACGGGTCAGTCATGATCTTGAATGCGAGTGCTGCGAACGGCTCTTCATCAGAAGAATGACGAACAACTTCGTTTCCGTTTTCATCAACACCATCGATTGCCGGCACGTCTGTCGGTGCTGGCATGAACTCGATAACTGCATCCAGTAATTTCTGAACACCTTTGTTTCTGTATGCAGTTCCGCAGCATACAGGAACGATCGTGGACTCACAGGTACCTTTTCTCATTGCAGCCTTCAGTTCTTCTTCTGTCGGGATCTCATCCTCTAAGAACTTCAGTGTCAGTTCTTCATCAAGCTCACAGATTTTCTCGATCATGTCAGCACGATAAAGTTCTGCTTCATCCTGCATATCTTCCGGGATCGGAACGATGGAGATGTCCTCACCCTTTTCATCATTATAGATGTATGCCTGCATTTCAAACAGGTCGATGATGCCCTTGAATTCATCTTCTTTTCCGATCGGCAGCTGAATCGGTACAGCATTTTTGCCGAGGCGGGTCTTGATCATTTCAACAGCATTGTAGAAGTCTGCACCCATGATATCCATCTTATTGATGAATGCCATACGCGGCACATTATACTTATCAGCCTGTCTCCATACATTTTCAGACTGCGGCTCAACGCCGCCTTTTGCGCAGAAAACACCAACAGCTCCGTCGAGCACACGAAGTGAACGCTCAACTTCAACTGTAAAGTCAACATGTCCCGGAGTATCAATGATGTTGATACGGTGCTCTAATGCACCCGGTGCCGGCTTGTTCTCTTTCTGAAGAGTCCAATGGCATGTTGTGGCTGCGGAAGTAATAGTAATACCTCTTTCCTGTTCCTGCTCCATCCAGTCCATGGTAGCAGTACCTTCGTGAGTATCACCGATCTTATAATTCACGCCGGTATAATAAAGGATACGCTCGGTAAGTGTGGTTTTTCCGGCATCGATATGCGCCATAATACCAATATTACGTGTGCGCTCCAGTGGATATTCTCTTCCTGCCAAAGTATTTCCTCCTTATTAGAATCTGTAATGAGCAAATGCCTTGTTGGCTTCTGCCATTCTGTGCATGTCTTCTTTTCTCTTAACGGATGATCCGGTTTCGTTCATCGCGTCAAGGATCTCGTTTGCTAATCTTTCTTCCATGGTCTTTTCAGATCTTGCACGGGAGAAATTGGTCAGCCAACGAAGGCCTAAAGCCTGACGTCTGTCCGGACGGACTTCGATCGGAACCTGGTAGGTTGCACCACCGATTCTTCTTGCTTTGACCTCTAATGTAGGCATGATGTTATTCAGTGCAGTCTCGAACACTTCAAGAGCCGGCTTGCCGGTCTTTTCTTCAATGCGAGCAAATGCACCATAAACGATCTTCTGCGCTACGCCCTTCTTACCATCTAACATAATGTTATTGATAAGCTTAGTTACTACTACGCTGCCGTACAGCGGATCCGCTAATACGTCTCTTTTTGGGGTATGTCCTTTACGTGGCACGTTACTTCCCTCCTTAATCAAACAAATTTATGAAAGTCTCGTGTGACTTCGTCACACTGCAGCCAATTCGCACTTCGTGCTCATGTCTGCTTGCCCGTCCGATGCCTTCACCTCTCAGGATGCAAGCATCCTGGCCGGTTCAGTCGCCGTCCGGGACTTTCATATCAAATTAATTCATCGGTACTCACTTTTCGTGTCGGTGCCATCGGACATAATAGAATTGATATAGAAATAATAATATGCCTTTTGGCAACCATCATTCAATTGTAAGTAAATCTTTTACCAGTCTGGCTTACTTTTTCTTCGGTCTCTTAGCGCCGTATTTGGAACGAGCCTGCTTACGGTCTGCTACGCCTGCAGTATCAAGTGTGCCTCTGATAACGTGGTATCTTGTACCCGGAAGGTCTTTTACTCTTCCGCCACGAACTAAAACAACGCTGTGCTCCTGAAGGTTGTGTCCTTCGCCCGGGATGTAGCTCGTTACCTCGATACCATTGGAAAGACGAACTCTCGCGATCTTTCTAAGAGCTGAATTAGGCTTCTTAGGAGTCGCCGTCTTAACTGCTGTGCAAACGCCACGTTTCTGCGGTGACGGAGCGTCCGTTGTCTTCTTGCGAAGAGAGTTGAAGTTCTTCTGAAGAGCCGGTGCAGTAGACTTTTTCACAGATGTCTGTCTTCCTTTTCTGACTAACTGATTAAATGTCGGCATATTATTCTCCTTTCTTAATAATGATATTGTTCTTCCCATTTTTACACAGAAAGAACGTCGCGTTTTGAGAAACGCGCTCGATTATTGTATTGAATTAAAATAGGAAAGTCAAGAAAAAAATAAGAAAATACAGACCCTCTTGGGGGTCTGTATTTTATGGACACTATATATAGTAGTTTGTCTGAAGTTCTCAGCCCTTTCTTGATCGGAACATCGCCATGATGTAGGTGACGCTCAGGAAGATCGCGGAAATAAAATAGAGAATCCTGTAAAGTGAAAGGTATGCTGGCGCATATCCTCTTACGATAAAAAGAAGAATAAAGACCGCCATCAAAATCAGATTCAATATCGCGAAGATCAGATAGAGAATCGAAAGTGCCGGACTATGTGGGCGGATCGTCATCTGAAGGATATAAAAGATCACCAAGATCAGGTCAAAAGCAAAAAGCAGTACATCCTGAGCCACTGCTTCACCTGGCATATACTGAATATCCCGGAA
>JAZQCK010000022.1:0-5536 GCA_045546255.1 Lachnospiraceae bacterium | reverse complement strand
CAAACTCCGGACGTTCAGTCAGAAGGAGACCTGATCCTGGCAAAACTGGACAAGGCGGAACAGCCGGTTTCTGTGGAAGAACTTTACGACAAATTAATAGCGACAATCCGGAAATATCATCCATCGGATGATATTTCGCTGATAGAAAAAGCATACCATGTTGCCAGAGAAGCGCATGGTGATCAGCTGCGCAAATCCGGCGAACCTTACATCAGCCATCCGATCCAGGTTGCGATCATCCTGGCGGAACTGGAAATGGATAAGGAAACTGTCTGCGCGGCGATTTTGCATGACGTGGTGGAAGATACTAACATGTCTTTGGATGAGTTGAAAGCGGAGTTTGGGGAAGAAGTCGCCCTCCTGGTCGATGGCGTCACCAAATTGACCCAGATCAAATATACGACCGATAAGATCGAAGTTCAGGCAGAGAACCTCCGTAAGATGTTCCTTGCCATGGCGAAGGATATCCGCGTTATTATCATCAAGCTTGCCGACCGTCTACATAACATGCGGACGCTCCAGTTCATGACACGCGAGAAGCAGAAAGAAAAAGCCAGGGAGACGATGGATATCTATGCTCCGATCGCACAGCGTCTCGGTATTTCTACGATTAAGATCGAGCTCGATGACCTTGCACTCAAATATTCGGAGCCAGATGTTTTCGCAAGCCTGGTAGAAGAGGTCAAAGCACGTAAAAACGTGAGTGATGATTTCATTGACCAGATGGTCGATGAAGTCCGTCAGCATATGAAAGAAGCGGACATTCGCTGCGAAGTGGATGGACGTGTAAAACACTATTTCAGCATCTACAAAAAGATGGTGAACCAGAACCGTTCCTTAGATCAGATTTATGATCTATTTGCAGTTCGCATCAAAGTAGATACCGTCAAAGACTGCTATGCGGCGCTTGGAATCATCCACGAGATCTATAAACCGATCCCGGGCCGCTTCAAAGACTATATTGCAATGCCGAAGCCGAACATGTATCAATCGCTTCATACAACGCTGATCAGTCCGGCAGGAACGCCGTTTGAAGTGCAGATCCGTACCTTTGAAATGCACCGTACGGCAGAGTATGGTATCGCTGCGCACTGGAAATACAAAGAAGGAAAAGGTGTCGGAGATAAAACGATCAAGCAGAGCGAGGAAGAAAAGCTTGCCTGGTTGAGGCAGATCCTCGACTGGCAGACTGAAACGTCCAGCAACACCGAGTTCATGGAGTTCTTAAAGAGCGATCTTGACTTGTTCTCGGATGACGTATTCTGCTTTACGCCGGAGGGAGATGTAAAGAACCTGCCGGCAGGTTCCACGCCGATCGACTTTGCATACAGCATACACTCGGCTGTCGGAAACCGAATGATCGGCGCCCGCGTCAACGATAAGATCGTTAACATCGATTACAAGATCCAGAACGGTGACCGGATTGAGATCATTACATCACAGAACTCCAAGGGGCCGAGTATGGACTGGCTCTCCATCGTTAAGAGCCCAAGCGCAAAACAGAAGATCAATCAGTGGTTCCGTAATGCATTGAAGGAAGAAAATGTCCAAAAGGGCCGCGAGCTGATTGAAAAATACATGAGGACCAAAGGCATCGATAACAATGAGATCTTTGCTCCGGAGTATCAGCAGTCCGTACTTACGAGGTATAGCTGCAAAGACTGGGAATCTGTCTTAGCGGCGGTCGGACATGGCGGATTAAAAGAAGGCCAGGTGGTCAACCGTCTGCTTGCAGAATACGAAAAGAAAAACAAAGTTGTTAAAGTGACGGACGAAGACATTTTAGAGTCTGCGTCTGTAAAGAAGGACACATCCGATTCTAAGAACCGCAATGGTATTGTTGTAAAGGGAATCCATGATGTTGCTGTCCGTTTTGCGAAGTGCTGTTCGCCGGTTCCGGGCGATGAGATCGTCGGTTTCGTTACCCGCGGAAGAGGCATCACCGTTCACCGGACCGATTGCATCAATATCGTTAACTTAAATATTGCAGAGCGTGACCGATTGATCGATGCGGAATGGGATAAACCGTCTTCTGCATTCAAAGATGAAAGATATCTGGTCGATATCAGTATCTATGCAAGAAACAGAACAGGTCTTCTTGTGGATATCTCCAAGATTATGTCGGAAAAAGACTTAGATGTGATCAGCATGAATGTGCGGACAAACAAACAGCAGATGGCAACGATCGACATGGGATTTAAAGTTGCATCAACGGATGAGCTTTCTAAAGTCATCGATAAGCTGAAACAGATCGATGACATTGTAGATATTAACAGAACGAGCGGCTGATATGAGAGAGAAAACTCCGGGACGCAACAGCCAGGCGGATCAAAAAAGAAACAGATTGCTGGCAAGCAGATTTCGAACTGCGATGCCGGCGGAGGAAAACGTTATGGGAATTCATATTGATATTATCCGGGTAGGCATGCTCGAGACCAACTGCTATCTGGTCTATGATGAGGACAGAAAAGAAGCGATCATCACAGATCCGGGCGATAATGCAGATTTTATTCATGAGTGCATCGAAGAAAGAGGAGTTACACCAGTTGCCATCCTCTTAACACATGCGCATGGCGATCATGTGATGGCGATCCCGAAGCTGCGTGAGTATTATCAGGTTCCGGTTTATATTCATGAACTGGACGAGGAAATGCTGAACAACGGACGCTTTAACATGAGCAGCTTTTCTATTTATCTGGAAGATTCCGACATTCGCCTGAAGGGCGGAGAAGAGCTGGAGATCGGCGGTATGAAGATCAAGGTGATCCATACGCCGGGACATACGCCGGGTGGCACCTGTTATCTCTTTGAAGAGGCAGGATTTATGCTTTCCGGAGATACGATGTTCTACCGTTCCTGGGGACGCACGGATTTTCCTGGCGGATCTGAGATGGATCTGATGGAATCTCTCAGATATCTGCTGGAGAATGTCCCGCCGGAAACGATCGTTTATCCGGGTCACGACATGGCCACCAAAATTGCTGACGAACGCCGCATGCATGGCTTTCGCGACTAAAATATAACACTATTGGAGGAACTATGATTACACAGGCACCCCGCGGAACCGCGGACTGGTACGGCGAGGAGATGGCAAAGCGCGAATATGTAGAAGAAATCTGCAAAGAGACCGCAGCCACCTTCAACATTAAACAGATCATGACACCGATGTTTGAGCATACGGTGCTTTTTCAGCGTGGCGTAGGTGAGACGACAGACGTTGTGCAGAAAGAAATGTATACCTTTGAAGATAAAGGCGGAAGAAGCATTACATTAAAGCCGGAAGGAACCGCAGGCGTGATCCGTGCTTACTTAGAGCACAGCCTTTATGCAGAAAGCGGCCTTTCCAAGCTGTTTTATATCACACCGGCATTCCGCTATGAAAAACCGCAGAGCGGACGTCTCCGCCAGCACCACCAGTTTGGTGTGGAATACATTGGCTCTGAAAGCCCGCTGGTGGAAGTGGAGTTGATCAGCCTGGTAAAGCGCATCACGGAAAAGCTGGGCTTAAAAGACATTTCTGTCCACATCAATTCCATCGGATGTCCGAAATGCAGAGCTGAGTACAACAAAGCGCTTCTGGCATATCTTGATGAACATAAGGATCATCTTTGCGCAACCTGTAAAGAGAGAATGCAGAAAAACCCGCTTCGAGTTTTAGACTGTAAGGTGGAAGGCTGCAAGGAAATCGTAAAGGATGCGCCGAGAACGATCGATTATCTGGATGAGGAATGCAAGGCACACTTTGAAGAACTTCAAAAACTCTTAGATGCAACAGATATCCCGTACGAAATCGATACGGGTATCGTTCGTGGTCTTGACTACTATACACGAACTGTATTCGAGTTTGTAAATAAAGACGGCTTCACCCTTTGCGGCGGCGGTCGTTATGATGGGCTGGTAAAAGAGATCGATGAAAAACATGACATTCCGTCAGCCGGATTTGGAATGGGCCTTGAAAGAGTCCTTTACTTCCTGAACCTCGAAGGCATCGATATTGGCGGCGTTGTCCCTCCGTCTCTTTATGTGGCAATGATGCCGGATGTAAAGACGGAAGGCTATCAGATTGTAAATAACTTAAGAAAACAGGGCATCTCTGTGGAGACGGACTATATGAACAAGTCCATCAAAGCACAGATGAAATACGCAAACAAGATCCATGCACCGTTCGTTGTGGTTCTTGGAGCAGACGAGATCGCAAGCGGCAATGTCCGTGTGAAAAATATGGAAGACGGCAGCGAGACCGAGACAACGATCGACAAAATCGCAGAAGTGATTTCCTGATAAAGCTTCGGTCGATCGAATACAGGGCGACCGCTTCCTATGCGTTATCATGAAAACCTAAAGAAACACTAAAAAGACAATTCAGTATAGACAATAAACAGGAATATTCCGGAAAGAGAGAGACATGGCAGAATCAATGAGTGGCTTTACAAGAAGCCACAGATGCACAGAAGTAACAAAAGAACAGATCGGCGAGAGCGTAACCCTCATGGGATGGGTCAACAAAAGACGTAATCTCGGAAGCTTGATCTTTGTAGATTTAAGAGACAGAAGCGGCTTAATGCAGCTGCTCTTTGATGAAAACAATATCGGAGAAGAAGGCTATAAAAAAGCGCAGACGCTTCGTAATGAGTTTGTGATCGCAGTCCGCGGACTGGTTCAGCAGCGTGAAGGTGCGATCAATGAAAACCTTGAAACCGGTGAGATCGAGATCAAAGTTTTAGAGCTTCGTATTCTTTCAGAAGCATTAACACCTCCGTTCCATATCGAAGAAGATTCTCAGACAAAAGATGAACTGAGACTGAAATACCGTTACCTGGATCTTCGTCGTCCGGATATTCAGAAGAATATTATGTTCCGAAGCCAGGTGGCAAAGAGCATTCGTGACTTTATGTATCAGGAAGGCTTTGTGGAGATTGAAACTCCGATGCTCTGCAAGAGCACGCCGGAAGGCGCAAGAGACTATCTGGTTCCAAGCCGTGTGCATCCGGGCAATTTTTATGCGCTTCCGCAGTCACCGCAGCTTTTTAAACAGCTGCTCATGTGTGCTGGTTACGACCGTTATTTCCAGCTTGCAAAGTGCTTCCGTGATGAGGACCTTCGTGCAGACAGACAGCCGGAGTTCACTCAGGTCGATATGGAGTTTTCCTTTGCAGATCAGGATATCGTTATGGATCATAATGAGCGCCTGCTTGCACATGTCTTTAAGGAGTGCTTAGGCTATGAGATCCCGCTTCCGATTCCGCGGATGCTGTGGCAGGATGCGATGGATCGCTTTGGAAGTGACAAGCCGGATACCCGTTTCGGCATGGAACTGGTGGATATTACGGAGTGCGTAAAGAACTGTGAATTCGGAGTCTTCTCGGGCCCTGCACAGGCAAACGGATCCTCTGTCCGCGGTATCAACGCAAAAGGCATGATCGATATGCCGAGAAAGAAAATCGATGCCTGGGTTGAGTTTGCGAAAGGCTATGGGGCAAAGGGCCTTGCTTACCTTGGAATCAACCAGGATGGAAGCTATAAATCTTCCTTCGCA
>JAZQCK010000021.1:0-21230 GCA_045546255.1 Lachnospiraceae bacterium | reverse complement strand
AAACGTGATGAGCTGATGCGTCAGTTTCTGGATCTTGTCCGCGAGAACAAGGCGATCAGAGAGCGTGTGGAAGAAGGCATTGCGCGTGCAAACAAGGACTTCGTTCTGGCAAGAGCCGGAATGGAAGACGAAGAGGTCAATGCTGCTTTTATGGCACCGAGACAGAGCGTTGCTTTGGAAGCATCCTTCAAAAACGTTATGAGCGTTGAAGTTCCTGTTTTTGACTACCGCACAAAGACCGCTGATGAGAACGACATCTTCTCTTATGGTTATGCGTTTACATCCAGCGACTTAGACGGTGCAGTTGCATCTCTTTCCACAGTCCTTCAGGACATGCTACGCTTGGCAGAAGTTGAAAAGAGCTGTCAGCTGATGGCATCCGAGATTGAAAAGACCCGCCGCCGCGTTAACGCGCTTGAGCATGTCATGATTCCGGATACGCAGGAGCAAATCAAATATATCCAGATGAAACTGGATGAGAATGAGCGAAGCACGCAGATCCGTCTGATGAAGGTCAAAGACATGATGCTTGAAGAGACCCACCATTACAAAGAAAAGATGGAGGCCAAACTTCAGGAAATCCTCGCGGAAAACGCAACTGAGCCAGATGCAGGAATTGTCTGATCCAAAGATCTCAGCTCAGTTGACTTCAATTGATTGAGGGGCGGAGAAAAAAGATTTTGTACGGACATCGCTCAAAACATCCAGCCCGTCAGCAATAATATCGATGAAACATTACAGGAGTTCTCATTATGAGAACTCCTGTTTTTATTGCTAGAACTTCTGTTCTCACTGAAGCAGAGGATTTCGGTCTGCTAGAAGAATACTGATCTGCCAGATTGCACGGACCTGTAGTTCGGTAAAACTAAGCAGTCATTGTCATTCCGTAAGGCCCGCGACAGCTGCTATTTTAGTCAAAATGTTCGAAATCGACTTTGTGCATTTTTTGCGACAGCCCATTATGTTCAAAATCGACTTTGTGCATTTTTTGTAGCGGACCCTTATGTTCAAAAATGACTTTGTGCATCCCTGCAGTAGCTGGAAAAGATGCACAGACTCGAATTCGGACATGGTGAAGGGGAGAGAAAAATACACAGACTCGAATTCAGACATGGTGAAGAAAGAGAAAAGATGCACAGACTCGATTTTGAACATGATGCAGAAAAGGCAGCCCCCTTCCTCAAGATAGACTTACTATAAAACAGCGTCATGTCCATGCAGTTGGAAATAATTTGTCAAAAAACAGAGTCATGCCCCGCCTATTGGTTTTTCTCAGAGACACGAGTCGACTTAATGGCACGGGTGGGGTGCTCGTCAGGGACACGAGTCGACTTAATAGCAAGAGAATCTGTCTAGAAGGGATACGAGTCGATTTAATGACAAGGATAGGGAATTCGATAGGGACACGAGCCAGTTTAATGGCAAGCGAAGATGATCTACGAGGGACTTGAGTCGATATTCTGGCGAGTCCCGGCGGAGAGGGGTACGTGTCATGATGTGACTAGTTTCTGTGGGCAGGAAGGGCGCATCGTATTATAGTGAATTCCGGTGGGCAGGAAGGGCGCATCATATTGTGGTGGACTCCAGCGGACAGGAGGGATATTAGTTTGGCAACAGAAGGCAGCCACAATTTGTGATGGCAAGAAAGAAAGGGCGTGATATAATAAAATTGTCTATAAAACATTTTAGGGAGTAGAGAAATACCATATATGTATGAACAAAGGGGAATTACATCATGTTTTGTCCAAATTGTGGTAGCGAATTAAAAGATGGGGATATTTTCTGCATCAAGTGCGGAATGAAGGTCCCGCAGATTGAGTCGCCGAAGTCGGAGACGGCAGCTGATGATTCGATATTTATCAAGCGCGCCGAGACATCTGAAGATAGTGTGTTTGTTCGGCGAGAGGAAACACCATCTGCGGAGGATACGGTTTTCATTGGACGAGGGGAGATTCCTTCTGCTGAGGATACTGTATACATCCCACGTGAAGAAACACATCAAATTGGAGCGGTCGTACCGCCACCGTTCGAAGCACAGCAATATCGTCAAGAGCAGTATCACACGCAGCATGGACAGCCGTTCGAAGCGCAACACAGTCATGACTCATACCAGGGACAGCAGTACCAACAGCCGCAGTACGAGCAGCAGTATCGCCAGCAGTATGAAGAGCCTCAGTACCGTCATCAACAGTATGGAGAACCGCAGTATCAAGGTCAGCAGTATGGATATCAAAGATACGAGCAACAGCCACAGTACCGAGACTATCCGGAAGAGTATTATGACGAGCCGAAGGAAAAGAAAAAGACACTGCTGGTTATTCTGATCGCGGCGGGAGCAGTCGTCCTGGTAGCTGCATTGGTGGCGATATACTTCTTTGTTTTAAAACCAAACATGGAGAAACAAGCGCAGGTGGAAGAAACAACACCATATACAACCCAGGAGACTACAACGACAGAGCCGGAAACGACGACGCAAGAGACAACGACGCCAGGAGTGACCTATCCAAGAACGATGTATACGACTGCAGAAGATGGTCTTTTGCTTAGAGAAGGTCCGGGCAAACAGTATAAAGCGATCTATCTGATCAACTATGGTTCCGCAATCAATGTAGAAAAGGTAGAGAACAACTGGGCGTATACCACAGTTGCCGGGCTTTCGGGTTGGTGCTCCTGTGATTATCTGACTGATAAAGAATCAGGAATTAAGGAAACAACAACGGCAGCGGGCGCGGTCAATCCGAATAAGCTGGTGCAGCCGGAAAACACTGTGGAATATGGTTATCATGGAACTGTCAGTGCGAAAGACGGTTTGATGTTCCGCTATGGACCGGGAACCCAATACGAGGCGTTTGATAAGATCCCTTACGGAACAGAGGTCGCTGAAGAAGGCTGGTCAGGCAACTGGATATACATTCAGTACAATGGCCGTTATGGATGGGTCAATTCGGACTACATTGCCGCAACCGGAGGCATGGCAAAACCGGCCATCTACTTATATCCGCAGCAGAGGCTGGATGTTTCCGTGAATGTAAAACTGAGCGAAGGAAAGTTCACGATCACAGCGCCAGAATATAAAAACGGCTGGGAAGTTACGGCATATCCGGATGGAACGATCGTGGATAAGGCGAGCGGAAAAGAGTATGACTATATTTACTGGGAGTCTGACAGCGAACCGGCATATGACTGGTCGGAGGGCTATGTGGTTGCAGGAGCAGATACGAAAGAATTCCTGCTTGAAGTCCTTCCGAAGATGGGACTCATTCCGGCAGAGTATAATGAATTCATTAACTACTGGCAGCCGAGAATGCAGAAGAATGCATTCAACCTGATCACATTCCAGACGGACTGCTATACGGGTGCAGCCCAGATGGAGATTTCTCCGAAACCGGACAGCCTCCTTCGTATCTTCATGGCTTACAAAGCAGTCGACGGACCGGTGGATGTAAAAACGCCTGAGATCAAAGGTTTCGAGCGTAAAGGATTCACGGTCGTTGAATGGGGCGGCGCTGAAGTGAAGTAGCGAAAAGCCGAAGCAGATGATGGAGATAAGCTACTCCTCGCTGCAGATTCTTCGATAGATAAATAGGTAATTAAAAAAGGCTGGCACAGTTACGTGTCAGCCTTTCTATCGGAATGACAGGATTTGAACCTGCAATCTCTTGGCCCCCATCCAAGCGCGATACCAAGTTTCGCTACATCCCGAGAGCAGTGTGCAAAGCGCAGCACCTTTCAATCCATTATTTTATATGAAATTGCGGTTTTTCTCAATACCATCTTTCGGATAGCCCAAAGACTCGCAACTTTCGACGGCCGTAGTATTCGCATCTTTCAACGGCTCTAAGATTCGCAGGTGCCTGAGCAGTGCGGAACCATAACAGGAATCGCGGCTTTTCCAGCAGACATTCGATATAAAAGTCATAAAAATAATAATATTTTGATGACTATATAAAAATCTTTGTGTTAATATTGATACATAAGATGCGTGAATAGCGTCGGTTTCAGTGCTAAGTCACGTAACAACAAAAATCATGATTTTATGGAGGTTTTACAAATGAGCGCACAGGTTTTAGATTGTAAGGTCGTTGCCCAGTCCATCAAGGATGAATGCAAAGCTGCAGCTGATGCTTTAAAAGCACAGGGAATCACACCGAAGCTGGGTATTGTTCGCGTAGGCGAAAAAGGACCGGATCTTTCTTATGAGAAAGGTGCTACAAAAACAATGAACGAGGCCGGCATTGAGGTCGAAGTATTCGCTATGCCTGCTGATGTTTCTCAGGAAGACTATATTGCTAAATTCAAAGAGATCAATGCTGATCCTGCAATCCACGGAATCTTAGCTTTCCGTCCGCTTGACAACATCGATGAGAACGTTGCAATCGGCGAGAACCTGAATCCGTTAAAAGACGTTGATGCCTGCACAGCAGCTAACATGGGTAAACTTGTTATTAATGATCCGACAGGTCTTTATCCTTGCACAGCAAGCGCAATCGTAGAAGTTATTGATTACTATGCAGAAGAAATCAAGAAAACTGTTCGCCCGAACTATGAGCCGCTCCCGCTGGCTAAACCGGGCCAGGAAGACGATGTATGCTGCGGTCTTGACGTTTGCATCATCAACAACTCCAACGTTATCGGTAAACCGGCATCTATGTTCTTAACCAACCGATTTGCAACTGTTTCCATCGTTCACCACCTGACACATGCTGAGAAGAAGAACATGTACACGCAGGGTGCTGACGTTGTAATCGCTGCAACTCCGTTCAAAGATTCTGTCACAGCTGACATGATCAAAGAAGGCGCAATCGTTATCGACGCAGCCGTTGTTCGTGAGAAAGCATTCGATGAGAATGGTGAGCCGATCATGAACGAGAAGACCGGAAAGCAGAAGATCAATACTTTCGGATGCTGCTCCGCAGACGTTGAGGAGAAAGCAAGCTGGAAGACACCGGTTCCGGGCGTAGGCGCTATCACAAGTGCAATCCTTGCTAAGAACCTGATCAAGGCTTGCAAGCTTCAGAACGGAATTGAGTAATTCGTAATTGTTAAAATAATTCTGATAGAAAGACAGGACTCTGGGATAAAACTCAGGGTCCTGTTTTGTTATGTCTTTTGGAAGCTGTAAGAGCGAAAAGGCTTTTGAAAAGCCAGACTTATGAGAACGGAAAAAGTCCTACAGCTCCCCCAGCTTTTCCAGAATCGAAAGGGAAATATTGTACTGCATATATTGTTTATGGCTTTGAAAATCATCGCCTAAGAACTCCTTCAGTTTTTTTAACCGGTAAAAGAAGGTGCTGCGCTGGATATGCAGCTTTTTGCATGTTTGCTGGACGTTGCTGTCCGAGTGCCAGTATGTGCGAAGGGTCTCAACATAGTTGGTAGAGTAGCTCTGGTCCGCATTTAACAATTTCAACAGCCTCGGGTCACAGACAGCTCTGGAAGTTGCGATTTTTCCAAAGCGGAGAATATGCTCCATGGCCACTTCCTCATAAGAGAGGCAGCAGTAATCATCGCGGAACGCAGCCGTCTGCACAGCAGCCAGCGCGCGTGTATAGTAGTTTAAAAGATAATGATCGATTGCATCAAAAGGCTCGCTATGTCCGGCAAAGCAGCTGATCTTAGTGAGATGTTTTTCGATTTCCGGAAGGATTTGATCTGCGATATCCTCGGGCTCATCTGCAGGGATGATCAGGATGAGGTCTCCATTGTACATAAACGCAATTGCCTCACTCCAAATGTTTCGGAACAGATCCGACCAACGCTGGATCGGGTTTTCTGTTCCAAGCAGCTTATTACTTTGCGAGGAGATCACAAACAGCATCCGCTTTCTGTTATAGCGGATCTTGGCTCTTTCACAGGCGCGCCGGATCACATCGTCATCGTGAACTGCACCATCCAAAACATTGCACAGGATATCTGTGAGCAGGGCATTGGACTTATCAATAGAATGCGTGTATTTCCACATGCGCCAGGAAAGACTGTGACAGATAAACGCAAGATATTCTTTATTATCCTGCAGTGCATTTTTGTCGGAATCATAGAAATACAGAAAGCCGATGATCTCGCGGGTAATGTTATCTGCGATGATCGGGGCGAAGACTTCCCCGCCGATTGATTTTTTCTCGTTAAACGTGTGCAGTTTCTGCTTTTCGTCCCTGATAATGATTGTGCCATGAAGAAGTCTTGGAGAAAGCTCATAAAAATCAGGGTGATAGCCCAGTTCTAAGATAGTGTCCATGAGAGGCGGACGGTCCCTTTCGCAATCAGCGGCAGCAATCATTTGGAGATTGGGACTGAAAAGCACACAGGGTCGACGGAGAATATTGGAAATAGCCACGATGATATCATCCGGTGAATCTGTAACCAGGCTGTCAATCAATCCTGTAATTGCAGATAAAATCTTTTGATCATTTTTCTTCATAGGAACCTCGCTTTGCTTGGGTATCATTACATGGTTATTTGTAAAAATAAGAAAGTAATACCGAAATGTCTAAAATAATTATAAGGAATTTAGACTATTAATACAAGCAAGAGAACTCGCCCAAATGCTATAATTAGCCCAATAGAAACTGTCAGCTTTGAAAGGCAAAGGATTAATAAATGGAGGAATCACAGTCATGAAAAAAATGGAAGCGGATATTATCGTTGTCGCAGCCGGACCATCCGGACTTGCAGCCACTGTTCAGGCGTCGGAGCTTGGGAAGAAGGTTATCACCTTTGAAAAGAGTTCTGTTTGCGGCGGCGCAGCAAATATGGGTATGGGTGTCTTCGGATTGAACAGCCGGATCCAAAGAGAAAACGGGCAGAGTCTGGATGCAGATGAAGCTTTCTTAAAGCATATGAACTTCTCCCATTTCCTGATCGATGATACGAGACTGGTGTATGATTTTTACAGGAAATCAGGTTCTACGATCGACTGGCTTCAGGACATGGGCGTCAATTTTGAATACAACACCTTCACGCAGTATGTTCCGGCAAGAGCGCGTCATATCATTCAGGTGGAACTCACCATCCACCATGTTCTTCCGGATGGCGGCGGACGTCCGGGCCCGAGAGCGGCATCAGCCATGACGCGTGTTCTGATCGAGCGGGCAAAAGAGCTCGGCGCACAGATCCTGACGCAGACTCCGGTCTATGACCTGATCGAAGAAGATGGAAAAATCGTCGGCGTTCTGGCAAAAGATAAAGATGGTGAAGAGATCGAAGCAAGAGCAAAAGCCGTTATCATCGCAACCGGTGGTTTCGGAGACAATCCGGAGATGATCAAGGAAGCGACCGGTTATGAATGGGGTAAAGATCTGTTCTCCTTCCGTATTCCGGGCAATGTCGGTGAGGGCATTAAGATGGCATGGAAACATGGAGCGGCAAAGACAAAGACAATGATGGAACTGATGTATCAGATTCCGGATAACTTAAAGCACTTTGTTTTAGAAGGCGCATTCCGCCAGCCGGTCCTCTGGGTCAATAAACTCGGAAAACGTTTCTTCCCGGAAGACTGCCTCGGAGTCACTTCCTACACGGGTAATGCGATCTCCATGCAGCCGGGGCACACCTGCTTTACGATCATGGATTCCGCAACGCTGAAATATTATAAGAAACACGGTGTCAGCAATCCGGGCGTTCACGGAGCAGATGTCTTTGATCATTTCGATGAGGCAGCAGAGGCTGCGAAGAAGGAAGGTTACAGCGCCTATTTCGAAGCGGATACCATTGAAGAACTCTGTGAAAAAACAGGGATCGATCTGGAAGGCTTCCAGGAGACTCTCGAAGAATATAATGCAGACTGCGAGCTGAAATATGACAGCATCTTTAATAAAGAGCGGGAGTATATGCGCCCTGTCAGCAAGGGACCGTTCTATGCGATCCAGAGTTTCTTGGGTGCGTATGGAACCTTAGGCGGAATCAAGATCAACTATAAGACAGAAGTTTTGAATGAGAATTTCAAAAAGATTCCGGGGCTTTATGCAGTCGGTACCGATGCGGCAAATATTTACGGCGATACCTATATCTTCACGATGCCTGCAAACACCATGGCGTTCTGCATCAACACTGGACGTATGGCAGCTGAATATGCATCAGAGTATATTGATGATATGGAGGCGTAGGACTTAAGAGGTGATGTGCAATGAACAATGAAACAAATCGGGTTCCGGTAACGGAAGAAGAAAAACAGCTGAGCTATTATCATTTCTTTGAGCGGGAGATGACGCCTCCGCCGGAAGGCTATACGGAAAAGGTGCTGGCAACAGCACTTGCTCCAAATGAGGCGCTCAGAATCCAGGATAAAGACAAGCTTTTTGAAGAGGGCTATCTTCCGGGTGAGTATGGCTGGTGCGTCTTTGAGGATGGGACAGCAACAATCGCAAATCTGACTCCGATGCCTGGTGTGACTGCAGAGATGCTGGACTGGTACTGGGCATGGCACGGGCTGGCTCCGCTTCGTTATAAGATCTGGGATCCGGAGGACCACTATGAGTCAAGGAGTCTCAACCGGGAGCAGAATTTGGACAGCAGTTTAAGCTATAAAGAACGCTATTGGAATACCTGCCATGATACCTATGAAGGTTTTGTTCATCCAGGGCAGTGCGAGCCACCGGTGACCATGAAATTCTGGAACCCTGCAGATGCCGGTTTTTCTGAAGAAAAACTGAAAGACTTTCAGGGGACCATTATCTGCGGAGGCGGAATCGATGACGGAGTCTTTATGACCCATTTCTTCCGGCCAACGGAAAACGGAGGCGAGCTTCGCAGCCATTTCTGGTTTGGTTGGAAGTTTGAAGAGCGAAAGCCTGTCAAGGTTTTGCCGGAGGGCGTGAAAGTAGAGATGGGACCGCTCATGGTCCTGCTTCGACACACGATCAAAGAATTTGCAAATCTTGCAGCGATCCTTCCGGAACTTTTTGAAGAAGAGAAGGATAACTTCTAAAAGAAAAGGTGACAGAGGGACGGGCTCACCTTGCCGTCCCTCTGTCACCTTTTTCAATCACAATACTTTAAAAAATACAATCAGGAATCTGATAAGAAATTCTTGTTTATCGTCGGAAGAGTCCTTTCTTCTCATATGGTTCGGACTCAATTTCCATAAGAGTATAGCCAGTGGACTGAATCACACGCCTGATCTCTTCTCCATCAAGAGGCTGATCGGAAAGGATTTCTGTTTTATTCTTAGTGTGGGAAGAAGAAACTTTTTTGATTCTGAAGGCTTTACGGATGGAATCATTAATATGGGATTCACACATCCCGCATGCCATATCAGTAATATGAAGGGTTGTTTTGACCATTTCAGCCTCCTGATGAGAAACGCGTGGATTATCAGTATATTGGTTAGCTTCAACTAACTACGGCATTATGTTAGCACAGGCTAACTAAAAAGGCAAGCTCTTTTTTTATGTTTTTTTAGAATCGGCTTCAAATCGATTCTTTGCACTGGAAAAAGGTGACAAAAGAACAGCCCAGGCTGCTTTCTCGCCCGACGGGCTCACCTTGCCGTCCCTCTGTCACCTATCGTTCGTTTTACCAAAATCAAAGCTCCCTTTTTAGATATTCAGCTGATGCTCATATCCCGGCTTTTTGCTAAACTTACTTTCAGAAACTGAGGGGTTCTGCGCTTTTGGCGCGGAAAAAACGTCTCGATCAAACGCACAGAGAGGAACAAAATGGCTCAGATCATGATTGACAAAGAAGCTTGCAAAGCGTGTGGATATTGCATCCACTTTTGCCCTAAGGGCGCTTTGAGCTTCTCCGATGAAATGAATAAACAAAGTTATACGCCGGTGCAGGTGGATGAGGAAAAGTGCATCTATTGCGGCACCTGCTATACGGTATGCCCGGATACGGTATTTGAAATTCGGGAGGTGGAAGCATGAAAAAAATAATGAAAGGCAATGAAGCCTTAGCAGAAGGGGCTGTTCGCGGAGGTGCATATCTGTTTGCGGGATATCCGATGACGCCGCAGTCCGAAGTGATGGAATATATGTCCTGGAGGATGCCGGAACTCGGCCGCATCTTCCGCCAGACGGAAAGTGAGACGGCGTCGATCTTTACAGTTTATGGCGCGAGACAGGCAGGTATGAGGACCTTCACTTCTTCCAGCGGTGTCGGCATGAGTCTGATGCAGGAAGGAATTTCCGGTATGTGTGCAAAATCTATTCCGGGAGTCTTTGCGAATGTACAGCGCTGCGGCCCGGGTCTGGGCTTCGCGTTAGAAGGGCAGGGCGATTACCTTCGCGACACCAGAGGCGGCGGAAACGGCGACTATCGGGTCATCATACTTGCGCCGAACAGCGTGCAGGAGATGATGGACTTTGCATATGAATCATTTGAGTTAGCAGAAAAATGGCAGAATCCGGTCGAGATCTTATCCGAAGGCAAGATCGGGCAGATGGTTGAGCCTGTGGAGCTTCCGGAGTTTAAAGAAACCGCCAGAACAGTCGATGGCATGGACGGTGTTCCGAAAAAGATCCTCTTAGATCATGATGATCCGGAGTTTGGAGCAAAGCTCGCAAGAAAGATCGAGGCGATGGCGGAAGCAGAGCAGCGGTGGGAGACCTACATGACGGAAGATGCAGAGACAATCTTCACTGCATATGGTCTGCCATCCAGAACTGCAAGGGGCGCTGTGGATAAGTTGAGAGCGGAAGGCGAAAAAGTAGGACTTCTTCGCGTGATCAGCGCATGGCCGTTCCCGGCAAAGGGCTTTGCGGAGCTTCCGGAGAGCGTTAAGAATATCGTCGCGATTGAAACCTGTGTTACACCGCAGATGATGGAAGACGTCATGATCACGACCAAGAAAATCCCGCATTTAAGAGAGACAGAACTCTATAGTCTCTGCAGCGGTCCGGTCACGGCAAAAGTTGGCGAGATCATGCAGAAATATTACGAGATCAAAGAAAATCCAAAGCAGGGCAACATGACCATATCAAATGCACCGGAAGAATTTAACCGGGCGGAGCTGTAAGGGAAAGGAGTGCAGTTATGGCAGTAGCAAAAAAGAAACCAGCACTTCTTACGAACAACAGCTGGTGTGCAGGATGCGGACATAGTATTTTTACCCGTCTCTTCCATGAAGTGTTAGAAGAGATCGGATATGACAATAACTTTATCGTGGTTGATGGCGTAGGCTGTTCTTCCAACTACTTTGCGGCAACTACGCTTGGCAGCGCGATTGAAAGCCATCATGGAAAAGCGCCGACGATCGCAAGGGGCGTAAAACTTGCAAGACCTGAGACCTTAGTGGTTACTTATCAGGGCGATGGCGATGCTTATGTTATTGGACTTAGCGAAACGTTGAATGCTGCGCATTTTGCAGATCCAATCACGACTTTCGTGCTGAATAATAACAACTACGGAATGACAGGCGGCCAGATGTCCTGGACCTCCCTTCCAGGCCAGAAGACAACGACATCTCCGGCTGGAAGAGACCCGGAGACAACGGGCGATCCGCTGGACCCGCTTAAGATGGCGGCAATGGAAAACCGAGTCGCCTTTGCAGCAAGAGGGGCGCTGAATTCCCCGAAGAATATTAACTTAGCGAAAAAGTACATTAAAAAAGCATTGGAACTTCAGGTCAATGAAGGAAAGTATGCCATCGTCGAATTCCTTTCTCCGTGTCCGACCGATTGGAACATGACACCGGTCGAGGCAATCAAATGGATCGAAGAGGAAGATACGAAATATTATCCACTCGGAATCTTCAAGGACACAAAAGAAGGAGGCGAAGCGTAATGGAAAGATCAATTGTATTTGCAGGCTTCGGCGGCCAAGGTGTCCTGACAGCGGGACTGATCGTAGCGAATGTTGCGATGGAGGAAGGCAAAGAGGTTCTCTGGATGCCGGCATATGGCGGCCAGATGAGAGGCGGAAAAAGCTACAGCCTTGTTAAGATCGACGACGCACCGATCTGCCATCCGGATATCGAAGAACTCGATGTGCTGGTTGCAATGAACCGTCCGTCGCTGGAAGGCTTTTCCAAATTCGTGAAAAAAGGCGGACTGGTCCTGATCAATTCCGATACGATCGGTGATGAAGTGCCCTTTGAAATGGAGGGCGTTACCACTTTCCGTATCCCGTTTGCAACGATCGCAAGAGGCGTGAACAATGCGAAAGGTGCTAACATCGCAGCCTTGGGCCAGCTCCTTAAGATCACAGGCATGTTTGAGCTCGAGACATTCAAGGCAGGGCTCTTAAAATATTTCGAAGAGAAAGGCAAAGGCGCATACGCGGAGAAAAACGCAGCAGCGCTGGATGCCGGCTATCAGTATCAGGCTTAATTGAAATAACTATTACAGGATCTTCCTTCGGGCAGATCCGGAAAATAAAGAGGCAAGAGATGCAGCTGACAAAAGAACAAAACAGCAAATTAAAACGCACAGGTTGGGTATCGTTTATTATTCTGGCACTGGCTCAGTTTATGGTTCAGTTCCACCGGAATTCCCCGGGCGTTATGAAAGATACGCTTTCCGGCGTTTTCAATATGAATGCAACGCAGTTCGGTACCTTAAGCGCGATGTACTTCTATCCTTATATGATCGCGCAGATTCCGATGGGTGTCTTAATGGATGTGATCGGTGTTCGTGCAACCGTTGCGGCAGGAAGCTTCGTTGCAGCGGTAGGCGCAAGCATCTTCGGCATGGCAGGAAGCTTTCCGGTTGCGTGCATTGGAAGGATGCTGATCGGTATCGGTGTTTCCGTTCCTGTTATCTGCTCGCAGAAGCTGGTTGCTGCATGGTTCCCGGAAAGCCGGATCGCAAGTATTTTCTCCACCTCCAGCGTTGTAGCTCAATGCGGCGCTTTGGTTGCGCAGTATCCATTGGCAGTCGCAATCGATTATGTTCCGTGGAGAGTTATCTTCTTTGTCAGCGCAGCGGCAAGCTTGATCCTTGCAATCTGCTGCTGGATTTTTGTCCGCAATGATCCGACAGATATCGGACTTCCATCCATGGCGGAGATCGAAGGACGGAAAATGCCGAAAAAAGAGATCCTGTCAGCAAAGACAGTTCTTAAAGCTGTGGGTAAAACCTTTGCCAATCGTTATGGCTGGCCAGTGTTCGTCGTAATGGCCGTTCATCAGGGTCTCTTCAATATGTTTGCGTCCACCTGGGCGATTCCGTATCTGCAGGAGAGTTTTGGATATACCAATACTCAGGCAACCGCGTTTACGACAGGTATGATGATTGCCTCAATCGTTTTTGCATTCTTTATCGGATCTATTTCGGACCGCTTAAAGAGCAGGAAGATCGTTATCATCGGAATCTCCGTTGTACTCCTTGTGCTTTACAGCGTCTTCTGCTTCGGCGCGAAAAACGGACTTCCAACCTGGATTCTTTGGGTCGCAATGATCATCATGGGAGTTGGCGGCTGCGGAACACAGATCATTCTCTCCTATTCCAGAGAGATCAATAATCCGATGTATGTCGGAATCTCTGTCGCATCGGTTAACGTTATCGGAATGCTGGTCTCTTCCATCATGCCGACCGTCCTCGGTGCACTTTTGGATAAGTACGCGATCACGTCTTCCGGCGGAGAGCTTTACAGCAAGGCTCTGCTTCCTTGCGTCATTATTGCAGTTGTCGGCGTCATCTTCTCATTCCTGATCAAAGATACCGGCTGCAAGAACCGCTATGTGGACTGGAATATCGGGAAAAAGGCGCAGGAATAAAATCTTATCATTCATGCAAAACTATGATAAGATAATTGCATGGCAGAAAAGAGTTCCTATCAATCCAACTATATGTTTTTAACGGAAGCTCTGCTTTCGAACCGGGGAATCCAGCATCTGACAGATGTTGCTTTCTCGGTTTTTGAGCGCCCGATCATCGTTGTTGACTCCTCATATAAGATTCTTTCCAAAAAATATGAGCCGGATGCTTTTCGCCATAATTCCGGTCTTTATTCTTATTTGTCGGAAAGCGATGCTTCCAATCAGGAGTTTTTAGATCGCAATGGAATCGACGCCTTAAAGCAGGATCGCATTCACGAAGAACTCTCGAAGCGAACCGGAAGCTATCGTTTTAAGCACTCGGTATTAGGCTGCGACTGTATCGCAAATGGCATCCGTATCAAAAATACATTGGTTGCCTATGTGATCCTGATCGAGGCTGGAGATCCGCTTTCGGAAGAAGAGGAGCAGTTATTTGAGACCTTCCGAGATCTTTTATGTCAGGAACTTCAAAAAAATCAGCTTTACCAGAGCAACCGCGATGAGTATATCTCCTATCTTTTAATTGATCTTCTAAACACAAAATATCCGGATGAAGAAACCTTAAGAAAACGTCTGGCAACCGTTGATTTTGAACCCGCACATCATATGTGCGTCGTAGTCATGCGCAAACGGATCGAAGAGGATCCGCTGCCATCAATGGAGATGGTCTTGAATCAGATCCGCGGTTCACTGTCCGGCCATATGTATGCGGTTGTTGAGAAGTCTGTCGTGCTGCTTTTCAATTTCAAAGAAAATAAAAAGCTGGAGGGTCCGCTTTTAGACCTGGTCAACAGCGTCTGCGAAAACAACGATCTGATCGCAGGGGTCAGCAATGATTTCCAGGATGTCTCACAGCTTGTAAGGCAATACCGCCTGGCGACCCGGGCAGCGCTTGTCTGCCAGAAATATGTCGAAGATCATCGCGTGATCTTATACGACGATGTGTTCGATCTGGCGCTTCTAGAATACTGTGACAGACATAATAATCTGATGGACTTCGTGCATTCCTCCATCGTCAATCTGATGGAGTATGATAAAAAATACGGAACAAATTATCTTTATACATTCTGGGTATATACGGAAAATGCCTGCAATACCAATGCGACAGCAACAAAAATGTTCGTGCATAAAAACACGCTGGCCTACAGGCTTTCCAAGATCAAAGAAATCTTAGGCTCTGATCTTACGAGTGGAAAAGACCTCTTTGCTTTCCAGCTTTCCATGCGCATCTTACGAATGCTGGGAAAACTTGAGAAATAATTCTGAATACAAAACAAATATGATTCACAAAGAAAAGAGTCTATGCAGGCACGCCTATCAATAAAGGCGAGATGGAAGTTTTATCCATGATCTTTCAAGCAAAGAAAATCCCGTTTGTGCTGGTCGGAGAAAACGAAAGATCTATCAGATCCTCGCTTTTGTTCCGGAAAAAGAAAAGAAACTGCTCGATGAGCTTTTGGACGAATGCGCCATTACAAGCTGGAATGACACCGGGATCGATATCATTCCGAAAGGTGGCGGAAAGACCTCGGGCATCGAAAAGGCTCTGCAACATTTCGGGTTAATAGAGTAGGGAGACAGAGAACAGCCCAGGCTGCCTTCTCGCCCTAAAGGGCTCACCTTGCCGTCCCCTGTCTCAAAAAAAGCCGAGGCTTTAAGCCCCGGCTTTTTCGCTTATCAGATTGTTTTGGAATTAGATTCCGGCCTGCTCTAAGAGTCCAGGGATCTTGCTTTCCCAACCAAGTGTCATGATGTGGACACCCTGGCAGTAATCTTTACACTCGCGGATGATGCGGGCTGCGATTGCTGTACCGGTGATGCCGGCTTTTGCAGCTTCCTTGTCAGCCTTGAGCTCTTCGATGATATCTGCCGGAATGGAGATACCAGCAACGTTGTTGTTCATGAAGTTGCACATACCTGCGTTCTTCGGAACAATGATACCAAGCTGGATCGGAACACCAAACTCTTTCGCTCTCTCATAGAACTTAATGTATTTCTCGGAATCAAAGATTGCCTGTGTCTGGAAGAACTGAGCGCCTGCTTTGATCTTACGTTCCATCTTAACGAGCTGTGCATCAACGGAATCGCTGCACGGAGAAACAACTGCACCCTTTGCAAAGGAAGGAGCCTCTCCATCCAGATCCTGTCCGCCAAGATCCTTACCCTGCTCTAAAAGACCCATCGTGTAGAGGAGGGAAACGGAGTCAAGGTCGAATACCGGTTTTGCACCCGGGTGATCTCCGAGTTTTGTATAGTCACCGGTAAGGGACAGTACGTTATCGATACCGAACATTGCTGCACTTAAAAGATCAGACTCCAGTGCGATTCTGTTACGGTCACGGCAGGTCATCTGGAAGATTGGGTTGAAACCGTTATCCTTTAAGACCTTGCAGACAGCAAGAGAGCCGAGACGCATAACGGAAGACTGGTTATCCGTTACGTTGATCGCGTCAACACCTGTGAGGTATTCTTTTGCCTCTTCGATCATTTTATCAATATTGATTCCCTTTGGTGGGCCAACTTCAGCAGAAACAACAAACTTACCTTCTTTAAATAACTCTGTTACTTTCATTCTTTATCGCTCCTTATATAATATAATTATGTTTTGATTCTACGCATCGCTTCGCACCTTGTGCTCTCGCGATGCTGCAAACATTCGAATTCCGGGCTGTCGCCCTACATTCTCATGTATTGCAGGTCTCAAAGTCATAAACCTTTTTACGAACAAGTTCGTAACAGGTTATGACTTTTCAACCTTAGCCTCATTCAGATTGTTTAGCTTCTTTGGTTGCATCATCTGTGGAATAGTCGCGGATCTGTACCGGGGCATTCTTTAAAATGTCGATGCGTCCTAATTTCTCAAGACGCTTCTGAATGCGTTCCCAGCCACATTCCATTTCCGGATCTACTTCGCACATACCGTTTTTCGCGCCGCCGCACTGTCCGTTCACAAGGCTCTTAGAGCATGCTGTGATCGGGCAGATACCGCCGGTTCCATTCAGGAAGCACATGCCGCACTGGTCGCAGTCGAACAGCTGCGGGGTTACGCCCTGATAGCCCGGAAGCTCATAAGTATCGCATGCAGCGCAGACCTTCTTGTCAGCAAAAAGATCAGCAACGGTCTGTACACCAACGCCACAGGAGAATACCAGAACGGTGTCTGCAGCATCAGCTTCTGCTTTGAAGTTTTCCACCTGAAGTTTCAGATTATCCGGATTACAGATATAATCCATTGTCAGAACGCCGGTGACTTTGCCTGCATCGCAAAGTTCCTTCTGAAGCTCTAATGCCTCTTTTTCAGGGAAGTGTACTTCTTTGCAACCAAAACAGTTAATGATAAATGCTTTTCCATTTACCAATGCATCAATGGTTTCTTTTGCTTTTAATTCAGTGATCAGCATATTATTTCACCTCCCTTGCAGCTTGCTTGCCTGCTTTGATCCACATTACGAGCGGGATCTTAGAGGAGCAGATATACTGACAGCATCCGCATTCGAAGCAATCCATGATATGGTTTTCAAGGAGCGCTTTCGGATCATTATCTTTTGAGTATCTGTAGAATTTCAGCGGAGCAAGTTCCATCGGACATACATCCTGGCAGCGGCCGCACTTGATGCACTCGTTTGCTTCGGTGTACTGGGTGTTTACAGCGATAATGCCGTTTGTTCCCTTGATGACCGGAACATTTGTGTTCTCAAGAACAGCACCCATCATCAGACCGCCCATTTTAACGGTAGCACCTTCTTTGGTGATTCCACCGCAGTAGTCGATGATATCCTGAACGTTGGTACCGATCTTCACCATGAAGTTAGCAGGTTTTGCCATGTAATCACCGGTGACAGAAACTGCACGCTCAACAAGCGGCATGCCTTTCTGGATCGCATCGGAGATTGCAACAGCGGTGCTGACGTTTGCAACGACAGCTCCAACATCTGCCGGAAGTCCGCCGGAAGGAACCATGCGCTTCATGACGTTCTTGATGAGCATCTTTTCTGCGCCCTGCGGATATTTCGTTCTGACCGTTGCAACTTCAAGCGTATCATCGCCTGCAACCTTTGCTTCCATCAGCTCGATTGCATCCGGTTTGTTATCCTCGATCACGATGATGCCCTTCGGAGCACCAACTGCTTTGATGATTGCTTTGAGGCCATAGATCACGCTGTCTGCATCTTCAAGCAGAACACGGTGGTCTGCGGTCAGATATGGCTCGCATTCGCAGCCGTTTAAGAGAACTGCGTCGATCGGTTTGCCCGGTTTCAGTTTGACATAAGTCGGGAAACCTGCACCACCCATACCGGTGATACCTTTGTCTTTTACGATCTCTACGATCTCATCCGGTGTCAGCTCTTCAAGAGGCTTCGCCGGTTTTACAGACTCATCAAGTGTGTTCTGTTTGTCATTCTGGATTACGATCGCATCGATCTCTCTGCCGCTGGAGTGCGGACGAGGCTCGATTGCAACAACCGTACCACTTACAGAAGAGTGGACGTTTGCACTGATAAAGCCGTTCTGCTCAGCAATCAGCTGGCCGACTTTAACAGCATCGCCGACTTTGACAACAGGAGTCGCCGGAGCGCCTGCATGCATGGAAGTCGGAATGACAACGGTTTCCGGCTCAGGGAACTTCGCAAGCGGAATGTTTTCTGCAAGCTCTTTGTTCTCTGTCGGATGAACACCTCCGTTGTAGCCGGTAAGACGGCCGTCACGGATTTCTTTTACATAATCATTTACAACTTTGAAATTGGATTTAGAATAGTCGCGAAGCTGAATCGGCTGCTCTAAGAAGTCTGCCTGACGTCCCTGAGCTTCCAATCTCTGATAGATCTTTTCCCATGCGCAGTCTTTCTTCGGATCGACCTCGCATTTGCCGTTCTTCGCGCCGCCGCACTGACCGTTCAAAAGGCTCTTGGAGCAGTCAACGATCGGACAGATACCTCCAGTGATGTTGAGGTAGCACTGTGCGCATGCTCCACAGGTTTTCTGTGTAAGCGCCATGCCGTGATGTCCGATGTAGTTCAGTGAGTTGCTGGCTGCAAGAACCGGAAGATCCTCCATGTCAGCAACGATCTGGATACCCAGTCCGCAGGAAGCGACGACGATAAAATCTGTACCTTCCGGAACGACTCCTTCGAGTTTCTTCTGTGTAAGAAGCTGGTTGCAAAGGAAATCGACTTTGATGAGACCGGTAACGTTTTTGCCAAGATCAGTAGCGAATTTCACGAAATCATCTCCGTCTGTTTCCTCGACGGACTCAAATTCCTTGAAACATTTGTTACAAGCGATAACAAAGAGGTTATCTTTGTCTTCCAAGAGAGCAGTTAACTCTTCGTTATCTTTCAATACATACTTGGTATAATCCACCCATTTTCTCCTTTCCTTACTTATTATCCCTCGAATATTTACAGTAAGGTTTTTTGTATTTTTACACACACTAAAAAAGCCATAAATATTAAGAGACTATTACACTGTTATTATATCAGAAGAAAAAGCCAAGTAAATCGAGATTCTTAAGATATTTTGTAATATTTTATGATGTTTAAAATGAATCGCCCGGCAGTGCACTCTGCCGGACGATAAGAGGTTTCTTCTGCGATAAAGAAAAGATTTATTTTTTCAATACGACCAGCGCATCTGCGGCACAGACCCCCTTGCCTTTTTCTCTTACGAAAACAGGATTGAGGTCGAGTTCTGCAAGGTCGTTTTTATGGGCAACAGCATAGCGTGATACAGAGACCATCAGATCTGTTAAAGCGTCTGCATCGAGCGGGGCAGCGCCTCTCCAGCCCTCAAACATCGGCCAGATCTTTAAGGATTTCAGCATGTTGAGTGCCTCATCTTTATTTAACGGGCATGGATAAAGTGCCGTATCTTTAAACATTTCAGCATAGATGCCTCCCATACCGCAAAGAAGGAGCGGACCAAAGAGCGGATCGCAGGTGATGCCGATCAGGACTTCTAAATCGCCGGAGACCATCTCCTGCATCAGAACACCGTTCAGCTGTGCGTCCGGCTTATAAGCCTTGCAGCTCTCTATAATCTGGAAGTATGCTTCTTCTGCCTCTCCTGCATTTTGAATATTCAGCTTCACACCGCCGGCTTCTGTTTTATGTGGAATATCTTCGGAGTCGATCTTCATGACGCAAGGATAAGAGAAGCTCTTGACGGCAGCTTCCAGTTCCGCCTCCGATGTGATCAAAGTCTGCGCCGGAACCGGAACGCCTTCTTTTGCCAGTGCTTCCTTGGATTCGGATTCGCTTAAGGTATGTTTTCCACTTTTTGCCTTAGCTGCCGCTTTTTCTTCTTCGGAAGCGGTGCTTTTAGCAGCATCCGGGATTGCAAGCTCCGGAGTAACCTTGGAGTAATCATATTCAACAAAGTCTAAAAGATGACGGATCGCATCATACGCATGGATTCCGGTAGAGAGAACCGGGATTCCGGCTTTCTCTAAAGGAATGCGGACTTCCGGATTTCTTGGTTTTTCAAAGGACGGAATGATGACCGTCGGAAGGATCTCTCCTCGCTGCTTCATTTCTGTCAGCACCTCCGCACAGGTATAATCCTTTGGTTCAGAAGGAATGCCGACATCGGTTCCAACTGCCATCAGACCAATGGAAGGGTCTTCGCTGACACAGCGGAACAAGGTCTCGACTTTTTCTTTCTCACGGAAGAGATTCGTCGTCGCATCGAGCGGGTTTGCCGGAGTTGCAAACGGTGGGACGACGGTCTTGATCGTTTCAACCGTGTTCTGGGCAAAGTCCGGAAGCTGGATGCCGACGCGTTCGGACGTATCTGCACAAAGCGTATTTTCACCGCCGGAGAAGTTCACGCCGCCCATGGTCGCTTTCTTCGGAAAGTTTCCGTCGAGTACTGCGAACATGCGGGCAGTGGAGACCAGCTCCTGGAGATTTCTGGTAAAGATGACGCCGTATTTTTCCAGGATCGTCTGGATACTGCGGAAGTTTCCTGCGAGGCTTCCAGTGTGGGAAGCAGCGGCAAAACCGCCTTTTTCGGAGGAGCCTGCCTTCAGTACGATAACAGGTTTTCTGTTTTCAGCAGCGATCCGCAGAGCTTCTTCTAAGACGTCCGGTTTTTTAATTCCCTCGATGTACGCCGCGATCGCATTGATCCGGGGCTCTTTTGCAAAGTAGAGCATATAGTCTTCAAGGCCGCAGATAATGGAGTTTCCTGCGCTGACAATAAATGCAAGAGGATCGCAGTCCGGATTGTTAAAGCCGGAGCTGATGTAGCCGCTTTGTGCCACAATTCCCAAACCACGGCGGTTGTCGTCTGCAAGCAGCGTCATTGTCTCATCGTTGTTCGCTGTCACGCAGACATTGTCAATGCCATTTACGATACCGATGCAGTTCGGGCCGCAAAGGGCGATATCATATTTCAGACAGATTGCCTTGACTTCATCGGAAAGAGCCTGGGCTTCTGCGCTGCGTTCTTCGGAGAACCCGCTGGCAAGGACGACTGCTGCGCCAATCCCCATTTTTCCGCCTTCTTCTAAGTAGCCGGCAATTGTTTTTGCCGG
>JAZQCK010000020.1:0-60327 GCA_045546255.1 Lachnospiraceae bacterium | reverse complement strand
TCCGCAAGCTTCTATCAGGTTGATATCCGTGATGAAGATGGGCTGCGGGAAGTGTTCCTGAAAGAAAAACCGTATGCTGTGATCCACTTTGCCGGTCTTAAAGCTGTTGGAGAATCGGTCGAGATTCCGATGAAGTATTATGACAACAATATCGGTGGAACGCTAACACTTCTTCATATAATGAAAGAGACAGGATGCAAGAATATCGTTTTTTCATCTTCTGCAACCGTTTATGGAAATCCGGCCAGCGTTCCGATCAGAGAAGATTTTCCGACCAGTGCAACGAATCCTTACGGACGCACCAAACTGATGATCGAAAATATCCTGAAAGATATCTATCGTTCTGATGATTCCTGGAATATCATCCTTCTTCGGTATTTCAATCCGATCGGAGCTCATGAAAGCGGTATGATTGGGGAGGATCCGGCAGGCATTCCGAACAACCTCCTTCCTTATGTAGCGAAGGTCGCAGTCGGAAAGCTGGAAAAGGTCCATGTATTTGGAAATGACTATAACACACCGGACGGCACCGGCGTGCGTGATTATATCCACGTGGTGGATCTGGCAAAAGGCCATATCAAAGCGATTGAAAAAATTGCAGCAGAAGAAGCCAAGGCGGATGGAAAGCCCGGTGCATTAGGATTAAAGACTTATAACCTCGGAACCGGAAATGGCTACAGCGTTCTGGATATTGTTGCAGCCTTCAGCAAAGCCTGCGGCAAAGAGCTTCCATATGTAATTGATCCCCGCCGTGCAGGCGATATCGATATGTGTTATGCGGATGCATCTCTGGCAAAGGAGGAACTTGGCTGGAGTGCTGAGTTTGACCTTGACCGCATGTGCCAGGATACCTGGAGATGGCAGAGCCAGAACCCGGACGGATACCAGTCCTAAGAAGAGTATTGCCGCCGGCTTTTCAGGCCGGCGGTTTTTAAAAATAATCCGATTTTTTGGTTGACGGAAGGACTTGTTCGTGCTATATTAGTCGAGCACAAGGGAAAGAACCCTTTTTTTTGTGCGAAAATGAGCCGAGCGAGACGGCATGAAAAAGCATACGCATGTTTACATGCAGATATGCTTTTGAATGACGATTCATTAGGCGAAAACGGACAGCGAGCGAAGCGAGCTTAAGTTTTCACCGCGAGGCGATTTGAGTGAGTTGGATGAATTCAAGGAGAAAACACTATGAGAACGAAGATCACGTTAGCATGCACAGAGTGCAAGCAGAGAAACTACGATACGACAAAGGAAAAGAAAAACCATCCGGATCGTATGGAGACTATGAAATATTGTAAATTCTGCAGAAAGCATACGATGCACAAGGAGACGAAGTAATCGTTATGGCTGAGAATACAGTTGAGAAAAAAGAAAAAGGAAGCTTTTTTAAGAATCTCAAGATCGAGTTCAAAAAGATCATCTGGCCTGATAAAAAAGACGTTGCAAAGCAGACTCTGCTTATTATTGTTGTGACGATCATTTTAGGTGTCCTGATCAGATTATTAGATACAGGAATCCAGGCTCTGATTGGTCTGATTGCATAGAGGAGTACTATATGGCAGAAGGAGCTAATTGGTATGTTGTGCATACCTATTCTGGTTATGAGAATAAGGTAAAAGCCAACATTGAAAAAACCATTGAGAACAGAAAGCTTCAGGATCAGATCTTGGAAGTCACTGTTCCGATGCAGGATGTTGTTGAAATTAAAAACGGCGTTCGCAAACAGATCCAGAAAAAGCGCTTCCCGGGATATGTCCTTATTAATATGGTAATGAACGACAACACATGGTATGTGGTTCGTAACACCAGAGGCGTGACCGGATTCGTAGGACCTGGATCAAAGCCGGTTCCGCTTACGGAAGAAGAAATCAAACCGCTGATGTCTGAAGGCGAGCAGGTAGTTGTTTCTTACGAAGTCGGTGATCTGGTTACTGCAATTGCAGGTGTCTGGGAAGGCACAGTTGGCAAGGTGATCGGTGTAAACGAAAGTAAACAGACCGTAACGATCAATGTTGATATGTTCGGCAGAGAAACACCTGTAGATATAAGCTTTATGGATATCAAGAAAATGTAAAGGGAGACTAAAGTCATGGCAAAGAAAATTGAAGGATATATCAAATTACAGATAGAAGCAGGAAAAGCAAGCCCTGCACCTCCGGTAGGACCGGCACTTGGACAGTATGGTGTTAACATTGTACAGTTCACAAAAGAATTCAACGCAAGAACTGCTGATCAGATGGGAATGATCATTCCGGTCGTTATCACAGTTTATGCTGACAGAAGCTTTACTTTCATCACAAAGACTCCTCCGGCAGCTGTTCTGATCAAGAAAGCATGCAAGATTGAGTCTGGTTCCGGCGAGCCGAACAGAAAGAAAGTTGCAACAATCTCTAAGGCAGATATTCAGCAGATCGCTGAGACAAAGATGCCGGATCTCAACGCAGCAACTCTTGAGACCGCTATGAGCATGATCGAAGGAACCTGCCGTTCCATGGGTGTTGTTGTAGAAGACTAATCCGTTAAAAACATACAGCTGTATGTTTTGATACAAGAAACTGCGTTTTTAAACGCATCATGAACGTGGGAGGGGACGTTTCCCCCGAATAACCACAGGAGGTAATTCATTATGAAACGTGGAAAAAAGACAGTAGAGGCTAACGCTAAAGTTGACCGCATGAATCTCTACGATGTGACAGAAGCACTGGAACTCGTAAAAGAATGTGCACATGCAAAATTCGACGAGACAGTAGAAGTTCACATCAGAACAGGATGCGACGGACGTCATGCTGACCAGCAGATCCGTGGAGCCGTTGTTCTCCCGAACGGAACAGGTAAAGATGTTCGTGTCCTGGTATTCGCAAAAGGCGAAAAAGAAAAAGAAGCTCAGGAAGCAGGCGCTGATTTCGTAGGAGCTGAGGAACTGATTCCGAAGATCCAGAATGAAAACTGGTTCGAGTATGATGTTGTTGTTGCTACACCGGATATGATGGGTGTTGTCGGACGTCTTGGTAAGATCTTAGGACCGAAAGGCTTAATGCCGAACCCGAAAGCCGGAACAGTAACAATGGATGTTGCAAAAGCAGTCAAAGAAATCAAAGCTGGTAAAATTGAGTACAGACTGGACAAAGCAAACATCGTCCATGTACCGGTCGGAAAAGTTTCCTTTGATACTGCAAAACTGGAAGAGAACTTCAAAGCTCTTATGGATGCAATCATCAAAGCAAGACCGGCAGCTCTTAAGGGAACTTACATCAAGACCCTGACCGTAGCTTCCACAATGGGACCTGGAATCAAGATCAACGTTGCAAAATTGACGAACTAATCATCTCAGGAACCAAAAAAATTAAATATGTTATTTGACATAATCAGGATATTATGTTAAATAAATAAATTGCCGAAGACAGCAGGTGCTTGAATAAGCGTAACGTAGATCAACCTGCCGAGGATAATAAGAGTTTACTGCTCCCTCTCTGTTTTCGTGCAGAGAGGGATTTTATTTAAACCTGATTCCTTATTATCGGCAAAAAGAATTTATAAGGAGGAAGAAAATGGCAAAAGTTGAACAGAAACAGCCGATTGTCCAGGAAATTGCGGCACATCTTGACGGCGCAGCATCTGCAGTTCTTGTAGACTACCGCGGACTGACTGTTGATGAAGATACTCGTCTTCGTAAACAGTTAAGAGAAGCCGGAGTTGTTTACAAAGTATACAAGAACTCCATGATCAATTTCGCTGTAAAAGACACTCCGTTTGAGACATTGGCACCACATCTGGAAGGACCTACAGCAATTGCGATCTCCAAAGAAGACGCAACAACAGCTGCAAGCATCATCAACAAGTTCATGAAAGATGCTCCGGCACTTGAAATGAAAGCCGGCGTCGTTGAAGGCGAGTATTATGATGCTGCAGGAATCGTTGCTATCGCTAACGTTCCTTCAAGAGAAGAACTTCTCTCCAGATTGCTCGGCAGCATGAAGTCACCGATCACCAACCTGGCAAGAGTTCTGAACCAGATCGCAGAAAATGGCGGAGCACCGGCAGAGGCAGAGGCACCTGCAGAAGAGGCTCCGGCAGCAGAAGAAGCAGCACCGGCTGAAGCGGAAGCACCTTCCGAGGAAGCTCCGGCAGCTGAGGCACCGGCTGAAGAAACTGCTGAGTAATTTTGTAGAAACAAATGAAGTAGTTCTATTGAAAGAACCGATATTTTAAAGGAGATTTAAAAATGGCAAAAATGACAACTGAAGAATTCATCGCAGCGATCAAAGAGCTGTCCGTATTAGAATTAAATGATTTAGTAAAAGCATGTGAAGAAGAGTTTGGCGTATCTGCAGCAGCAGGCGTAGTCGTTGCAGCAGCAGCTGGCGATGCTGGCGCAGCAGCAGAAGAGAAGACTGAGTTCGATGTTGAGCTGACAGAGATCGGCCCGAACAAAGTTAAAGTCATCAAAATCGTTCGTGACTACACAGGTCTTGGACTTAAAGAAGCAAAAGAACTCGTTGACAAAGCTCCGTCTATCATCAAAGAGGGTATCTCTAAGGCAGAGGCTGACGATCTTATTGCAAAACTGGAAGAAGAAGGCGCTAAAGGTACTGCTAAATAAGTATTGCGACAATTCTTTAACAGACATCAAGCGGTTGGGAGATTCTCCCAACCGTTTTTTTGTTTTTTTCAGCCGGAGAGAATAGAACTGCGCGACTTTGATCCACCCTGCGAAAGTTCTTAGTAAGCTGTGCGGCTGATACGCAGGTCGAGGAGCGCTACTTGTACGCACCGCAGACCGGAGTTGTCCATCAGACGTGCAGCGAACTTAGAATCTTTCGCATGGAGCAAAGTGTGCAGGCTATTCTAGGCCGGCTGAAAAATAATAAAAATAATTGTTGACTCCCAAGGTCCCTTGACGTATACTATACGTTGCACTACTGTGGAGAAGTGGTTTTTTGTGCGCGCAAAAAATCGAAATCCGCAAGGTGTGAAGGGCCAGAAAAACCCTGTAAAATAAGGTGTTTACGGGATTTGAGGCCAGGCTGCAAGTTAACCCAAGGAACAAAGGAGAAAGCGATTTAATGGAGAAAAACAGAATCCGTCCCGGAAAATATGGCAAGGGAATCAGAATGAAGTATTCCAAACAGGAAGAAGTTCTGGAAATGCCAAATCTTATTGAAATCCAAAAAGCTTCATATCAGTGGTTTATCACTGATGGTCTGAAAGAAATCTTTTCAGATATCTCTCCGATCGAGGACTTCAACCAGAGCTTAAGTCTTGAGTTCGTTGACTTCCAGATTGCAAGAGAAGATATCAAGTACACGATTGAAGAGTGTAAAGAGCGAGATGCTACTTACGCTGCTCCTTTAAAAGTGAGAGTTCGACTTAATAATAAAGAAACAGGCGAGATCAGCGAGCATGAGATCTTCATGGGCGATATGCCGCTGATGACAGAGACCGGTACATTCGTAATCAACGGTGCAGAGCGTGTTATCGTTTCCCAGTTGGTTCGTTCCCCTGGTATCTACTTCACATTAAGCCGTGACAAATTAGGTAAAGAACTTTACGCATGCAACGTAATTCCGAACAGAGGTGCGTGGTTTGAGTATGAGACGGACTCAAACGATGTTTATTACGTTCATGCTGACAAAGCAAGAAAGGTTCCTGTCACTGTTCTGATCAGAGCACTTGGCGTAGGAACAAATGAAGAAATTCTTGAGATGTTCGGTGAAGAGCCGAAGATCCTTGCTTGCTTTGAAAAAGATGTCTCCAGAAACTATAAAGAAGGTATCTTAGAGCTTTACAGAAAGCTCCGTCCGGGTGAGCCGCTTCAGGTAGAGAATGCGGAAAACCTGATCAACTCCATGTTCTTTGATAACAGAAGATATGATCTTGCAAAGGTCGGTCGTTATAAATTCAACAAGAAACTTGCTTACAAGAACCGCTTAGTTGGAGCAACTCTCGCAGAAGATGTGATCCATCGCGGAACAGGTGAGATCCTGGCTGAAGCAGGAACCGTTGTTGATGAAGACCTTGCAGAGCGCATTCAGAATGGTGCCGTTCCTTGCGTACTGGTTCAGGGCGACGGAAGAGCAGTCAAAGTTCTTTCCAACCTTGTTGTAGACATCGAGGAATATGTCAACCTTTCTGAAAAAGAAAAAGAAGAACTGGGTATTACAGAGCGCGTTTACTATCCGGCTCTGGAAAAGATCCTTTCTGAAAACACAAAGAAGGCAGATATTAAAGAAGCGATCAGAAAGAGCATTCCTCTGCTGATCCCGAAACATATTACAAAAGAAGATATCTTCGCAAGTATCTCCTATGGTCTGAACCTTGATTCCGGCCTTGGAAACTTTGACGATATCGACCATTTAGGAAACCGTCGTATCCGTTCTGTCGGAGAGCTCCTTCAGAATCAGTACCGTGTCGGTCTTTCCCGTATGGAAAGAGTTGTCCATGAAAGAATGCAGACACAGGATATTGATACGATCACTCCGCAGTCATTGATCAATATCAAACCGGTTACAGCTGCAGTCAGAGAGTTCTTCGGATCCTCCCAGCTGTCCCAGTTCATGGATCAGTGTAACCCGCTTGGTGAGCTGACACACAAGAGACGTCTTTCCGCTTTGGGACCTGGTGGACTTTCCAGAGACCGTGCCGGATTCGAGGTTCGAGATGTTCACTACACCCACTATGGTCGTATGTGCCCGATCGAGACCCCTGAAGGTCCGAACATCGGTCTGATCAACTCCCTGGCAAGTTATGCACGTGTCAATAAATATGGATTTATCGAGGCTCCTTATCGTGTGATCGATAAGACCGATCCGGAAAATCCGGTCGTCACTGACAGAGTTGTTTATCTGACAGCAGACGAAGAAGATAAATATAAAGTTGCACAGGCAAACGAGCAGCTTGATGAAGCAGGACATTTCGTCCGCAACACGGTTGCCGGCCGTTACCAGGATGAGACCAGTGAGTACGATAAGACAGAAGTTGATCTGATGGACGTATCTCCGAAGATGGTCTTCTCCGCAGCAACATCCATGATCCCGTTCTTAGAGAACGACGATGCTAACCGTGCGCTGATGGGATCCAACATGCAGCGTCAGGCAGTTCCGCTTCTGACAACGGAAGCTCCGGTTGTCGGAACAGGAATGGAAGCAAAGACAGCAAAAGACTCCGGCGTCTGCGTTCTCGCAGATACCGATGGTGTTGTTGAGCATGTCAGTGCAAATGAGATCGGAATCCGCGGAAAAGACGGAATCTACAAAACTTATAAAGTAGCAAAATTTGTCAGATCCAACCAGAGCAACTGCTACAACCAGAGACCGATCGTTGAAAAAGGCGAGAAAGTCAAAGCTGGCCAGGTCATTGCAGACGGTGCAAGCACTTCCAACGGCGAGATCGCATTAGGAAAGAACCCGCTGATCGGATTCATGACATGGGAAGGCTACAACTACGAGGATGCTGTATTGATCAGCGAGCGCCTCGTAAGAGATGATGTTTATACTTCAATCCATATTGAAAGATATGAGACAGAAGCTCGTGATACAAAACTCGGACCGGAAGAGATCACAAGAGACGTTCCGGGTGTTGGTGATGAAGCGCTGAAAGATCTTGATGAGCGCGGAATCATCCGCATTGGTGCTGAAGTTCACGCAGGTGACATCCTGGTCGGTAAAGTCACTCCGAAGGGAGAAACGGAACTGACTCCGGAAGAGCGTCTGTTGCGTGCAATCTTCGGTGAGAAGGCAAGAGAGTTCAGAGATAACTCCCTGAAAGTTCCTCACGGTGCTTATGGTATCGTTGTTGATGCGAAGGTATTTACCAGAGAAGCAGGCGATGAGCTGAGCCCGGGCGTAAACCAGACTGTACGTGTCTATATCGCACAGAAGAGAAAGATCTCTGTCGGTGATAAGATGGCAGGTCGTCATGGTAACAAGGGTGTTGTATCCCGCGTTCTTCCAATTGAAGATATGCCGTTCCTTCCGAATGGACGTCCGCTCGACATCGTGCTGAATCCGCTCGGCGTACCTAGCCGTATGAATATCGGACAGATCTTAGAGACTCACCTTTCTCTTGCAGCAAAGGCTCTTGGATTTAACATTGCAACTCCGGTATTCGATGGTGCAAACGAGTATGACATCATGGATACCCTGGACATGGCAAATGATTATGTCAATGGCGAGTGGAGCGACTTCAAAAAGAAATATGAGGATATCTTAGATCCTGAGATCATTAAATATTTAGGAAACCACTTAGATCACCGCGCAGAGTGGAAGGGCGTTCCGATCAGCCGTGATGGTAAGGTGCAGCTTCGTGACGGACGTACCGGCGAGTTCTTTGATGCTCCGGTAACGATCGGACAGATGCACTACCTGAAACTCCATCACTTAGTTGACGACAAGATCCACGCACGTTCGACCGGACCATACTCCTTAGTAACGCAGCAGCCGTTAGGTGGTAAGGCACAGTTCGGTGGACAGCGTTTCGGTGAGATGGAGGTTTGGGCTCTTGAGGCATATGGTGCTTCTTACACACTGCAGGAGATCCTGACTGTGAAGTCTGACGACCTGGTAGGACGTGTTAAGACCTATGAAGCAATCATTAAGGGCGAAAACATTCCGAAGGCCGGAACTCCGGAATCCTTCAAGGTATTAGTGAAAGAGCTTCAGTCCCTTGCACTTGATATCAAGGTCCTGAATGAGAACGACGAAGAGATCAAACTCCTTGAGTCTGTTGACTATGGTGAGACCAACTTCAATGCAATGCTTTCCAATAACAACTACCCGAAGGGCAGAGAAGACGTTGCAAGACATGGATTCTCCGTACAGGAATTCACGAATGAAGGATTAGTAACTGTTGACGATTATGACACCGCCGCTGATGACGATGCATATGACGAAGAATAGGAGGGAGGAAGCCATGGCACAGACAAATAATTCAACCTATGAGCCAATGACATTTGACAAGATCCGTATCGGTCTTGCATCGCCGGAAAAGATCAGAGAGTGGTCTCATGGTGAAGTCACAAAACCGGAAACGATCAACTACAGAACCCTCAAGCCGGAAAAAGATGGTCTATTCTGTGAGCGTATTTTCGGACCGAGCAAAGACTGGGAATGTCATTGCGGTAAATACAAAAAAATCAGATATAAAGGTGTTATCTGTGACCGCTGCGGCGTAGAAGTTACAAAGGCTTCTGTACGTCGTGAGCGTATGGGCTCAATTGAGCTTGCAGCTCCGGTTTCCCACATCTGGTATTTCAAGGGCATCCCTTCCAGAATGGGACTGATGCTGGATCTGTCACCGAAGACACTGGAAAAAGTATTATACTTTCCAAGCCACATCGTATTAGATCCGGGCGAGACCGATCTTCAGTACAAGGATGTTCTTTCCGAGAAAGAATATAACGAAGCGCTTGAAAGAAACGGCGAGGCAGCTTCCACACTTCGTGTTGGAATGGGTGCAGAAGCGATCGATGAGATTTTATCCAAGATCGATCTGGATGAACTTGCTGAAGAACTTCGTGCTTCTTTAGATGAGTCCACCGGACAGAAAAAAGCAAAATTATTAAAGAGATTAGAAGTTGTTGAGGCATTCAGAAAGAGCGGAAACAGACCGGAATGGATGGTCCTTAAGGTCATCCCGGTTATCCCTCCGGATATCCGCCCGATGGTTCAGCTCGACGGTGGCCGTTTCGCAACCTCCGACTTGAACGATCTTTACAGACGTATCATCAATAGAAACAACCGTCTGAAGAGACTCCTTGAGCAGGGCGGACCGGAGATCATCGTTCGCAATGAAAAGAGAATGCTTCAGGAAGCAGTCGATGCTCTGATCGACAACGGCAGAAGAGGCCGTCCGGTCACAGGACCTGGCAACCGTTCCTTAAAATCTCTTTCCGATATGCTGAAAGGTAAGCAGGGACGTTTCCGTCAGAACCTGCTCGGAAAACGTGTTGACTACTCCGGACGTTCCGTTATCGTTGTAGGTCCGGAACTTAAGATCTATCAGTGTGGTCTTCCGAAAGAAATGGCTGTTGAGCTTTTCAAACCGTTCGTAATGAAGAAGCTCTGCGACTATGAAAAAGCAAACAACATCAAACAGGCAAAGAAGATGGTTGAAAAACTTCAGCCGGAAGTCTGGGATGTCTTAGAAGAAGTTATCAAAGAGCATCCGGTTATGTTAAACCGTGCTCCAACGCTTCACAGACTTGGTATCCAGGCGTTTGAGCCGATCCTGGTTGAAGGACGTGCGATCCGCCTGCATCCGCTCGTATGTACTGCATACAACGCCGACTTCGACGGTGACCAGATGGCAGCACACCTTCCACTTTCTGCAGAGGCACAGGCAGAGTGCAGATTCCTTCTGCTTTCTCCGAACAACCTCTTAAAGCCGTCTGATGGTGCGCCGGTTGCTGTTCCTAGCCAGGATATGGTACTTGGTATCTATTACCTGACCCAGCAGCGTGATGGAGAGCCGGGCGAAGGCAAAGCATTTAAGAATATTAACGAAGCGATCCTTGCTTATGAGAATCATGACATCACTCTTCACTCCAAGATCAGAGTCAGAGTGGAAAGAAAGACACCGGAAGGAAAACAGGTTCGCGGAATCATTGATACTTCCCTCGGAAGAATGCTCTTTAACGAGATCATTCCTCAGGACCTTGGATTTATCGAGAGAAAGACAGATGAAGACTATCTGAAACTCGAGATCGACAAACTGGTTGATAAGAAATCCTTAAAGAAGATCCTGGAGAAAGTTATCAATATCCATGGTGCAACTGTGACCGCCGAAGTTCTTGATAACATCAAGAGCATGGGATACAAATACGCAACAAGAGCTGCTTTCACAGTTTCTATTTCCGATATGACTGTACCGGAAGAGAAGAAAGAGATCATTAAGAAGGCAGAAGAGACCGTCGAAGACCTGCAGAACGATTTCCGTATGGGTCTCATGACAGAAGAAGAGCGTTACAGCAGCGTTATCCAGACATGGGAGGAAGCCGACCATGAAGTAACGAAAGCGCTGATGAATACGCTGGACAAATACAACAACATTTACATGATGGCAGACTCCGGTGCCCGTGGTAGTGATCAGCAGATCAAACAGCTTGCCGGCATGCGTGGTCTTATGGCAGATACGACCGGACGTACGATCGAACTTCCGATCAAGTCCAACTTCCGTGAAGGTCTGGACGTTTTGGAATACTTCATCTCTGCACACGGCGCAAGAAAAGGTCTTTCCGATACCGCACTTCGTACCGCAGACTCCGGTTACCTGACACGTCGTCTGGTTGACGTCGCACAGGAACTCATCATCAACCAGCTTGATTGCTGCGAAGGTGAAGAGGAAATCCCATTCATGGAAGTATCCGCTTTCATGGATGGAAAAGAAGAAATCGAAAACTTAAGAGAACGTATCTTAGGCCGCTATGCAGCAGAAGATATCGTTGACAGCGAAGGAAACGTTCTTGTTAAGAAGAACACGATGATCACTCCTTCCCGTGCAGACAAAGTTGTTGACAGCGGAATTGAATCTGTGAAGATCCGTACGGCACTTACCTGCCAGAGCGAAACAGGCATCTGCTCTAAGTGCTACGGCGCAAACATGGCAACCGGCCAGGCAGTTCAGGTTGGTGAGGCAGTTGGTATTATCGCTGCACAGTCCATCGGTGAGCCGGGTACACAGCTGACAATGAGAACCTTCCATACTGGTGGTGTGGCAGGTGACGATATCACACAGGGTCTTCCTCGTGTTGAGGAACTTTTTGAAGCCCGTAAGCCGAAGGGTGTTGCGATCATTTCCGAGTTTGCAGGCGAAGCTGAGATCCGCATGAATAAGAACAAACGTGAGATCGTTGTTACTGCAGAAGACGGCAAGGAAAAAGCATATCTGATTCCTTACGGCTCCACAACAAGAATGCAGGAAGGCGAGAAAGTTCACGTTGAAGTTGGTGAAAGACTGACCGAAGGTAGCATCAACCCGCACGATATCCTGAAAGTCAAGGATGTTAAGGACGTTCAGGATTACATCATGAAGGAAGTACAGAGAGTGTACAGACTTCAGGGTGTTGAGATCAACGATAAACACATCGAAGTGATCGTTCGTCAGATGCTGAAGAAGATCAACATTGAAGAGGCCGGAGATTCCGATTTCCTTGCTGGAACGACGGTTAACCTTTCTGAATTCAAGAAAGTGAACAAAGCCCTGATCGCTGAAGGCAAAGAGCCGGCAAAAGGAAAGCAGATCATCCTTGGTATCACAAAGGCGTCTCTGGCAACGAACTCCTTCCTGTCTGCAGCATCCTTCCAGGAGACAACCAAGATCCTGACAGAAGCTGCAATCAACGGTAAGGTCGATCCGTTGATCGGACTGAAAGAGAACGTTATCATCGGTAAGCTGATTCCTGCAGGAACCGGTATGAAGCGTTACAGAGATGTACACTTAAATACTGATGAAATGATCCTTGAAGCTCAGAGAAGAGCAGAAGAGGAAGCTGCAGCAAAAGCATTGGAAGAGAATGCGGAAGCACAGTCTGAGGAAACTGAGACAGAAGCAGTGGAAGAATATGTAGAAGTCATCGGAGATTCTGAGACAGCTGAGGAAACTGCAGCAGAAGAAACTCAGGAAGAAATGACAGAAGAATAAAACGAAAGGGCATGTCTGATATGGAAGAATTATTAGCAATCCTGGAAGAACTTCATCCGGATGTAGATTTTGAAAATGAAACAGCACTGATTGAAGGCGGAATCTTAGATTCCTTTGATATCGTTACATTGATCTCAGAAATCAGTGAGACCTTTGACGTTACGATCTCCGCGGAGTATATCGTACCGGAAAACTTCAATTCAGCACAGGCTCTGTATGCGCTGATCCAGAAATTAGAGGAGGAATAATCCTCATATGCTGTTTACTTCGTATGGTTTTCTGCTGTTTATTGCAGTCCTTGGGGTACTGTATTATTTGCTTCCCGGCAAAGTACAGTGGGTGTTATTGTTAGTCGCAAGTTATGTGTTCTACGCAATTGCGGGTCCGATTTACATCCCTTACCTTCTAGCAGTGACGTTGATCGTATACTTTGCTGCCAGGATCATCGGCTCCAGACTGAAAGAGCAGAATGACTTTATTGCACAGCATAAGAAAGAGCTTTCTCGCGACGAGAAAAAGGAATATAAAGCAGCACAGAAAAAGAGACGTATGGTTTTCCAGGTCATTGCCGTTATCCTCTGCTTAGGGATCTTAGCAGTGGTCAAGTACGCAAACTTTTTTGTGGGTAATATCAATGCTGTGTTGTCTGCTACGGGGCAGGCGACACAGCTTTCCTTTTTAGATATCGCAATGCCGCTCGGTATTTCCTTTTATACCCTGCAGGCACTTTCTTATCTGTTTGATGTTTCAAGAGGAACGATCGAGGCCGAGAAGAATGTATTTAAATTTGCACTGTTTGTGTCATTCTTCCCTCAGCTTGTTCAAGGTCCGATCAGCCGATTTAAAGATTTATCGGAAACGCTTTATACACCACATCCGTTTAACAAGCAGGCGGTTGCGTTCGGACTCCAGAGGATCCTTTGGGGATTCTTTAAAAAACTGGTCATCGCCGACCGCATGATGCCGGCAGTTCAGACGATCTTTTCTGATCTGAACGCCCATTCCGGTGCCTATACCTTATTCGGTATGCTGTTCTATACCATCCAGCTTTATGCGGATTTCACCGGAGGAATCGACATCACGATTGGTGTGGCGGAAATGCTCGGCATCAAAGTTCAGGAGAACTTTAATCTGCCGTATTTTTCAACTTCCCTGAAAGAATACTGGAGAAGATGGCACATCACGATGTGCAATTGGTTCCGTGATTATATCTTTTATCCGCTGTCTTCCACCAAGGGAATGCAGTCAATTTCCAAATTTGCAAAGAAACATCTGGGACAGAGGATCGGAAAACGTCTTCCGGTTTATCTTTCCTCTTTTGTTGTCTGGTTTTTGACAGGCCTTTGGCACGGGGCAAGTTGGACATTCATCGTTTGGGGACTTGCGAACTGGTTCATCCTCATGGTTTCTGAAGAGTTTGAATCTCTTTACGAGCGTTTCCATAAGCGCTTCACCTTTGCGGATAAACTTCCGTATCGCATTTTCCAGATCTTAAGGACCTTTGTCCTGATCTGTGCGCTGAACATGTTTGATGTTTGCAAGAATGTGGGTGATGCCTTCCGTGCATTTGGATCGATCTTCACTTCAGCGAACTGGGACAGCGTTGCAGAAGGCGGACTCTTAGATCTTGGCATCAATGTTTCCGATTATATTGTTCTGGGAGTGGGAGTCATTATTGTATTCTGTGTCAGCCTTTATAAAAACAAACACGGTGATATCCGTGAGGCGATCACACAGAAGGTTCGTCCGGAAAAATATACTTTATGGGTGATTTTATTCCTGGTCGTATTGATCTTCGGAACCTACGGAATTGGTTATGATTCCAGCCAGTTCATTTACAACCAGTTCTAATGGATAGATAAAAACAGTGACAATGGAAAAGAAAAAGCAAAAGAAAAGCAAAGTTATTATTGCAGTTATCATAACACTCGTCATTACGGTCGGAGTGCTTTATCTGCTGCAGCGCCTTTTCATTCCAAAATATGTGGATGATATTGTTGAGGGTGCTTTTGTAGCGGAATATTACCAGGAAGAGAACAAAGACTTTGACGTGATCTTCATTGGAGACTGCGAAGTCTATGAAAACTTTTCACCGGTCGTTCTTTGGAATGAATACGGAATTAACAGCTATATCCGAGGCAGTGCTGAGCAGTACATTTGGCAGTCTTATTATCTGCTTGAAGATACCCTGCGCTATCATAAGCCCGAAGCCGTGGTATTCAATATTCAGTCCCTGCAGTTTAATGAATCCCAGTCAGAAGCCTATAACCGGATGAGTATCGAAGGGATGCGCTGGTCGACTTCCAAGATCGGTGCGATCAAAGCTTCCATGACGGAGGAAGAACATTTTATCGAATATGTTTTCCCGCTTTTAAGATATCATTCAAGATGGAACGAACTGAAGAAGACGGATTTTGAATATATGTTCCATTCCAAAAAGGTGTCCCACAACGGATACTTTATGCGGATCGATTCCCTGCCGGCAGAAAACATCCCGCCGGGAAGGCCATTGGCCGATTACACCTTTGGTGACAAGGCAATGGAATATCTGGATAAGATCCGAACGATCTGCGAAGAAAACGATATCAAGCTGCTTTTCATCAAGGCACCGAGCCTTTACCCGGAATGGTATGAGGAATACGAAACACAGGTCGAGGCCTATGCAGAAAAGTATCAGATTCCTTATATCAACTTCCTCGAGATCCAGGATCAGACCGGGGTGGATTATACGACAGACACTTATGATGGTGGACTTCATATGAACCTTTCCGGCGCAGAAAAGCTGGCACACTTCATCGGACCGGTGCTTCATGATATGGGAGTATCGGACCGCAGAGGAGATGCAGAACTAGATGCCATCTGGGAACAGAACATCAAAGACTATGAAGCAGAGATCCACGAGCAGGAAGAAAAGTACGGCATTACTTACAAAAGCCCGCTTGAGTAGAATTGAAAAACATTGACAGTTGGTGACAACGTGTCAATGGTGACATTGATAGATGAAATAGGAAAAGGACGGAGAAACAACATGTGCGGAATATGTGGCATTTATAACATGAAAAATACATCAAAGGTAGAAGAACCACTGATTCGTCAGATGCTTGCAAAGATCAAGCATCGCGGACCGGATGGAGAGGACCTTTTTGTAAACGATACTGTTGGACTTGGATTTAACCGTCTTAGTTTTATCGACCTTACAGGCGGAATGCAGCCGTTTAAAAACGAAGACGGAGATATCGTCTCGATCTGTAACGGCGAGATTTTTAATTATAAAGAGCTGAGAGAAGAACTGATTGCAAAAGGTCACGTCTTCCGCAGCGGAACGGATACCGAAGTTGTGATTCACCTTTACGAGGAGTATGGACTGGAGTTTCCGAAAATGATGAATGGTCAGTTTTCGGTGGCCATCTTCGACGGCAGGATCGACCAGTTGGTGCTGGTGAGAGATTATGTTGGAATCAGCCCGCTCTTTTACTCCGACTTTGACGGACGCATGATCTTTGCATCCGAGGTGAAAGCAATCCTGGAATATCCGCATATGACGAGAAAGCTTAACATGAAGGCTGTGGATCAGCTGATGAACTATCCGGGCGGTGCAATTTCTCCGGAGACCTTCTTTAAGGACATCAATTCCTTAAGACCGGGACATATGCTGATCTGTAATAAAGAGGGCGTAGAAGACAGAGAGTACTGGGACATTATGTATCCGGTCGAGACGGAAGATAAAGGGGAAGAGTATTATGTAGAGACACTACGGGAATTACTGAAGCAGTCAATCTCCAGAAGACTGATTGCAGACGTTCCGATCGGTTTCTATATTTCCGGTGGTCTCGACAGTTCTATCGTGGCATGTTTTGTCGGGAAATTCCTCTTAGACAGCCATTATTCCTTCTCAGCAGAGATTGGAGATGGAGATCTGGATGAAAGCCGTTTCCAGAAAATCGTTAAGGATTGCGTTAACTCAAAGCATTATAACGTCCGCATCACAGAAAAAGAAATCTGGGAAAACCTCCCATCTGTTATCTATCATGCAGAGAGTGCGGTTAAGGAAAGCTATGATGTTGCAGCCTTTCTGCTGTCTAAATTAGTGTCAGATTCACCGGCAAAGGCAGTTCTGACAGGCCAGGGTTCGGATGAGTTTTTCTGTGGATATATCGGCTATACGGTCGATCAGTTCCGTCAGATGCAAAAAGGAAAAATGACAAAGGAAGAGTGCGAAGTCAATGAACGCCTTTGGGGAGATCCGTATTTCCGTTTTGAGAGAAATCATCCACAGATTCGAGAGATCCACAAACAGATCTATTCTCAGCGCATGAGAGATTCTGTGGAAGAGTTTTCCGCTTTCGCAGAAAGCCCTGTAAATGTGGAGCGCCTGAAAGGTCTTTCTGATGCAAAGCGCAGATCTTATATTGATGCAAAACTGCGTCTTGCAGATCATCTCCTTGGAGAACATGGAGACCGCATGATCTTCTCACATTCTGTTGAGGGGCGTCATCCATTCCTGGACAAAGAACTGTTGGAATTCGTTTTCACCATGCCGGATAAATATAAGCTGAATGGTGCAAACGAAAAATATATTTTGAAAAAAGCCGGAGAAGGGATCGTACCGGATGAGATCTTGAAACGGAGAAAATTCCCGTTCCAGGCACCGGGTATGTCATCCATGATCAAGAAAGCATCGAATCTTGATTTTCTTTCCGAAGACCTGATCCGTAAATATGATATTTTTGATCTGGAAAAGATCAATGAGTTAAAAGGCCTCTATCTGCAGGATGACTTTAAGCTGATGGGCGCATATGAGATTGACTATCTTTTGATCGCACTGACAGTCACTATGCTGTGTGAGCAGTACGGCCTTACGGTTTAATCATAAGCCGATAAAAGAATTGTAACTAAAGGGAATTTGTAAAAGAGCAGGCTGCATGAGACGAGAACGTTCTATAACAAAAAGAATAGACCGTGCGAAGATTCACGAACATATGAGACAGAGCGCACAAATGGAAGCAGCCAGAAGCCGCAGGAGAGAGCAGCAGAGAGCGCCAAGAAGGAGCGCTCCCCAGAGAAGTTCCCAAAGCAGGACAACGCAAAGCCGGGCACGCTATCAAAGCACGCGCTATCAAAACAGCACACAGCAAAGAAGGCTGCGGCAGGGAAATCCTCATCAGATCCGTGCGCAGCAGAAACGAGTTCAGCAAAGAAGGATACAGAAAAGACAACGGACCAAGCAGCTCCTTCGTCGTTTGCTGATATTAGCAGCCGTTCTCTTTGTATTTTTTGTCCTGCTGTTTGAAGCATTTCCTGTCAGGGCAACTGTCCGTGTGGAAGCAGGGACGGAGTTTTCTGTTAAACGATTCCTTCGTGTGCCACGTGCAAATGCGGCTTATACCGAAGAGAGCGAAGCGTTTGATCCGAACGTACCCGGAACCTATCACCTCTCGATCAAGGCCGGCTTATTTACACATAAAAGCACGCTGATCATTCAGGATACGAAAGCACCTGAAATGGAAATCCTCGAAGAGCGGGTCGTAGGATATGGAGATGACGGGTCAGCGCCTGCCTTTGTTACGTCGCTTGAAGATGTGACCGCAACAGAAGTGACTTTTGGAATAGCACCGGATCCGACACTCTACGGAACGGAACAGGACATTTCTATCGTTGCGACTGATAGTGCAGGAAACCAGAACGAAAAGCATGCGAAGGTGACCTTATATCCGACCGTATATCAGATGAACCTGGAGGTTGGGGTAGAGACTCCGACGATCTACAGTTTTATACCGGATGAAGAGATCGATGAAGCACAGACCCATCTGGTCACTGATCTTTCCGGCATTGATTTTCATTTAGAAGGCGATTATGATGTACAACTGCTGTACAAAGGGACAGAGTACCCGGCAAAGATCAGTGTAAAAGATACGAAGGCGCCGGAGTTTCTGGCGGCAGAAAGCTTTACCGCTTATGTTGGTGACAGTATTCAGTACAAAGCACATGTGGATGTTACGGATAACAGCGGAAGCTATGATCTGGAGATTGATAATTCTGCAGTTGACCCAAGTAAAGTCGGCGAGTATCCTGTAGTATACACGGCGACGGACGCCGCAGGACATACAACGACAGTGACGGTCACGCTCACCATTGCAGAACACACGGCAGATGAACAAGACCTGTTTAATCAGGTTGATGCGATCCTGGCGGATATTATAAAAGATGGCATGAGTCCTAGAGAAAAGACCGAAGCGATCTTTGCCTATATTACAAGCAACTTTGTATTTGTAAATGACTCTGATAAAAGTAACTATGTGATCGCAGCACTTAACATGCTCCGCTCAGGGCAGGGCGACTGCTATTCGTTCTTTGCAATCTCGAAAGCAATGCTGACCAGAGCCGGAGTTAAGAATATGGACATCGAGTACGTCAACAGGCCTACAAGGGAGCATTACTGGAACCTGGTCGACGTTGAAGACGGACATGGATGGTACCATTTTGATTCCAGTCCGCACACCTATGTTGTCAGCGTCCTACTTTGGACGGATGCCCAATTAAAAGAAATCGATGACGGACGATATGCATACGACCCGTCGAAATATCCACCAATACCGTAAATCGAAGCAGAAATAGAATGGATGGACCATTAAACAATGGGATATAAATATAACTCAACACCAAAACGAAATACAGAAAGACGCTATTCAGCAAAAGACGGTGAAGTCAGACGGTATGCTGAAAGAAACAGTGCAGCTCGGGGCAGTGCAGAAAGAAGCGCTGCTATCAGGAGCAATCCGGAAAGAGAAGCTGCAAGTAGACGCAATCCGGAAAGAACCGCTGCAGCAAGAAACTATTCGGAAAGAAACACTGCGACAAGAAGTAATCCGGAGAGAAACTCTGCAGCAAGAAATACTGCATCCAGAAACAGTGCAGTGAGAAGCGGCGCAAGCAGCAGACAAGCTTCTGCCCGCACCTCTTCCGGAAGCCGTCCGGTCAGACCGCAGGGCAAAAGAAGAAAAAACAAAAAAGCAAAAACTGCCAGAATCCTTTTAATCTGCGGCATTCTTTTATTCCTGCTGCTGGCGGTGCTGTTTTTTATGATCGAAGTCTTTCCAGTCCGTTCTTCTGTTCACATGGAAATCGGGACAGAGGCAAACGTAGAGGACTTTGTCAAATTCTCGTTCCTGAATCCTTCTTTTACAGAAGACAGCGAGCCGTTTGATACCAATACATTGGGAACCTATCAGCTCAAGATCAAAGCCGGCATGTTTACACATAAGTGCCGTTTGATCGTGGAAGATACAACGGCACCGACACTTGAAGTCAAAGACCTGACAGCGGGCAAAGAACTGGCATGTGAAGCAAAGGACTTTGTGGTATCCGTAGAGGATGCGACAGATGTGACCCTCGACTTTTCGAAAGCGCCGGATCTTCAGGCGTTTGGAACCACACAGGATGTTGAGATCTGCGCGACAGACACTTCCGGAAACGTAACGACGGCTCCGGCGAAGTTAACACTTATCCCGATCATCTATCGCTTGAATCTGGAAGCAGGTGCGGAACCGCCGTCCATCTATGACTTTGTCAAAGATGAAGAGGTGAATGAAGAAAACACCTATATCATTTCAGACGTTTACGCCATCGACTATGAGGTGTGTGCAGAGCATGATATCGAAGTCATGTACAAAGACACCGTATATCCGGCGAAGATCTGCATTGTAGATACCGTGCCACCGGTCTTTGATCTGGCGGAGGATTTCACCTCCTTCTTAGGAGATAGCATTCGCTATAAAGAGCATGTTGCAGCTTCCGATAACAGTGGAGAGGTTGAAATCTCCGTTGACACCTCTAAGGTGGATCCGAATACTGAAGGAACTTATCCGGTTACCTATACTGCGACAGATGCATTTGGAAATACAGCGACCGTTACGATCAATATCACGATCTCACGCAAAACGCCGGATGAAGAAGCTTTATTAAATGAGGTCGATGGTATTTTAGAGTGGCTGATCAATGATGATATGAGCGTTCGGGAGAAAGCGGAGGCAATCTTCTTCTATGTTCAGAACAATCATACCTTTGTAGATTATTCCGATAAGAGCAGTTATGTGATTGCAGCGCTCGATATGATCCATAAAGGGCAGGGAGACTGCTATTCCTATTTCGCTCTTTCCAAAGCGCTTCTTGACCGCGCCGGCATAACCAATATGGATATCCGGACCAATGGTTCCCAGGAACATTACTGGAATCTGGTCAATATCGGTGATGGCCATGGCTGGTATCATTTTGATACGACACCAAGCTTCGATCCGATCTCTGTTTTCCTTTGGACCGAAGCAGAAGTGCAGTCTGTCAACGATGGAAGATACGTATATGATCACTCCGCTTATCCGGAAATCCCCTGATTTCTGAAGTTTTTACAGATTTGTTAAATCTTTTTAAAGAAACAGCTTCGCTGTTTCTTTTCTTTTTCAATTCATATATAATGATGCAGTTGATTTTATAAAGAAAGGATAAATCCATGAAAAAAATAATTGTTCTTGCAGTAGCAGTTGTTGCCGCACTTGCTCTTTGTGCATGCGGTGGAGAAAAGAAAGCTGATGGCGGAAACACAGGCGGAGCCGGCGGATACCTCTTTGAGTCAAATGGAACCAAGGTTGAGATCGACTCTGAGTTTTCCAAAGTGGAAGAAGCTTTAGGCGAGCCGCTTTCTTATTTTGAATCTGAAAGCTGTGCAATCGGAGATATGGATAAGGTCTATACCTATAGCGGATTCCGTATTGATACTTATCAGTTTGATGGAATCGACTATGTTTCTGACGTTATCTTCACAGATGATACGATTTCCACACCGGAAGGTGCAGCAATTGGTGACAGCGTTGATAATGTAAAAGAAATCTATGGTGAGCCGACTTCTCAGGATGACCTTCGAATGGTCTATGAGTCCGGAAACATGAAACTGGTCTTCCTTCTTGATGGAACGACAGTCAATACGGTAGAGTATTTGACAAAGAAACTGGATGAGTAATCAATTATGGCAATGATGATCCACGGAAAATATATTAATCAGGGTGAGGATCTCAGTGATGTCCTTCAGATGCGCGAGGTAATCTTTGGCGTTGGCGAGGACGCAAAAGATCCGGAGGCTGTTAATATTGTTGTCCGTCTTGTGGAAAACGCAGCGGATGAAGGAACACTGGTTGGCTGCGGAAGACTGAATTTTGATCTGGAAGCTTTCCGCTTCAGCATTGATTATCTCGGAATCCTGGAAGAGTGCCGTCATAACGGATACGGCGAATTTGCCTTGAGGACCTTGGTTGATAAGGTGAACCAGTGTGGAGCAGAAGAAGTTTTTGTTGAAAAGGCTTTGATCACGAATCCGGAGGCTGAGAAGTTTTTCAAAAAGATGTTTTTCGAGCCTTCGGAAGATGAGAGATTTTTATCAGCAAAGATTACATCCTTCCATACCTGCTGTCATGACTGAGAAAGGCATAGATAAAGCTTAAGCTCGAAGGCCGGCAGTCATCAGAAAAAGAACTAAAAAAAATCCTGCACGTTCATGAAAATGAAGTGCAGGATTGTTTTTTGTAAGCGTAGCTTAGATGACTTCCGTCCAGGCGAGAACAACCAGGATCAAAGAGATCAGGACAAACAGAGAAACCAGAGTTACTCCAAGAGAGAGTCCTTTTTTCTTTGGCGCGGATGATGAACTCTTTTCGACCAGGTTTGCTTTCCTAAGTGCCGTTACAATCGGATTGTAGAGCAGCAGTGTCAGCGCTGCATTGATTGCTGCTTTGATCAGGTTAAATGGCAGGAATACCGGAAGAAGCATGGATACGACTTCTTCTCTGCTGACACCCATGTAAAGCGGGGTGATCAGCCAGTTCCAAAGGATCATGATTGCTGTCATGCAGAAGATTCCCACGATAAGTCCGATCAGAGCGCGGGAGAATTTTCTGTTTGATCTGTAAATGATCGCTGCGGGAACGACAAAGGCGCAGGTGGAAATGATATTCATCAGCATACCGATCGGGCCGGTGGAGCTGATTGTGATCATTTCGATCAGTGAGACGATAACCGAGACGATAACGCCCGGAAGTGGTCCGAACATGAAGCCGCAGATTGCGATAATGACATCTTTTAAGTCAAAGGTCAAAAACCCTGCGACATTGATCGGGATCAGTTTGGAAAGAGCCATCACTGCATAAGCAAGAGCTGTCAGCATTCCGATGCAGGCAATTTCCTTAATACCGAATTTGCTTTTCTTTACTGTTGTTTCCATTTTTCTTTTTCCTTTCGTTTTTTCATTCGATAAGGAATCTGTCCAAGAAAAAAGCCCTGACAAAAGTCAGGGCTAACGAAAATCACACATTCTTTCATGCAATCGTTTCTCTCATCCGGACTCTAACCGTCGGTTCAGGAAATTCTCCTGATCAACCCCGAAAAGGGGCTCGCAGACTTTACTGCCGGTGGGGACTTTCACCCCGCCCTGAAACAGATTAGTTATCTGAAGGAAATTATAATACGCAGATCTTCATATGTAAAGCGTAAATAATTTAGCCTTCTAAAGGGATAAGATGCGTATTACAAAATCACATTCCAGGCATCGATTAGCTTTTCCAAAGTCCAGGCTGCATTCGCAGGACTCGTAGAAGGAAGGCATATTGCTTCGCGGCCTGTCTGCGGTTCAATATATTTACGGTACATCTCGTGAGACTTTTTTCCATTGCAGCAGATCAGTTCGATCTTTGCTGTTTTAAGGATCGGGCTAAGGTCATTGGGGACAACGTCTTTAATACTGGAATCTGAAGAGCCGATGATCGTGCACTTGTGAATCGAATCCCAGACAGCAATACGGTTTCTTAATAAAAACCTGTGCCGTTCTTCGACCGTCATCGGAACCTCTTCGTTGTAGAGCGCCGCAACAACTTTCCAGAAGCGGTTCTGAGGATGTCCGTAAAAATACATCATCTCCCTGGATTTGACAGAGGGAAAACTCCCTAAGATCAGGATCCGGGAGTTCTTGTCATAAGTCGGTTTGATCGGATGAATGATGGTTTGTTCTTTGCTTTTCATATCGTTTTGTATTTTAGACGATACATTCGTTTATTTTCAAGTCATGATTAACAATAAAAAAGAACCCTCGAAGAAGTTTGTTTCTTCAAGGATTCTTTTGCGTGGGCACTAAGGGACTCGAACCCCTGACCCCATCCACGTCAAGGATGTGCGCTCCCAGCTGCGCTAAGTGCCCGCGGGTATTGTCTAGTATATAAAGCAAAGCGCAGAAATGCAAGTACAGATTTTTAAAACTGCGAAAATCTTTTGACAGGAAGAGCTAGAAAAGAAGAGGTATTTGCTTGAAATATAGCCATTTTTACATTTACATCTTTATAAAAAAATAGTACAATAACAAATCGTGCAACACTAACAAAAAAAGACGAAAAAAACAAACATATTTTACAAAAATAAGAGGCAATTTATTTATGACGATCAAACAGGAAAATATTAGAAACATCGCAATTATCGCTCACGTTGATCACGGAAAAACAACCCTGGTCGACGCCATGCTGGCTCAGAGCGGAGTCTTCCGTGAGGGACAGGAAGTGCAGGAAAGAGTCATGGACTCGAACGATTTGGAGCGAGAGAGAGGAATCACGATCCTTTCCAAAAATACGGCGATTGAATATAACGGGATCAAGATCAATATTGTGGATACTCCGGGCCATGCAGATTTCGGCGGAGAAGTCGAACGTGTACTTAAGATGGTCAATGGCGTTATCTTATTAGTTGATGCGTTTGAAGGAACCATGCCACAGACGAAGTTCGTTCTTCGCAAAGCCTTGGACCTGGATCTTGATGTCATCGTTTGTATCAATAAGATCGATCGTCCGGAAGCACGCCCTGAAAAGGTGATCGATGAAGTCTTAGAACTCATGATGGACCTGGATGCATCCGATAAGCAGCTTGATGCGCCAATCGTCTTTGCTTCTGCAAAGCAGGGATATGCGATCAAAGACCTGAATGATGAACATAAAGATTTAAAACCGCTCTTTGATACAATCTTAGAAAGCATTCCTGCACCAGAAGGGGACCCGGATAAGGGAACCCAGGTTATGATCTCAACAATCGACTACAACGAATATGTCGGCCGTATCGGTGTCGGAAAAGTTGATAACGGAACGATCAGCGTTGGACAGGAACTGATCCGCCTCAATGCGCATGATGCGAACACACATGAAAAGGTGAAGATCACAAAGCTGTACGAGTTCAGCGGTCTGGATAAGGTTGATGTGAAAGAAGCACAGGTGGGGCATATTGTTGCCCTTTCCGGTATCGCAGACCTTCAGATCGGAGACACGATCTGTGCAGAGAACATGGAGGCAATCCCGTTCCAGAAGATTTCAGAGCCGACGATCTCCATGAACTTTATTGTGAATGACAGCCCGCTTGCTGGACAGGAAGGTAAATGGTGTACATCCAGACAGATCAGAGAGCGCCTTTACAGAGAACTGAATACAGACGTCTCTCTTCGTGTGGAAGATACGGAAAATACAGATACCTTTAAAGTCTCAGGACGAGGCGAACTTCATCTTTCCGTTCTGATCGAGAATATGAGACGCGAAGGATATGAGTTCGCAGTCAGCAAGGCAGAGGTTATTTATAAGACAGATGAAAACGGGAAGAAACTAGAGCCGATGGAGCAGGCGGTGATCGATGTTCCGGAAGAGTTTTCCGGTACGATTATCAGCATGCTCTCGGAAAGAAAAGGAAGCCTCCTTAATATGTCCACTTTATCGGACGGCAGTGTGCGTCTGGAGTTTTCCATTCCGGCAAGAGGCCTGATCGGCTTCCACGGAAAGTTCTTAACTTCTACAAAAGGAACCGGTATCTTAAATACGATCTTTGATGGATATGAACCATACAAAGGAGACATCGCATACAGAAACCAGGGCTCCCTGATCGCCTTTGAAGCCGGAGAAGCCGTCACTTACGGACTCTTTGCCGCACAGGATCGCGGTTCCTTATTCATCGGACCTGGAGAGAAAGTCTATGCCGGTATGGTCATCGGAGAAAACGGAAAAACAGAAGACATTGAACTCAATGTCTGCAAGACGAAGCACCTTACCAACACAAGATCTTCGAGTGCGGATGAGGCATTAAAACTGACGCCGCCTAGAAAACTGAGCCTGGAGCAGGCACTGGAGTTTATTGATACAGACGAGTTATTGGAGGTAACCCCTGAGTCCCTCAGGATCAGAAAGAAGATCTTAGATTCCCGTTTGAGAAAACGTTCCAACCAGAAATAGGAAAACATGTTAAATTTCGGAGATTGGGTAAGAATTAAATATGGTGAATACGAAGGCCGGTACGCAAAGGTTTCAAGCCGTAAAAAAAGCGGAGAGTATGGTCTTATCTTGTATTACAGCGAGATGGAAAAGGCAGAGCGTGAAGCAGGCCTTTCCTTCGAGAACCAAAACCAGCCGGGGATGATCGTTGACATGGAAGAAGAGGCTGTTGAGCTTCTCCCTCCGTATGTTCTGAAACAGAAAGATTTAAGGAGGATGGCTCGCGGAGAGCTGAGCTATTCGGATATTGCAGAGCAGGTCTTTCCACCGTTCAATCTGAAAGCGGAACGACGCTATTCCATGAAGGTGGAAGACATCAAAGAGGCCCTTACCAATATCAATAAAAATAAGGCGCCGCTGCCTGTCTTTAAACAGTGGTTCTGGCTGATCTTAAACGTGTTTTATGACAGCTTGAATATCAAAGAACGATACGATGAAAACATCTTTTCAGATTTTCCGAAAGATGAGAAAGAAATCTTTTCTACGGTTTACGGATTGACGGAAAAACTATACTGGCGGCTGGAAGAACGCCTCGGAACGAAAGAGGACAGTGAACAGTATATGATCCGCTTCCAGAACGAGCCGAACTGGAACTTTGATCAAAAGAATCAGGATGAACTCGAACAGTCCGCCTATTATGCTGTCTGTGCTGATATTATCAGCCGGATCACCTCGTATCAGATGAACCTCGGGAAATCCCAGGGAAAGTGGGTATACAGCAATTCCCAGATGCGTCATGTGATCGGAGCTTATGAGTCAGAGAGAGACTTAGAAGGCGCAACCCCGGAGGCCTTAGCTCTTTACAGAGATTTTGTTAGGAGACTTTACCGGGAAGGCGACGTTCAGGCAATCCGCATTCTCGCCTGGGGATATTTAGAAGGCGGCATTGCATACAGACAGAACTGGGAACTTGCAAGAATGTATATGCAGGAACTCTATGACAAGACAGGCGATGCGTATGCAGCAAATGCGCTTGGATATATTTATTATCACGGACATACTAATAACGGAATTCCGCAGTACGACAAGGCCTTTCAGTATTTCTCTTACGGCGTATTGGATGGAATCGATGAATCGGTTTATATGGCAGCTGATATGCTGATCCATGGACAGGGAACAGTAAAGAATCTGGACATGGGGCTGAACCTGCTTGTGGACGGTTATCGCAATTCCAGTTATGACCTTTGCAGGGAATATTTTGATTGTCACTTTGCTGAATTTGCTCTCCATATGGGAGAGTGCTGTCTGGAAGGGCTGATCTACGGAATGGGGACGAAGGATGCATACCGCTTTTTTCTGGAAGCGCAGTATGCCGCCGGAAAACGCGAGTTGACAGATCGTCCGGTAGAGCAGAAATTAAAAGATAAGATTGAACGATCCTTGGATTATATCCGTGAACGAGTGGGGATCGATCCAGAGCAGACGGAACTTAAAGCAGATTTTCCAATTTATATCAGTCAGATGTATGAAGATCGTTACCCGGTCCGTGTGTCAATCACGAAAAAACGGGGAAGCAATGAGTATCTTTTAAAGATCAAGAAATTCGATCTGAAGGACTTTTTCAATCAGCTTAGGATCCCTTATGCAGACCTGGAGAAACCGGCGGAGGAACTGAAAACGGATCTTGTGCCAAAACTTTTAGTTACTTATCCGGAACTTTCCTGGAGCGGACTGGTATCCGAAATGGAATATACTTTAGATAATTGCACCGTGCTGAAGCAGCCGGAAAAGGCGGGACCATTCTTAAGTGATGGGTTCCGTCGAGATGAAAATACCAATGCACTGGAATTTTATGCACGCGGTGAAGTCATTGCAGCACTCGAAGCAGACTGGTATACCGTCAGTGTGAAGAAGAGTAAGTAGTTGTCATGAGCGAAATGAAAGACGTAGTAAAAGATAATCCGCTTGGAAAAGCGCCGGTCAACCGACTGATCATGAAGTATGCGATCCCGAGCATCATCGCGATGCTGATCGTATCTTTTTACAATATTGTCGATCAGCTTTTTATCGGCAATGTCATTGGAGAGCTTGGAAATGCAGCGACAAATATTGCCTATCCGCTGACAAGCGTCTGCGTCGCACTCGGCCTGATGTTCGGCATCGGTGGTGCGGCTTCCTTTAATCTGAAACTGGGTGCAGGAGAAAAAGAAGAGGCCCCTTATTATCTGGGCAATGCGGTTTCTATGCTGATCATCAGCGGTGTGGTTTTGATCATCATCGTTGAGATCTTTTTAGAGCCGATCTTAAGAGCCTTCGGCTCTCCGGAAACGGTCCTTCCTTATGCCATGGATTATACAAGGGTCATCGCGATCGGATTTCCGTTTGCCATTTTTTCTACCGGGGCAAGCCACTTGCTTCGTGCTGATGGCAGACCGAATCTCGCAATGGTCTGCAATATCATCGGCGGTATTATCAATGTCGGGCTCGATGCCTGGTTTGTAGTCGGCCTCAGATGGGGCATGGCCGGCGCCGCATGGGCAACTATTATCGGGCAGGTCATTGCCGGCTTTTTAGCGTTATGGTTTGTTTTGCACGGAAAGACCTTTCATCTTCAGCTGAAACACTACATTCCAAAGCCTAAGTATTTTGGAAAGGCAGCGTCGCTGGGCATTGCTCCAATGACAAACCAGATTTCCATGATGTTTGTGCAGATCCTGCTGAATAACTCTTTAAAGCATTATGGCGGCCAAAGCATTTACGGACAGGAAATCCCGATTGCCTGTGCGGGCATTATATCGAAAGTCGGCGGCATCTTTGCCTCTATCGTAATTGGCCTTTCCCAAGGTAATCAGCCGATCATCAGTTTTAATTACGGTGCGAAAAATTATGCAAGGGTCAAGGAGGCATATTACCGGACCATGCTGATCGCCTTTGTCACTTCCCTGATCGGATTTGCGATCTTCCAGACGATTCCGGATAAGATCCTGCTGCTGTTTGGAAATGGTTCCGAGCTTTATGTGGAATTCGGCAGCATGTTTTTCCGAAGGTTCTATTTCTTCATGTGTCTGTTCTTTATTCAGATGATCTCATCCAACTTTTTTACGGCAATCGGAAAAGCCTGGAAAGGAGTTTTTCTGTCTTTGACCAGACAGGTGATCTATCTGATTCCTCTGATGCTGATCTTTCCGCTATTTTGGGGAATTGACGGCATTTTAGTCGCACAGCCGACGGCAGATGCATTTGCGATCGCGACAGCCATCATCATGATCATCATTGAGTTTCACAAACCGGAATTCCGGGATACTAAAGGCGTTTTCAAGTCAATTTTTGTGAAGGAAAAGCCATCTGCTTAAGGGATACGGGCAGCGCGGAAACTGAGCAATGATTTTCAGTTGCATATCCGCAGGTTCAGACTTACAATAAATGCATAAATGGAGGTGCGAATATATGAAAACTTTTATGAAAGAATTTAAAGAGTTCATCAACAGAGGAAATGTTATGGACATGGCAGTTGGTATCATCATTGGTGGTGCATTTACTGCAATCGTTAATTCCCTGGTCGATGACATTATTAACCCGTTGATCGGTTCCATTTTCAAAATGGACTTCACAGCCCTTGTTGTTAATATCAATGGAGCAGAAGTCAGATACGGTGCATTCATCATGGCAATCATCAACTTCCTGATCCTTGCAATCGTCCTGTTCTGCATCATTAAGAGCATCAACAAGATGAGCAAGCTCGGAAAGAAAGATGAGCCGGCAGAGGAAGAAGCTCCGACCACCAAGATCTGCCCGTTCTGCAAGAGCGAAGTTCCGATCGACGCTACAAAATGCTGCCACTGCACATCCGATCTTCCGGAAGAAGAAGCAGCAGAATAAGAGATCATTTTTCAAGAAGAATACTTATTTTTTAAACAAAAACTGCCGCATGATGAGCGGCAGTTTTTATAGTATTTTACACATATTTATGATAATATAAATCCAAATGCGCACAGATAAAGGAAGAGACAAATGAGACAGTTGGAATACCCCTTTGATTCGGATGAAATCATAAGAACCAGGAAGTCTTTAAGGCGTGCTTTAATGGCTGAGCCGGGAGCAGAAAACCGCCTGAAAAAGAACATTGCCGTTCTTGGCGGATCAACGACTGCGAATGTCGTTCAGGTCCTGGATCTGTTTCTCTTAAACCAGGGAATCGAAGGCCGCTTTTATGAAAGCGAATACAATAAATACTATGAGGATGCGATGTTTGGAAATCCGGAATTGGATTCTTTCCAGCCGGACATCATTTTTATCCATACTGGTATCCATAACATCATGACCTTCCCAAGGCCTGTGGATAGCCCCGAGCAGGCAGAGGCCAAACTGGAGGCAGAATACTCACGCTTTCAGGCCATGTGGAAAAAACTGGAAGAAGTTCATGGCTGCGTGATCATTCAGAATAATTTTGAACTTCCGGATTGGAGGCTCCTTGGAAATAAGGACAGCACGGAGCTTACCGGACGCGTGACTTTTATCAATCGCCTGAATGCTCGCTTTGCAGAATATGCCAGAGGGGCTCAGAACTTTTTTATTCACGATGTGAATTATCTTTCAGGCTATTTAGGGCTTACAAAATGGTGTGATCCGTTTTACTGGAATATGTACAAATACTGTCCGGCTGTACCGTTGATCCCGGAGCTGGCTTTTTCGGTATCCAATATCATCAAGTCGCTTTACGGAAAGAACAAGAAGGCGCTGGTCCTGGATCTGGACAATACGCTCTGGGGAGGGATCGTCGGAGACGACGGACCGGAGAATCTTCAGATTGGAACTGAGACTGCAAGGGGAGAGACTTTCCTTTCCTTCCAGGAGTATTTGAAGGCACAGAAAGATTTAGGAATCCTTTTAAATATTGATTCGAAGAATGAATATGAAAATGCGATCGCAGGATTGAATGCGAAAGGCAGTGCGCTGACTCCGGATGATTTTATCTGTATCAAAGCAAACTGGGATCCGAAAGACAGGAATGTAGCGCAGATCGCCAAAGAGTTAAACCTGGGAGCAGATTCCTTTGTCTTTGTTGATGACAACCCTGCAGAGCGCCATATTGTCTCGGAACAGATCGCAGGAATCGCTGTTCCGGAGATTGGAGAGCCGGAGGATTATATCCGCGTTCTTGACCGTTCCGGCTTTTTTGAAGCGACGAACATTTCTGCTGACGATGCATCCAGAAATGAGATGTATAAAGCAAATGCAGAGCGGTCAAAGCTGGAGGCCAGTTTTGAAGATTACGAGGACTACCTGAAGAGCCTGGAAATGACAGCGGAAATCGCTGCTTTTAATAAAGACTATATTCCAAGGATCTCACAGCTTACCAATAAAAGCAACCAGTTCAACCTCACGACGCTCCGCTGCAGTGTCTCTGATATCGAGGAGATGGCGGAGTCGGATAATTGGATCACTTTATACGGAAAACTGGAAGACCGCTTCGGTGATAATGGCGTCGTTGCTGTTGAGGCAGCAGAGATTAAACCGCAGGTCATGGACACGCTCGGGAAAGAAGCTCATATCCGGCTGAACCTGATGAGCTGCCGTGTTTTAAAACGCGATATGGAATTTGCCATGCTGGATGTCCTGGTAAAAAAGGCAGCGGAAAAAGGCGTCACTACATTGATCGGACACTACCTTCCGACAAAGAAAAACGGCATGGTCGCAGAGCTTTATACGGACCTTGGATTTACGAAAAACGGGGATATCTGGACCTTGGATGTGGCCTCCTACAAGCCGCAGTGCAAGGTGATCAAGATTAACTGACAGAAAGGATAAAACAGATCATGGAAGAAAAGATCTATAACACATTGAACGAGATTTTTCAGGATATTTTTGATGATGAAGATATCGTTGTCACTCCGGAAACGAATTCCGATTCGATCGAGGATTGGGACAGCTTAGAGCATATCAATCTGGTCGTTGCGATTGAAAAGGCTTTCGGGCTGAAGTTTTCTATGGATGAAGTAACCGGAATGAAAGATGTCGGCGAAATGGTAGAGATCATCAAAGCAAGAGGAACAAAGCTGGATTAACCCCCGGCAGCTGTGCATGAAAAAAGAGGTTTTCAAAAACCACATCGGTGAATTGATCGCGTCCATCCTTCTTGGATTTTTTGAAGTGCTGGCACTTTCGCTATACTACAAGGATTCGCTTGGATTCTGGGTGAAGTCATTCGGTACTGTCATGCTGTTCCTTGCATTATGGCTTGTGTGTGCCGCATTGATCTATCTCTTCTTCCGGCTGATCCAGTTTTTAACTCAGCCGAAGATTGTAATGAAAACGACGCAAAATCCGAAGTCTTCTTTGATCGAGCGGCATCCCTTCCTGCTGTCAGTGATCGTACTGTGTATCTTATACCTTCCCTGGATCATCATTTTCTATCCGGGATCAGCGATCTATGACATGATGTATCAGACCGTTCAGGCGGACGGCTTCATGGCGATCAATGCGCATCATCCGATCTTTGCGACCTATGTGATCGGACTTTGCTCGAGGCTGGGGCTTTTACTCACCGGAGGCTTAAATTTAGGGATCTTTCTTTATATCCTGCTGCAGAGCGCTGTTTGCATCCTGAGTTTTTCCTGTATGATCTCCTTCCTTGCCAAACGGGGAATGAAAAAAGGCTGGCTGATCTTTACGCTTTGTTATTTCGGGATCGTGCCTCTCTGGGGAGGCGCAATGCAGTGCGGAACGAAGGATACCTTGTTTACGGGTCTTTTTGTTTTCTTCCTGGTGCTGAGTGCAAAACTTTTACTGGATAAGGGAAGCAGTTTTACTGCGTGGAACTGGATTTCCTATGGACTACTGATCCTGCTTCTTTGCCTTTACCGGAACGCGATCCTTTATATTTTGCTTCCGACGGTGGTTGTGTTCTTCTTCCTGCTTTGGAAAGGAAAGCAGGTTAAGAGATGGCTTGTGATCAGTGCCGCAGCAGCGTTTGTTTTGACCCTTGTTTTCAATTCCGTCACAAAACAGGTCTATCATACCGGAACCGAGACTGGAGAGATGCTCTCCCTTCCGTTCCAGCAGACTGCGCGCTATGTCAGGGACCATGCGGAGGACATGAGCGAAGAAGAGCAGCAGTTGGTCGAGACCTGCTTCGGGCTGGATGATTATAAAGAACTTGGAAAACTGTATTATCCGATGTCATCGGATCCTGTGAAAGCGAGATACCACTGGTGGGCATCCGATCAGGAAAAGGAGCTTTTGAAAGACTATTTTTCCGGATGGCTCTCTATGCTGAAAAAGCATCCGGGGACTTACTTTGAGGCAGCCATCGCCCAGACCTATGGATATTATTCCATCACTCCGGTGATCAAAAACCAAAAGGGCGGAGCAGGAACGACGGTTCAGTTCGGACCGGACGAGCTGGCTGTTAAAAATATCGTGGATGCGTCCGGAGGAACGCTTTCTAAAGACCTGATTCCTAAAAGCCCGGCATCGCTGGCTCCGGCGCAGGAAGTTCTTAAGAACTGGTATTTCTTCTGGCAGAAGATTCCGGTGCTGGACCTGTTTTCCAAATGCGGTTTTTACTTCCTGATCCTGCTGGCTGTGACGCTTTATTATGCCAAGAGAAAGAACCGACTGATTGCGCTGGTAGTTCCGGCGTTCCTATTGATCCTGATGGCGATCGCATCGCCGGTAAATGAACATATTCGATATATATTACCTGCTGTGGCAGCGCTTCCGCTGATGATCGGAGCTGCCGGAGCAGAAAGTATAAAAAAGACAACTTAATTTTTGGAGGAACAAATGAAAGAAAAAGTTTTAGAACTCTTACTGGAAATCAACGAGGAGATTGGTGATTACGAAGGCGACAGCATGCTGGAAGATGAAGTGATCACATCTCTCGAAGTCATTGAGATCGTTTCCGCATTGGAAGACGAATTTGGCATTACGATCTCTGCAAAGAACATTTCAAAAGAGAACTTTGCAACGGTAGATTCTATCTGCAATCTGGTGGAGAGTCTTCAGTAAATCATGAGTCTCGTTTCCCTTTATTTTCTATTATTCCTGGCAGTCTGCACAGGAGTGTATTATCTCCTGCCGGGGAAAGTGCAGTGGGTGTGGCTTTTAATCGCAAGCCTTGCCTTTTATGCACTGTGCTCCTACGGACTCTTGATCGTCCCTGTGTTGGATGCAGTGATCGCCTACTGCTTTGGAAAATATTTTGAAACGAAAAAGAAAAAACTGATGATGCTCTTAGAGCTCATCCTTCTGTTCGGGATTTTACTGGTCTTTAAATATGCAGGCTGGTTTTCCGTCGGCTGGACAAGCTTTTTAACCGGCTTCGGCTTTGGACAGATCCGTCAATATGCAGTGCCATTAGGGATTTCCTATTTTACGATCATGGCGGTGGGATATTCAGTTGACGTCTTTCGCGGAACGATTGCAGCGGAAAAATCATTTCCGAAGTTTTTACTGTTTTTATCCTTTTTCCCGGTCATGACCCAGGGACCTATCTTAAGGTATGACGAGGTCTCTTCCCAGCTGACAGAAGGACACAAGTTCCGTTATGAAAACCTGACCTTCGGTGTACAGAGAATCCTATGGGGCTTTTTTAAGAAGCTGGTGATCTCTGAGCGCTTAGCCGTGGTCTCGATGCATCTAACGGAAGGCTGGGGCAACAGCAGCTACTCAGGTATCTGGGTGATCCTCTCCTTCTTTGCCTTTTCCTTCCGGCTATATATGGATTTTTCCGGCTGCATCGATATTGTGATCGGAACTGCGGAAATCTTCGGGATCCGGCTTCCGGAAAACTTTAACCATTCTTATCTGTCCAGGTCGATCCCCGAATTTTGGAGAAGATGGCATATCACGCTCGGTACCTGGCTGAAAGATTATGTGATGTACAGTTTCACGATGTCGAGACCGGCAAAGGCCTTTACAAAAAAGGCCAAAAACGTGATCGGAAGGAAAGCAGCAGCAACGATTGTAACCTGCATCGGTGTGGCTTTGGTGTGGCTGGTGTATGCGCTCTGGCATGATATCAGTTTGATTTTCCTTGTAAGCGGAGCATTTTATGCATTCGTGATCATACTCGGAACGGTGTTTGATCCGCTGATCAAAAAGTTCCGGAAACGTTTCAGCTCTTTGGTAGAGAGCATTCCGTACAAGACCTTCCAGGTCCTTCGGACTTTGATCTTAAGCACGATCGGCGCTTACTTTGTTTTCATGCCGACGGTAAAAGATGGGGCAGCCTATCTGGCTACCATTTTCAAAGCTCCGACGGGTGCTGTTTTGAAAATGGCAGCAGACAGCTCTTCTCTTTTGAAGGCTACGGTTCTGGGCCTCGATTTTCCGGATATGGTCATTGTGGTATTGGCCCTAATCTTCTGGATCATCGTGGCGAGACTGCATGCAAAAAAAGACCCAAGAGAAAGGCTTCGCGATATGCCGCTGGTATGGCGATGGATCATTCTGCTGTTACTGGTCATGGTGGTTGTCGTCTTCGGTATTTATGGAGGATTTGATACCAACAGTTTTGTTTATCAGGCATTTTAAACTATGAAAAAATTTGCGCGTGCCGTTTGCTTCTGCCTGATATTGGCGTTGCTTCTGGCTCTGGTCAACCGAATACTGATGCCGGATACGGATTTCTCAGCGGATAAGAGCGGAGGAGTCCTGGAAAATCCGGACTATATCATGCTTGGAACCAGCAATGTTTTTTATAATGTCAATCCGCTGGTGATCTGGGACGAGACCGGATACACAGGATACAATGTTTCCTCCGAACAGGCACCGCTCATCATCTCCTACTATGAGCTGAAAAATGAATTAAAACATACCGTTCCGAAGACAGTTTTCTTAGACTGCGGAGCGTTTGAATACAATTACGGGATGCCCTCGTTTAATCAGCTCTCCCTGGATAAGATGCCGCTGAACTTCGATAAACTGGAACTGATTTCAAAACTGGGCGAGGATGACGAGAATAACCAGATCAAAGCAAAGAACGAATATAGCAAGATCAACTATCTGATCCCATTATATAAATTCCATGAACGATGGAAAGACGCTTTAGACGGCACCTTGAAGAGCCGTTATCATGACAAATATGAACACACTTTCTTAGGCTACGTCGGAGAAAAGAATGTGTATGTTTATGAAAAAGACTATAAATGGCTTCCGACTTTAAAGGAGTTTGGAGGCACCTACCTTACGGAAATCTCTGATCTGAACCGGGAATATCTGGCGAAGATCCGGGATCTGTGTGAGAAAAACGGAGTTCAGCTGGTGCTCTTTAAGACCCCTTCAAAAGGCTGGATCCTCGAGATGCACGAAGCGATGAAAGCCTTTGCAGCAGAAGAAGGACTTCCGTTCTTTGACATGAATGAAGAGGCCGTTCTGAAAGAGATCGGCATCGACGAACAGAAAGATTTTGCGGATTCCTCGTCCCACTTTAATGTGCAGGGCGCAGAAAAAGTGAGCAGATATCTTGCAGAGTATATGAAACAGAATTGCTCTTTTGAGGACCGGAGAGGAAAGAAGGATCCGCTCGAGACCGCATGGGAGCAGATGTACCAGGAATATCTGGAGTATAAACGATCATAAAGTAAGAGACAGGAAACGTGGTATTTTCAGGCAACATATTTTTATTCATATTTTTACCGGCAGTTCTGATTCTGTACTTTAATCCTTTCACAAAGAAGTGTAAGGATGGAGGCAGGGTCTTTAAGAACGTTGTCCTTTTAGTGGCGAGCCTTGTGTTCTATGCCTGGGGAGAGCCTCGCTTTGTCTTCATTATGATGATCTCGATCGTCCTTAATTGGCTGATCGGCTTAGGACTTGGAAAAGCAGAGGCGTTGTATCAAAGGAGACTCCTGCTTGCAGCAGCACTGGTTCTGGACCTGGGACTTTTATTTGTCTTTAAGTATTTAGGCTTTGTATCCGGCATGTTCGGACCGCGCATCAATATTGCGCTGCCGCTTGGAATCTCTTTCTATACCTTCCAGATCCTTTCCTATGTGCTGGACGTTTATTTTAATAGCAAGAAAGTGCAGAAAAACCTGGCCTGGCTGGGACTTTATATCTCTATGTTCCCACAGCTGGTTGCAGGCCCGATCGTCCGCTACAGTGACGTTGCAGAAGAACTGGTGAACAGACAAGAGACACCGGAAGATATCACAGAGGGCGTCAGAAGATTTGTGTATGGACTCGGAAAGAAGGTCCTGCTTTCCAATTTCCTTGCAATCATCGTGGATTATGCCTATCTCGGTTCCGGCTCCCTTTCGGTGGCGACTGCCTGGCTCGGAACGATCTGTTACACGCTGCAGATCTACTTTGACTTTTCCGGGTACTCCGATATGGCAATCGGAATGGGACGGATCTTCGGCTTCCATTTTCCGGAGAACTTTGATTATCCGTATGTCTCCTTATCCTTTACGGAGTATTGGAGAAGATGGCATATGACCCTGGGCGGCTGGATGAGAGACTATCTCTTTTATCCGCTCCAGAAAAGCAACGGTTTCTTAAAACTTGGCGGATGGGCCAGAAAGAAACTAGGCAAGAAAAAAGGAAAATACGTTCCGTCCACACTGGCACTTCTGGTGTTGTGGCTTGCGATGGGATTCTGGCATGGAGCAAACTGGAACTTTGTGGTCTGGGGCCTTTTATTCTTTGTCTTAATGAGCTTTGAAAGTCTGTCAGGCCTTGGAAAGAAAGCTTTAAAAGCAGCCTCAGAGAAGGGTTTTGCCGTCAGCAAGATCTTTTTCCACATCTATGTGATCTTCTTCCTGCTGATGGCCTATGTTTTATTCCGCGCAGAAAGCCTTGGGGCAGCAGGCACCTATTTTGCAAATATGTTCGGAGCAAAAGGCGTTCCGTTCGCAGATGCCGATTTTGTGGAATACCTGTCAAACGGACGGTTTGTGATCCCTGCTTCGATCATCCTTTGTACGCCGCTTGCAAGATGGGTCAGCAATAAAGTAAAGAAAGAACGATTAAAGGATATCGTAAGGGGAATTTTGATCCTCGTGATCTTTATTCTTTCGGTCCTTTCTGTCATAACAGAAACCTATAACCCGTTTATTTATTTTAACTTCTAGAGACCGGGATCAGAAAAACAGAAACGGTAAGCGATTAAAAAATGGAAAAGAAAAAGTTCTCAATTGAAAAGCTATCCACAAGGCTCGTGATCATCATCATGGCCTTGTTCCTGCTGTCCGTAATCGGCTGTGCGATTGCGGTCAAATGCGGAGCAACGGATCTTTTCCGGATGGATCATGATATTGAGACACAGGTTTATGAAGTAAAGAAAGATGATACGCTTTTGCAGAAGATCTACAAAGGATATAATAACGGAATCTATGCTGCTGAAAACTATGTCGATGCCTATTCCAAAGAGCTTCTTCTCGGAAGACAAAAGATGGTAGAGACTGCGGTCACATACAAAAATCTGATCGGCTGGAAGATTTATGCGCCAGGCGAATATAACAGCATCCTGTATTTAGATAACGGATATCTGGCAAATGCCAATACAAAAGAAAGTGCAGAGAGCATTCAAAAGATTGCAACGAAGATCCACGGCCTCGCGGTCTGTGCAGAAGAGGCAGGCGCTGAGTTTTTCTACATGCAGACTCCGGGAAATGTGGATAAATATGGCGATCCGAAGATCAATAATGTGAAAGATTTTGCCAATTACAATGCGGATCTTTTGATCGCAGATCTCAAAGGATACGGTATCAACTGCTTTGACCTCCGCGAGAATATCCATGAATCCTTTGATGACTATCACAGCATTTTTTTTAAAAGCGATCACCATTGGAGACAGCCTGTCGCGCTTTGGGCAACCAGCGAGCTTTCCGCTTATTTGAATACTCAGTATAACCTGGGATTTGATCCGGAAGTTTATGCAACAGATAAATATCGTGTAGAGGTAATGAAAGAGTATTACCTCGGATCTTTGGGGCGCCGTGCAACGCTGGCAACCGCCGAACCAGATGATTTTGAGATCCTGTATCCGGAGTTTGATACCGATATTACGTTTACTATAGACAGCAGGGATATTCATAAACGCGGCGACTTTACGGTGACCTATGATTATGAAGAACTTGAAGATCCGGATATATACTGGAGGGAATGCTATCTGTCGCTCCTGAGTTTTTCCGGAACGGGACTGGCAACGGTGGAAAATAATCAGCCTCCGAACGACTCCTATATTCTGATCGTCGGAGATTCCCTTGCGATTCCGATGACCTCACTTTTGGCTCTTGACTGCAGTAAGGTGGAGCTCATCGATCCGCGTTATTTTGAAGGAAGTATTAAAGAATATATTACGAAAAACACGCCGGATATTGTAATCAACACATATTCGACTACAATAATACAAGACTATTATCCAATCTTTGATTTTAACGGGAATGAACAGTAGGATGATGTACGATAAGATCATAATCGGTGCAGGTTTATACGGTCTCTATGCCGCGGCCTTCTGCAGCAGGAAAGGGGAGAAGGTTCTGGTTCTGGAAAAGGAAGCAGAGGCTTTTTCGCGTGCGACCTATGTGAACCAGGCACGCGTGCATCTGGGCTATCACTATCCGAGATCGCTTTCAACGGCAGTTTCCACGGTGCGGTATTTTGACCGCTTTGTATCGGAATACCCGGAGTGCATCAAGCAGGATTTCAATCAGGTCTATGCAACCAGCAGCCGCTTTTCCTGGACGCAGGCGGCGCAGTTTGAAAAGTTTTGCAAAGCGGCTGGAATTCCCTGCCAGCCGGTTCCGAAAGAACAGTACTTCCGCGATGGGATGTGCGATGGCGCGTTCCTTACCGGCGAAGCGACCTTTGACGCTGATATTTTGAAGCAGCGTCTGTTGAAGGATATCGCAGCTTGCCCAACGGCTACGATCCGTTATAACAGTGGCGTTTGCGGGATTGAAAAAACAGATGCTTCCTATCGCATCAAAACGGAAAGCGATACTTTTGAAAGCGCTTTTGTGTTAAATGCCACCTATGCAGGTGTGAATGAGATCTGCGCCATGGCAGGATTTGAAAGCTTTAAGATCAAATACGAACTGTGCGAAGTGATTCTTTGCCGCGTCAGCGAGGAACTGAAAAACCTTGGTATCACCGTAATGGATGGACCGTTTTTCAGCGTGATGCCGTTTGGAAAAACGGGGCTTCATTCACTGACGTCTGTTACCTTCACTCCCCATGAGACGAGTTACGATGAGACGGCTACTTTTGACTGTCAGAAAAGCTGCAAAAAGGGATGCCGACCTGGAAATCTTTTAAACTGCAGAATTTGTGACAGCCGTCCGGCCTCCGCCTGGGGCTACATGTCAAAAATGGCGGAGAAATATTTAAAAGATGAATATAAGATGGAGTATGTGAAGTCGCTTTACTCCATGAAACCGATCCTGATGGCTTCGGATGTGGATGATTCCAGACCGACTTGCATCAGAGTCCATTCCGAAGGACCGACCTTTATCAGTGTTTTATCGGGAAAAATTACCACGGTTTATGATTTAGAGGAAGTATTATGAGAACCGAAAAAGAACAGAACTTTGTATCCGCAGTTGTCTATGTCAGGAACAACGAAGCAACGCTCAAGGCGTTTTTAGAGCATGTCTATGGACAGCTGGAACGGCTGTTTACACAGTTTGAGATCATCTGTGTGAACGACGCTTCCAAAGACCGCTCTGAAGAGATCATTCGGGAGTTCTCTGTAGAAAAGAACCATGCTGTCACGCTTGTGAACATGGGCTATCTGCAGGGCACTGAGATGAGTATGAATGCAGGTGAGGACATCGCGATCGGAGATTTTGTTTATGAATTCGATTACGCGGATGTCAGTTGGCCGGAAGATATGATCGAGAAGCTCTACCGGAAGATGCAGGAAGGATATGATATTATCTCAGCCTGCCCGGAGGGGAAGACGCGGCTGTCTTCAAAGCTTTTTTACGGTATCTTTAACCGTTATTCCAACATCAATGCAAAACTCCGCACAGAGGCGTTCCGGCTGACCTCCCGCAGAGCCATCAATCGGGTCTCTGCCATGACGCATGTACAGATGTATAAAAAGGCAGCAAATGCCAACTCCGGATTAAAACAGACTTTCCTGAGCTTTTCGGAAAGTACCTCAAAGAAGATCGACCGCCAGAGCAAAAAGGAAAGACGGTCTCTGGCAATGGATTCTCTGCTTTTGTTTACGAATATCGGATATAAAATTGCCTTTGTGATGTCGATCGTCATGCTGATCTTTGCGGCAATTGTTGGAATCTATACGGTCGTCGTCTTTGCAACCGGACATCCTGTCGAAGGCTGGACGCCGATCATGATCTTCCTTGCAATCGGCTTCTTTGTCCTGTTTGCAATCCTGACCTTTGTGATCAAATATCTCTCGCTGATCCTGAACCTGAATTTCAGGAGACAAAGGTACATTGTTCAGAATGTGGAGAAACTGTAGTCAGGCAGACGATCTGTCCAAAAAAATAAGAGGAAGTTTAGCTTATGAGCGAATATCGGGAATATCGTTTTGAGACAATCGAGGTCGGACAAAGTGAAAGCTTTGAAGTTACGATCACGGAAGAGATGATGGATAGCTTCAGGACATTGACTGGAGATGAAAACCCGCTGCACAAAGATCTGGGCTATGCGAAAGAAAAAGGCTATGAGAGCAAAGTCTGTTACGGGATGCTGACGGCTTCGTTTCTTTCCACCATGGCAGGCGTTTATCTGCCGGGAAAATATTCGCTGATCCAGAGCGTGGAAGTGAAATTTTCCAAACCGGTCTTTCCGGGGGAGACGATCCGCTTCAGCGGAAAAGTGACAGAAAAAAATGATACCTTCCGTTTTATCGTTTTGAAAGTGGACGGGAAAAACACGGAAGGCGAAAAGAAAATAAAAGCAACGATGCAGATTGGAGTAACAGAATGAGAAGATTAGTGATCACGGCAGCAGATTCTGCGTTCGGAATGGAATTGCTGAAGAAATTAAGTGAGCAGGGGCTTCAGGATTTTGAGTGGATCTTCGGAACCTATTTTGATGCAAAAGAGGCGCTGGATGAAGTCCTTTCTTCATATCCGGAACTGAAAGAAAAAATGATCCTGAAAAAAGTGGATATGAAAAGCATGGAAGAAATTGATGCGTTCTGCAAAGAACTGGAGTCAATGGATACGGCAACCGACTTTGTCCATCTTCCGGCGCCGAAAGCATTCCCACTTCAGTTTAAGAAACTCACATGGGATGTCTTCCGCGACCATATGGAAATCTCGTTCCGATCCGCTGTGTTGATCTCACAGACAATCGTTCCTGCCATGGCAAAGAAAAAAGAAGGAAGAGTGGTATTAATGTCTTCTTACTATGGGACCGAAGAAGGAACTCCAAACTTCCTGGCACCTTATGTTTCTACGAAGAGTGCCGTGCTTGGACTCATGCGCTCTCTGGCAAAAGAATATGGACCGAAGAATCTAAAGATCAATGCGATGGCTCCGGATCTGACGGACACCAAATTCTTAGATGAGATGCCGGAGATTATGAAAGAGACGGTTGCTGCAAGTTCGAGCCGCGGACGCATGCTTTCCGCGGAAGAAGTTGTGGATATTCTGCTCAAATATCTGGATGTCAATACGGAAGAAAATGGAAGGACAGTGGTGATCAAATGATATCGCTGGTTGGATGCACCGGCTTTGTCGGCGGCAATATCGCTGCAGTCGGAAATATCGATGGACTTTATCATTCCAAAAATATTGATGAAGCATTCGGAACAAAGCCGGATCTTTTGATTTATGCAGGACTCCGCGCAGAAAAGTTCTTAGCGGAAAAATTTCCGGAACAGGACTTAGAGCAGATCCGCATCGCGCAGGAGAATATTCGAAAAATCGGACCAAAGAAGCTTGTTCTGATCTCGACAATCGATGTGTATGAGGATTCCTATCATGCCACGGAAGAAACGCCGGCAAAAGGCAATGGCGCATATGGAAAACACCGCGCGATGATGGAAGATTGGGTCAAAGAAAACGATGAAGACTATCTGATCGTGCGTCTTCCCGGATTGTTTGGAAAAGGCATCAAAAAGAATTTTATTTTTGACTATATCCGCTTTATCCCGGCGCTTTTAAATGAGGCAAAGTTTGCAGAGCTTTCTTCCTGCTCAGCAGAGTTGAAGGAGTTCTATGCATTGAATGAAAAGGGTTTTTACCAATGCAGAGAACTTGAGCCAAAAGAAAAAGATTCCTTAAGAAGCCTTTTTGAACGGCTTGGCTTTTCGGCGCTGAATTTTACAGACAGCAGAGGATTGTTTCAATATTATAATTTAGAACATTTATATCGTGACATTTTCACCGCTTTGGATAATAATATAAAGGTGCTGAACATAACGACGGAGCCTGTCACAATCAGTGAAATCTATAAGTACCTGACAGGCAAAGAGTTCTGCAATGAAATCAGCCCGAACCCGCCGAAGTATGATGCAAGGTGTTTGTACTACCAAGTGTTCAACGGAGTGAGTGCCCCGGATGGAAACGGCGGTTATTTATATACGAAAAAGGAAGTACTCAAAGAAATAAAACAATTTACTGATAAGGAGATGCAGTTATGAAGGTTGCAGTATCAAATATCGCATGGAGTCCGGACGAAGACGTCAGCATGTATGAATTCTTAAGCGAGCGCAGACTTGCGCTTGAGATCGCCCCGACAAGGATCATTCCCTGGGATGACTCCGATACGCTTGGAAGAATGGCCGGCCCTTATGACAGGATCCGTGATGCAGCCAACTGGAAAAAGAATCTGTATAACAAATACGGGTTGAATATTGTTTCCATGCAGTCGATCTTAAATGGTGTAAAAGCCAATATGTTTGGAAAGCCGGATGAGAGAAGATTTCTGATCGACTATATGAAGTCCGCTATTGATTTTGCTGCAGCGATCCAGTGCCGCAACCTTGTGTTCGGCTGCCCGTTAAACCGCAGGATCCCGGATGATTATCCGCTGGAGGATGCAGGAAAAGTTGCGATCGACTTTTTCAGTGAGATCACGATGTATGCAGCTCAGATGGGAACCTGTGTTTCCATTGAAGCAAACCCGACGATCTACAACACGAACTTTATCAACTATACAAGCCAGGCGTTTGATCTTGTCCGCTGCATCGCAAGAGAGGTTGGAAAGAACGCATCAAGAGCCTTTAAAGTCAATCTGGATATGGGAACGATCCTTACGAACGGCGAGAACATCTATGAACTTTTAACAGAAGACAATATTGAACTGATCAATCATGTTCATTTCAGCGAGCCGAACCTTCGGACGATCCGTCAGAGAAAAGAGCACTTTGAAATCGTGCGCCTCTTAGAAGAAGCCGGCTATGACCGCTACGTCTCACTTGAGATGCGCATGCCGGAAAATCAGGAAGATCTGTTACAGGCTGTTGAATATATTAAGAGCATGCAGTAAATGAGAAAGACACTGAAGGTAATTTTAAAGACCCTTGTGGTCTTCATACCGGTGATCTTAGTTTGGATCTTTATCGCATCATTCCCCGTGTATTATATGGACGGGGAATATTCTTATTTTACACAGGTAAAGGATTACCGTCTCGGAAAGACAGAGCTTTCGCCCTGTGACGTTCTGATCCTGGGTGATTCCCGCGCTAAATCGGCGTTCCTTCCGGAGGAACTCTCTTCTTCCTGCATTTCGCTTGCAGAGGGAGGCTCCACGGCAGTTGAAGCGTACTATACGCTCAAGGATTATCTGGAGCATATGGAAATCCCTAAAAAACTGATCCTTTCTATCAGCTCCTATCATTTTACGAGCTTTGACGGCTTCTGGACCCGAAGCGTTTATTTTGATTTCCTAAGCACAGAGCAGGCAAGAGAAGTGATCGCCTGCGCGCATGAACTGGGTGACAAAGAAGCACTCAAGGAGGCGGGCGGAGAAGGCCTTGCTACGCTCCTTGAATATAAGATCAAAGCTCCGACCAAGTATATGTCTCCGATCATCAATTCGATCGGCGAAAACCGGAAGGCTGTTAATGAAGGGGCTTATCAGGAGATGGTCGATTCCAAAGGCTTTAAATCCTTTGTCAGCTGGTGGCCGACCAGTGCGGAGCATGATATGGAAGGCTTTGAACTGCTTTCTACGCTGGATCATTATTATCGGATGATTCTGGATCTTTGCGCAGAAAACGGAATCGAAGTATATTCTGTTAATACACCGCTGATCGAGGAGTCCTTTGAAGAAGCAGAAAAAATATGGAGACCATTCGGAGAATATTTTGAAACGCTGAAAAAGGATTATCCGGAAACGGAATATCCGTTGGTTCATATCGAGACCGAGTTTCAAAGCTATGAGGGACAGTATTTTGATGATGCCGATCATCTGAATCCGAAAGGTGCAGCTGTCTATACCAAATGGTTTAAGGACCGCTATTTCGGCGAAGGAGGTGCATCATGAATTATATCAGCATCGTCTTCTTTGCCCTCTTAGCTTTGGTTGTTTTATTCTATTATGTGCTTCCGAAAAAGGGGCAGTGGATCATTCTTCTTGCAGGAAGTCTGATCTTCTATGCCTATGCGACCTATGTCGCACTTCCGGTCTTAGTGCTGGAAACACTTGCCGTTTTCTTCCTTGCCAAAGGGATTCAAAAGGGCACTCGTAAAAAAGCGTTCACGGCTATCAGCATCTGCCTGCTGATCTTTATGCTGGCACTTTTGATGTACGTGCCGTCTATGACAGGAAGCTTCTTCTATACCAAAGGAAGCATTGTAACGAAGCTGATCGCCCCGCTCGGAATCTCCTATTATACGCTGATGATGATCAGCTACACGGTCGACGTGTACCGGGAGACTATTGAAGCGGAGAAGAATTTTGCCCGGCTTTTGCTCTTTGCCCTTTACTTCCCATCGATCACGCAGGGACCGATGAACCGCTACGGAGACCTTGCTCCGCAGTTCCGCACGGAGCACAGCTTCGACAGTAAAGAAGCGTTTTTAGGGCTGATGCGCTTCGGCTATGGTGCGTTTAAAAAATTGGTCGTTGCAAACCGTGTCGCCGTCTTTATCAATGCCGTGAACAGCAATGAGAAGGCAGCAGGTGTGTTTGTTCTGATGGACCTCATCCTTTTTATGCTCCAGCTTTATTCCGACTTTTCCGGCTGTGCGGATATGGCGATCGGAATGAGCCAGATCTTAGGGATTAAGATTCCGGAAAACTTTTACCATCCGTATTTTTCACGGAGCGTTGCGGAATATTGGAGAAGATGGCATCTGACGCTTGGTGCCTGGCTCAAGGATTATATTTACTATCCACTCACGATGAGTCCGCTGGCAAAGAAATATATCAAAGGCGGAAAAGGCTCGCGGAAGATGAAGGTGAAGTTGGTCTCTTCGATCGCCTTCTTTATCCTCTGGCTGATCATGGGAATCTGGCACGGCACTGGAATCATGTTTGTTTACATGGGACTGCAGTATGCCGTTGTCTTTGTCGCGACCTATCTCTTAGAGCCGGTCAGCAAACAGTTTGCAAAGAAACATCCGAAGCTGGAGGCAAACGGGCTTTGGAGATTCTGGCAGAAGATCCGGACGATCTTCCTTCTCTGGCCGATCTTTTTAAATGTCAGTTCGCCTGCAAAACTGGGTAACTTTATCCAAAGGATCTTTACCAGTTTTCAGGGAGGAAAGCTCTTTGACGGAGGACTCTTGCGCTTTGACCTTACGGCACTTCAGTGGATCTTGCTCCTCGTCGGTTTCCTTACGATCCTCATCGTCTCCAATATCGAGGAAAAAAAGGGCGAGAAAATTTTTGACATAGTATTACGTCAGAAACCTCTTATACGATTTTTGATATACTGGTTTGTCGTGATTATGATATTATTGTCGCTGAGCATTCAGAATACGGAGTTTATCTATGCACAGTATTAATATTCTGTTCCCGGTCTATAACGAAGAGAATCGATTAGAACGGGGAATAAGGACAACAAAAACATATATAGAGAAGGCTTTAGGAGATGTTGACATCTCCCTGACAATCGTTGATAATGCATCGACTGATAAAACGCAGGAAATTGCAGAGAAATTGAGCCAAGAGATCCCCGGGGTATCCTACCTCAGGATACAGGAAAAAGGGGTGGGCGCTGCATTCCGCGCAGGCGTCAGGGAAAACAAGGCAGAAATCGTCGGCTATATGGATGTGGACCTTTCCACAGACCTCAAAGCACTTTATGTCATGAAGCGGGTGTTTGAAGAGCATCCGGAAGTCATGATGGTCAATGCTTCCAAACAGGCGAAAGGCTCTAAGACGATCGGAAGAGCATGGTATCGGAATCTGACTTCGAAGGGGCTCACTCTTGTAATGAAGGCCGGTCTTTCCATGAAGGCCAGTGATGCTATCTGCGGCTTTAAGTTCTTCCGCAAAGAATTTGTGGAGGAGCTGATCAAAGAGTCAGATACGTCTGAGAATGGATGGTTCTTTATCATTGAACTTTTGATCCGGGCAGAAAGAAGCGAAGGAAAAGTCGTAGAGCTCCCGGTGATCTACACGGAAGAGGAAGGCGGACATGTCGATGTCGTAAAGCAGACCGCAGATTATTTAAGAAATATCAAAAAATTACGGAGGACCTTAAAACATGGAATTTAAACGCGTAACTGAGATTTTGGATAAGGCAGCAAAGGACGTACCGGAGAAGATCGGTTTCGTGGATCAATATGGACAGATGACCTATCAGGAAATGAGAGATGCTTCCATTAAGGTGGCAAGAGCGATCCTCAAAGCATTTAACGAAGATCCGAAAGATCTGCAGGAGAAAGATCCGAATCCGGTGGCAACGATCATCGAAGCCGGAAACGACATTGCGGCTGTTATGCACGGTATCTTATATGCAGGAGACTTTTATTCTGTCATTGATGAGACCATGCCGAACGAACGGATCGAAAAGATCTTCCAGAATTTGAAGCCTCGCATGATCATTGCAAACAAAAAGACGGAAGAGAAGGCAAGGAGCCTGAATTTTGACGGCAAAGTCCTGATCTATGAGGATATCATTGCGGAAGATAAAGACGATATGGAGATTCCGAAGATCGTCTGCGAGGAAGTGTCACAGAAGATTGCCAGCGTTACCTTTACTTCCGGTTCCACAGGAAATCCGAAAGGCGTCGTCACAGGACATAACGGCATCATTTATCCTTCCATCGCCAACAGAGATGATGTGGAGATCATCTTCACCGACCATGTCGGAAATCAGTCCCCGATGTACTATGTTATGGGTGTATTGAACCTCTTCTTCAGTATTGCGGCAGAGGCGACCTGCTACTTTATGCCGAAATGGCTGTTCAGCCAGCCGGCAGAGCTTGTGAAGTATATGGTGGAAAACCAGATCTCCATCATTGACTGGGTTGCATCCGGTGTCACCGTGATCTCCCGTTTTTCCGCATGGGAAGGCTATGAGGAAGAATTAAATAAATATTTAAGAACTGTCACCTTTGCTGGAGACGTTGCTTCAACAAAACTGATCAACAAAATGAAGAAGGTCATTCCGGATCCGAAGTACCGTCAGGGATATGGAGCAACGGAGTTTTATTACACCTTCCTGTATCATATGACAAGAGAACTTGCAGATGATGAGAGAGTTCCTCTTGGTTATCCTGCGGAGTTCGTGACCGCCTATATTATCAAGGATGACGGAACCGCTGCGAAAGACGGAGAAGAAGGCGAGCTTTGCCTTGCAGGACCTGGTATGGCGATCGGCTATCTGAACGACGATGCGGCAACGGATGAAAAATTCCAGGACAACCCGCTGAATCCGGGCGAGCGAATCTACCGCACCGGTGATATCGTTATGAAAAACGAATACGGCGAGATCATTTTCCTTTCCAGAAAAGACTTTATGATCAAACATATGGGACACCGCGTTGAGCTTGGAGAGATCGAGCTTGCAGCAAGTTCTTTAGATGACCAGATGCAGTGTGCATGCATCTTTGATAAAGAAAAAGAGCATATCATCATGGTTTATGTCGGAAATCTTTCCGAGAAGGAATTAAAGGATCAGCTGAAAGAAAAAGTACAGCGCCATATGATCCCGAACCGTTTTATCAAACTCGAGAACCTTCCGCTGAACCAGAACAATAAAGTTGACCGTAAGAAACTGAAAGAATTATATATTGGCTAATTCTTTTGAGGAACTTTGCTGAAAGAAATAAGGAGTACTCGTGGGCTTTCGGATCACATCGATGCTGACAATTGAATACGCCAGAAAAAATTACGGGATCGATCTTTCAAAGACGCTTTCTTTAGGACGCCAATTCCGGGCCTTTACGAAGAAAGAGTTCCTGAAATTCCTTCCGCAGTTTCGAAGCATTCCGGCGGAAAAACTGGAAGAGGATTTTAAGAGCCCCTATGCGGAAAGAATTTTTCAGGATATGTATGGTGAAAAGCTCTACAGCCTGGATGGCTTTGCGCATGAGAATCCGGATATTGTCTGGGATCTGAATCAGCCGGTTCCGGAGGAGATGAAAGAATCCTTCAGCTGCCTGATCGATGGAGGAACGATGGAGCATGTCTTTGATGTTCCGCAGCTCCTTCATAACTGCTTCAGCATGCTGAAAGTGGGTGGCTGTTATATCTCCATGGTTCCGACAAATAACTTTAACGGACATGGCTTATATCAGTTCTCTCCGGATTTCTTCTACAGCGTTTTTTCGGAAGCCAACGGAATGAAGATCAAAGACGTGTTCATCGTTAAGTTTTCTGCAAAAAATAAAGTCTGGAAGATCAACAACTCTCCGGCAGCAAGTGGGGAGCGGATCCAGTTTGACGTGAATACACAAACGGAAATTTATGTCATTGCGGAAAAGACAGCCCCAACTCCGGATAAGATCAAGGCGCAGCAGACCGACTACGAAGAAGGCTGGTATGAGGATGAAAAGAGCATTACGAATACCGCTTCGAGAGATGCGCTGATCGAAAAGGCTCCGCGAAAAATGGTTTATGCCTTCCGTCAATTTCTTTATGAGCCACTGGTTAGAAGAAAACAACGAACGGTGATTAAATTATAAGAAGTTCCGGCTTTGAATACAATTCAGATAAGGGACGCTTAAAAGAACACTTCTGATGAGCAGAACATATTCTATGCCAACAAAAGACAGAATCCTTTGGGCGGACATCCTGAGATTTCTCGGGATGTCGCTTATTTACTGGGGCCATTTAGGCGTGAGCGACAACCTTCTTCTCTATATTTTTTCGCACCATGTTCCGCTATTCTTTTTTATGAGCGGCTGTTTTGCCAAATTGACACCACAGGACGGCTCTTTCTTCTCGTTTCTTTGGAAGAAAGTAAGGTCGATCGTATTTCCTTATATTTTCTTTACCTTGTTGTTTTATGTATTGCAGCTGATCACCGGAGAGCTGTCTTTTAAGGCACTTCCCATGGCACTTTTAGTCTCAGCAAAAGGAATCCGGAATCAGGCTCCGGGGCCATTGTGGTTTTTTACCTGCCTGTTTCTAGTCGTGATCGCCTTTGAACTGATCAAACGGATCATGTCTGCTGTCTTCGGGGGAAGCAAGGCAGCAAATGTCTTCTCGTTTTTGATCGCGTCTGCACTTTATGTTGTCGGAATCTGCTTCCTTGGGCATGAACCGGCGCAGGACCCTTTGTGGATCTGGAATGCGGATTCTGCCTTTGTTTATATTTTCTATTATGCCTTAGGCGCGCTTTTCTTTCCTGTGATCCAAAATTGGAAATACCGGCAGAGAAAGAGCGCAGGGAAAGTGCTGTTCTGGATCTTTTTTGCGGCAGCTCTTGCCTTTGCCATCTTTACTTGTCTGAACGGAGCAGCGTTTACTTCTCAGGTAAGAGGTCTCCTTCAGGGAAGTTTTTCTAATGTGCTTTCACAGGATATTATCTTTGAGCTCTATGCCCTGGTCAGTGCCTGCATCATGATCTTCTTTGAAGTCTGTATCGCACGCATGATCAGTCTCATACCGGGCATTGGCCGTTTCCTGGCATATGTTGGGAAAGATTCCCTCTATCATTGTGGTAATGAGCTGATCATTAAATATTTCGGCGGCCTTTTGATCTCTGTGCTGGGACTTAAAGCTTATATGAATAATGACTGGGCGCTGCTTTTATACAGTATCCTTTGTCTGATCGTCCTGACATTCACTTTGAATCTGCTCGAACGACTGCTTTTAGGACGCATTTTCGGAAGTGGTAAAAGCCACCTTCTTGTATTATAATGTACACTGGTTTTTTGTGTGGGTTGATACCCGCCGGCAACTTAGAACAAATCGCTCTGTTGAGGTTTTGAAAATGGATAAGATTGCGGTGCTGATCCCTTGTTATAACGAAGCGCCAACGATTGCAAAAGTAATTAAAGATTTTAAGGAAGTTCTTCCGGAAGCTGTCATCTATGTCTATGACAATAATTCGACGGACGGCACGGATGAGATCGCCCGGAAAGCAGGGGCCATCGTTCGCTATGAGTATGCCCAGGGAAAAGGAAATGTGGTAAAACGCATGTTCCGTGAGATCGACGCAGAGTGCTATCTGATGGTCGATGGCGACGACACTTATGAGGCTTCGGATGGACCGAAGCTGGTGAGCCGTGTGCTTTATGACGGAGCAGATATGGCTGTCGGAGACAGGCTGTCCTCCACATACTTTGCAGAAAATAAAAAAGTGTTAAACAGCTTTGGAAATGTAATGATGCGGAAGGTGATCAACGGGATCTTTGGAAGCAATATCAAAGACATCATGACCGGCTATCGTGCATTCAGCTTTGATTTTGTGAAAACCTTCCCGATCTCTTCCGAAGGTTTTGACATCGAAACAGAAATGACGATCCATGCGATCGATAAAAAGTTACAGATCGATAATGTTGTGATTGAATATAGAGACCGGCCGGAAGAAGGGGAGAGTAAACTCCATCCGGTCCGGGACGGATTGCGAGCCATTGGGAAAATGATCTCGCTTTATAAAAACTTTAAGCCGACAGCATTTTTCGGAATCATTGCAGCCGTACTGTTTATCGTTGCAGTCTGCTTTTTTATTCCAATCCTTGTGGAATTCATCCAGACTGGGCTGGTTCCGAAAATCCCGACATTGATCGTCTGCGGATTCTTAGTGATGGCAGCGATCATCTCGCTCTTTGTCGGAATCCTTTTAAGCAATATCGTACATAAGAACCACCAGGATTTTGAAATCGCAAGGCTGAATGCCCATGGAAGATTCAATGACCTAAAGGAGGCAAAATGAAGAAATTAAAAGTCATGACGATCATCGGAACACGTCCTGAGATCATCCGCCTTGCAGAGACCATCAAGGCGTGTGACCTTTATTTTGATCATGTGCTTGTTCATACCGGACAGAACTATGACTATAAACTGAACCAGGTTTTCTTTGAGGAACTGGAACTGCGTGAGCCGGACTATTATCTCGATGCAGCAGGCGAAACCTTAGGAGATACGATGGGGGCGATCATCGCAAAAAGCTATCGTGTCATCAGCGAGGTGAAGCCGGATGCTTTGTTGGTATTAGGCGATACCAATTCTGCGCTTTGTGCGATTGCGGCAAAACGCCTTAAGGTTCCAGTCTTCCATATGGAGGCAGGCAACAGATGTTGGGACTGGAATGTATCGGAAATGATCAACCGGAAGATCGTTGATCACATTGCGGACATCAATCTGCCTTACACTGAAAACTCCAGACGCTATCTGCTGGAAGAAGGAATTGACGGAAAGACGGTTTTCGTTACCGGATCTCCGATGAGAGAACTGCTGGATAAATATCAGGATCGGATCGAATCCAGCAATGTCTTAAATACCTTGGGTGTAGAGCCGGGTAAGTATATCCTGGTTTCTGCCCATAGAGAAGAGAACATTGATCTGGAAGAGAATTTCACTTCCCTTATGACTGCGCTGAATGATATTGCTGAAACCTATCAGCTGCCGGTCATTTATTCCACACATCCGAGAAGCCGTAAGTTTATTGAAAAGAGAAACTTTCAGTTTTCTCCGCTGGTCCGCAGTATGGAACCGTTTGGCTTCTTTGACTATAACAAGCTGCAGAGAAACGCTTTCTGCGTGCTTTCTGATTCCGGAACACTTTCCGAAGAAAGCGCGATGTGCCGTTTCCCTGGTGTTCTGATCCGTACGTCGACGGAACGGCCGGAAGCGCTGGATATGGGAAGCGTTGTGATCGGAGGCATTGATACGGAAACGATCGAGCAGGCGATGGAGCTTGCTGTACAGATCCATAAAGATGGGGACTGCTACGAACTCAATCAGGATTATGAACAGAAGAATGTATCTTTGAAAGTCGTAAAACTGATTCAAAGTTATACAGATATTGTGAACAGGACGGTATGGCTGAAAAAGTAAGATGAAGATATTGGTCGTCTGCCAGCACTACTGGCCTGAAAATTTTAGAATCAATGATATCGTTGATGGCTTTCTTGAACGGGGTGTTCAGGTCGATGTTCTTTGTGGACAGCCGAACTATCCGGCAGGACAGTTTTTTGAAGGCTATGATTCGCATTCCGTAAAAGAAGAGTATCATGGGCCGGTCAAGATCTATCGGACCTTCGAAATCAAACGCGGAAACAACTCGAATCTGCGGATCTTTTTAAACTACATTACATTTCCGATCGCGAGCTTTTTCAAAGCCGGAAAACTGATGAAAAATCATTACGATCGGATTTTCATTTACCAGCTCTCGCCTGTCATGATGGCAGCAGCAGGACTTCGGATCGGAAAGAAAAAGAAGATCGATACGACGATGTATATCCTGGATATCTGGCCGCAGAACCTCTATTCCGTTCTGAACATCAAAAGCAAACTGCTTCGGAAAATGATGTATTCCATCTCCATGAGCATATATAAACAGCCGACCAGACTGATCACGGTCTCGGAAAAAATGCGTCAGTATTTCCTGGAAAAACTGGGAAGGGCAGAAGATAATATCACCTTTGTTCCCCAGTCTCCGGAAAAACTCTATGAGGAGAGAAGAAGCAGTGCAGAATTAAAAGAGAGATTTCCGGAAGGATTTCATATTGTCTTTACCGGTAATATTTCTCCGGCACAGAATTTTGATCTGATCACAGATGCGGCAGTGATGCTGAAAAATGCGGGATACTCAGATATCCATTTTATCATTGTAGGCGACGGGATGAGCGCAAAAGACTTAAAAGACAGTGTCAAAGAAAAAGAGATTGAAGATTTGTTTTTCTTCGAAGGCTTCCATCCGATCGAGCAGATGCCGGAATATACAGATCTGGCGGATGCTTTGATCGCCACACTGAAATCCGAAGGCGTGGAAGACTTTTCCATTCCGGCTAAGGTCATGAGCTATATGGCATCCGGGAAGCCGCTCCTCATATCCATGGAAGGTGAGATCAACGAGATCGTAAAGGAAGCAAAGTGCGGCCTGAGCTCTGATCCGGATAGCGCGGAAGAACTGTTTGAAAATATCAAAACGCTCTACCATATGAGCAGAGAAGAGCGGGAGCAAATGGGCGAGAATGCGTTTGCTTATCAGCAGGCGCATTTTGAGCGCGACAAGAGTATTGATAAGATCCTCGAAGTGATCATCGGAGAGAACGCATGAAGAAGTTGGCGATCATTCCTGCATTTAATGAATCGAAGAATCTGGAGCAGGTTGTTGCTGATCTTAAGACCAACGCGCCGGGTTTTGATTATATCATAATTAATGACGCTTCCGAGGACGGAACAAAGGAACTCTGCGAGCAGAAGGGGCTGAACTATCTGGATCTGGCTTCCAACTTAGGAATCGGAGGCGCTGTACAGACCGGATATCAGTATGCGCTGTATGAAGGCTACGATATTGCAGTACAGATCGATGGAGACGGACAGCATAAGGCAGAGTCGTTGTTGGTATTGGAAAAGAAGCTGCTGGATCCGGAAATATCGCCGGATATGGTGATCGGGTCCCGCTTTATTGATAAAAAAGGATTTCAGTCGACGCATCTAAGGAGATTTGCAATTGGCTGGCTTTCCGGCTTGATCAAGTTTTTTACCGGCGCGAAGATCACGGACCCGACCTCAGGGCTGCGCATGTGCAAACGGAATGTGATTGAGATCTTCGCAAAGAAATATCCCTGGGATTATCCGGAGCCGGAATCAACAACAGGGCTTTTGGCGCGAGGTATGAAAGTCACAGAAGTCGCTGTTGAGATGAGGGAAAGGCAGTCCGGGAAATCCTCGATTTCAAAACCATTAAGCGCTTTGTTTTATATGATCAAGGTGAGCCTTGGGATCATGATCGAAGCCATAGGAGGAGGCAGATAAATGACACTCAGATTACAGATCATCGTTATTGCAGTTGCAGTGCTTGCGATTGTTTTTACTATCTATCTGATCAAGAAAGACAGGCTGGGGCTGCGTATTGCCATGCCATGGCTGATCGTTTTTGTGCTGATCATTGTTTTTGCTGCAGCACCTTCGCTTATGGACTGGTTCTCCCACCTGATCGGTATTTATGCACCGGTCAATATGGTGTTGTTTTTAGCAGGTATTTTCCTGATGATCATCATATATTCCCTTACGATGTCCGTCTTTTCCAACCGGAAAAAGACCAGAGATCTGATCCAAAAAGTGGCTTATCTGGAAAGTCTGCTGAAAAAAGAAAACGAGTCGGAACAATAGTAAATGATTGATAACAATACAAAAAAAGGAGCCGGGCTAAATGCGCTTCTGGCACTGATACTGACAGCACTGTTTTTTGCAGGGATCGTTTTGCTGTACGATTTTACGTATGGGGTCATTGACGACCCCTTTATTGCGACCGTGCTGAACGGAGCCTACACAGGAACGCCGGATGCCCATGTGGTCTATATCAAATATCCACTGGCATGGATCTTAAAGGCCCTTTTTACGCTGATTCCTTCCGTGAACTGGCATTTCTTCCTATTGGTCTTGTGCTTCGTTCTTTGTATTTTTATCGTGAATTACCGGATCGCATCCAATGTCAGAAAAGTCCTTTATAAAGTGATCTTCATGATCCTGTTTATGCTGCTTTTCTGGCTTTGTATGGCGAAAATGGTTCTGACTGTACATTATTCGATGTGTGCAGCCGTGCTTTCCGGGACTGGGATCTTTTATTTTGCGACGATCAAGCACAGCTCTTCCAAGCTGAACCTGACGCTGAATTATATCGTAGCCTTTCTGATGCTGTGGACGGCTTATGCACTCAGGGCAAGAACCTTATTTATGCTTCTTCCATTGGCAGCGGCTGTTTTTATTTATAAGTTTTTCAAAGAAAAACCGGCATTTCAGAAAAAGAATGTTGTTCGCTTTCTTATTTTCCCAATCGTTCTGTTTATCGGACTTGGAGGAATGGAACTGCTTCATAATGCAAACTATAAGAGCAAAGAGTGGCAGACGTTTTTAACATTCAATGATGCGCGGACGACGCTTTATGATTTTTACGGACTTCCGGAATATGAAAAAAATAAAGACTTCTATGAGTCGTTAAAGATTTCCGAAGCCCGGGAATATATGTATGAAAAGTATTATCTGGAGTTTCAGGATGGCGTGCCGGATGAGGCGCTTTCCGATATCGCAGATTACCGTGTCAGAGAATATGCAGAAGGAATGCCGACAGGCAAACGGATCGTAGAGACCATAAAAGCGCTGCCTTTCAATCTGGTGCTTAAAACTTATGCGCCGGTAAACTGGATATGTGCGGCATCTTTTATTATAATACTACTGGTTTCGCTGATCATGAAAAAGGCAAGGCATGTTGTCTGTCTTGTGCTCGGATTGATCACGAGTTTGATCCCCTGGCTTTGGATGATCTACATGGGAAAGCCAACGTCCAGAGTGACCATGGGTATCTGGGCTGCGGACCTGTTATTCTTCACCGCGTTTTTGATCGATAATTCCGAAGAGATCGGAGACTGGCTGAAAGCAAAGGCAAACGGGATGAAGAACGGTCTGCGGACAATTCTGCCTGTGGCTTTCGCGGTCCTTTGCACAGCGGCCCTTGTCTTCGGGATCAGCAGTGAATACAGTAAGGTACGGAAGACGGTGGACAAATCCCTGATCTCCGGACAGATTCGAAGTGAACTGGAACAGTGGTGTGAATCCTCGCCGGATAATCTGTACATCTGCGAGTCAGAAATCGTAAACGGCTTGGGCTTTGACTGGAAAGAGGTGGATAACAAACTTCAGAACCTCTACTGGCCAGGCGGCTGGACCGCAAAGATGGCACAGAGCAGGGAAATCTGGTCACGCTTCGGAATCGATGATATAGAAAAAGGAGTGATTGAAAACGAACATGTTTTCCTCATTGCCTTTCGGGATACGGATATGGCATACTGGACTGAATTCTACCAGGAGCAGTATCCAAACGCAGAACTACGTAACGTAACAACATTGGAATTAGCGGAAACAGAGTTTACCGTATATCAATTACAGGACTGATAAGATGAGATTTTATATTTTAATTTGTTTGGCACTCATAGGTATGGCAGCAGGTTACAGCGGACTGTTTAAGAGAAAGTTCGCCGTAATGATGCCGCTTTCGGTATTCACCTCTATTTTGATCCTATATGTGGCAGGACTGACCGGACATATGAAGATCGGCGTGATCGCCTTTCTGGGAGTCTCCGGCATCTTGTTCCTTTTAGGGCTTACGAAGAGCCTGGTCAGAAGAGAGATGAAAGACTACGCTTCGAACGTCTTAAACTTCGGTTTCGTCGTTTTTCTTGCGGCGCTGGTTCTGATTTATTACATGACAGACGGAAGGCTTCTTTCGCGTTTTGATGAGTTTACCCATTGGGGCCTTACGGTTAAAAACTATATGATCTTTGATGGTTTTGCAAATATCAAGGGTTCAACGACTCACGGGGCAGGTTATCAGCCGGGCATTTCCCTTTTCTGCTATCTGTTCACTTCTTTAAGAGATCAGGTCAATGAATGCGACATGCTGAAAGCAATGGATGTTTATGTCGCTGCGATGCTGCTTCCGATCTTCAGAAGGATCAGCTGGAAGCGTTTCGTTTTTGGTATCTTTCTAATCCCATTTGTGCTGTTTGTTCCGTGGCTGTTTGCGACTTATATCATTCCATATAACACCTTGTATATTGATGCAGCGATGGCACTGACCTTTGCCTTCCTGCTTTACCATTATTTCTCAAGCGATCAGGATAAGGTAAACTATTTTGTTATGGGCATGGGAAGTGCTGTCATGATCCTGATTCGTCCGGGCAGTGAATTCTTTGCGCTCATGATCCTGATCATGGTGATCATTGATGCGCTTCTTTTCCGCCGTGAAGACTTCGGTAAGATGTGCAGAAAGGGCGGCTGGCTCCTTCCGATCTTCTATGTCGTGATCTCAGCAGCGTCCTATCTGTCCTGGAGATTTTTCACTTCCGCAAACAAGATGATGCAGGTGTTTGATTACATCGAACCATCGGGGCAGGAAGCGGCAACGACAGAGGTGATCAAGACAAACTTCCTGAGTGAACTGAGCCGTATTCCGGAAAATGCAACGATCAAGATCTCCTTTATCACCTGGGCGATCGTCTTTGTCATCATGGCTTTCTTTGTTGTCCTTCTTTCGAAAGGAGCAAAAGAAAGATCCAGAATGATCATCATGTCAATCCTGATGATCATTGGATACGTTTTATATGCAGCAGCGCTGCTTTATATGTATATTCATCTGTTTACAGAATACGAAGGGGAAAATCTGGCATCGTTTGAACGTTATATGTACACCTTTATCATGGGCTGTGCCGTGTTCTTCCTCTATATGATCATAGAAAAGATTTTTGCCCGCTTCGGCGGTTTCGGAAATATCCTGATCCTGATCCCGATTGCGGCAGTCCTGATCTTCACTCCTTGGAGCAGAGTTACAAAAGATATGTTCAACTGCTCAGAAACGATCCAGGATACGATCGCAAAGAGAGCAGACTATTACCGCTTGGAAGAAGTGGCCGGGGAATGGGATTATGAAAAAGACCGGATCTACTTCATTGCGCAGGGCAGCAACGGCTATGAATACCAGGTTGCATACTATCTGGCAACACCGGTTTCTCTTTCCTATGATTATGAGATGGGCTGGAGCCTTGGATTCCCGTATTCCGATAAGGATGTTTGGACCCTGGAAATGACAGCGGCTGAATGGGAGCAGGCACTGATAGACGGAAATTATACCTATGTCTATCTGTATAACGTCGATAAACAGTTCCGTACACGCTATGGTCAGCTCTTTGAATATGAAACTGCAATCAGCAACAACTCTGCATTTGCTGTGGAAGTTGCCGGAGGACATGTGGTCTTAAAGAGAGCGTATTAGGAAGATAAAGAGAGTATTCTGATTATTTCATGGAAGAACATTCTGTTTCCATAAAAAAGAATATTGTTTGGAACTCTGTCGGAACCTTTGTGATGTTTTTCTGCCAGTGGCTGATGATGGTCCTGGTCGTAAGACTTTCCGGTTATGCGGATTCCGGTATCCTTTCGCTTTCCGTCTCCTGCGGCAATGTTTTTTTGATCATTGCGGCTTTCGGAGTTAAGACCTATCAGGTCTCAGATATCAAAAACAAATACCAGGATGGAGAATATCTTGGGGCAAAGATCCTGACGATCCTTCTTACGGTTGTGATCGGAGTGATCTGGACTTTGCTTTCCGGATATGAAGGCATCGAAAAAACGTCGATCCTTCTTTACATGGTCTACATCATGGTTTATTCCTACTCCGATGCAGTCTATGGATCACTGCAGAAAAAGTGGCGGCTGGATGTTGCAGGGCTTTCCATGTGCATACGAAATATCGCAGCACTTGTGATATTCTGTCTGGTTTTATGGTTTACGAAGGAGATCCGGATCGCACTTCTAGCCATCCTTGCGGCGTCGCTGGCGGTTCTTTTTCTTTATGACATTCCGGCTTCCCGAAAGATCGTGGAAGTCAAACCCGTCATACGTGGGTCGAATTCGTTTCGCCTTTTGTGGGAGTGCTTCCCCTATGCCATCTATACATTTTTGCATACACTGATCCTGACCGTTCCCAAACTGGCGGTCAGGGGATTTTTCGATAAAGAGACCTTAGGGATCTATTCCGCAGTCATGGCTCCGGTCACCGTCCTTCAGGTCGTAGCAACTTTCGTGATCAATCCGCTTTCAACGCTGCTCGCAGCGCGGATCGAAGAGCGGAATTTTAAAGGGCTTTCAAGGATCATGGGCAGATGCTGTTTGATGCTTTTAGGCATCCTTGCAGCAGGCATCCTTGTTTCGCTCTTCCTTGGAAAATGGGGACTTAAGATCTTATACGGCGAAAGCATTACAGAGCATTCATATCTTTTGATTCCGATGGTCATTGTTTCTGTGATGACCGCCCTTACGATGCTTTTAGGAACCCTTGCTTTCGTGATCGGGGACCGGATGGGAGCAAATATCAGTGCAATTTGCGGTCTGGCCGTGGCGTTTGGGGCAAGTTGGTTGCTGATCC
>JAZQCK010000019.1:0-9846 GCA_045546255.1 Lachnospiraceae bacterium | reverse complement strand
GGCGTAAGCCAGGGTCATTCCGATGCGATCCGCCGCGTAGAAGGCGTTGCTGATGCAAAACAGTACACGATTCCGGTTGACTCTGCATTAGAGTCCGTTCGTGCAGGCGAGAATCCGGAACTGAGCACACGCCAGAAACATACGAGAGAGTGCTTTGTCGTCTTAAAAGAAGGCGCAGATGCCGCTCAGGTTGAGCATGATATCGTCACGATGCCGAACTACTTTGATGAGTATGATACAACCGTACATTTCATCTCCCAGGAAGAATTAGACCGCGACCACAGCGGCATCCCGCACGGCGGTTTTGTCTTCCGTACCGGCTCCACCGGTATCAATAATGAGAATAAACATGTCATCGAATACAGCCTGAAGCTGGACTCCAACCCGGAATTCACAACCAGCGTCCTGATGGCATTTGCCCGCGCGATCTATCGCATGAAAGCAGAAGGCAAAACCGGCTGCATGACCGTATTTGATGTTGCTCCGAAGTATCTCGTTCCGATGGACGAAGACTACATTCGCGCACACATGCTGTAAATAGACATTAGAGAGAGACACATGAGATTTGTCATTCAAAGAGTAAAACATGCAACCGTCACTGTGGACGGGGAAGTTACAGGAAAAATTGAAAAGGGATTTCTCGTTCTGATTGGCGTCTGCCAGGAAGATACAAAAGAAATCGCCGATAAGCTGGTAAAGAAAATGACAGGCCTGCGCATCTTTGAAGATGCAGAAGGAAAGACGAACCTGTCCTTAGAAAGCGTTGGCGGCTCGCTCCTTCTCGTTTCACAGTTTACGCTCTATGCGGACTGCAAAAAAGGAAACCGCCCAAGCTTTATCAACGCAGGCAGTCCGGAACACGCAGAAGCACTTTATGACTATATCGTGGAGGAATGCCGTGCCAAAGGATTTGAAGTGGGCACAGGCATCTTTGGAGCAGAAATGGATGTCGAACTTTTAAACGACGGACCATTCACCATTATACTGGACTCCGACGCCTTATAAATCTATAATCTAACATCCTAACAGCCCGGCATCTGCCGGGCTGTTTTAAATCAATTCATAGCCAGATATCTGTTCCGTTTTCTATTCCCTTTTACTATTCGTCTTCGACTGAAACCGCTCATTATTCACAATGAAGCGCTCATGCATGCCACCGCCGATATGCCCTTTCTCATCAAAGGCTTCGACTTGAAACACAAGCTTTTTGCCGTCAATTTCGACTAGCTCAGAAGTGCATGTCACTTTCATTCCTAAAGGAGTGGCCGCATCATGCGAAACATTCATTAAGGTTCCGACCGTGCCACAGCCTTCTTCTAAATAAGGCTGAACGCTTTCCCATGCAGCCTTCTCCAGCATGGCGATCATCTTCGGCGTTGCAAGCACATCCAATGCTCCGCTTCCCATCGCCTTTGCGCTGCCGCTCTCTTCTGCTGTAAACTCTACTTGTCCCTTGATTCCTGTTTCTAACATCCTAAAAAATCTCCTGTCTGGTTCCTAATGAATAGAAGCTCCGAATAAATCAAGCCTACTCGAAACTTGTAAATACAATGGTGTGTGTATCTTCGGATTTCTTCATGTCAAAACTGTTCCCGTCAACCGGCCATCCATTTTTTTGAAGAATCAAGAACTCTTCCCTGGTTCCCGCCGAGGCCACGCCGTAAGTATCCGAACGGAAGTGGCAGGGAAAGATCCAGCTTGGTTTCACATCCTTCATCAGTTCCGTTGCAAACTCTGCTTCGCTTGCAAGGAAGCCCCCGACATTTACGATCGCTCCGTCCAGCGTTCCCAGTTTTTGAAGCTGCTCTTCGTTCAGCTTATGACCAAGGTCTCCAAAATGCGCGACGCGGAATTCTCCGTCATCGATGATATAGATTGTGTTGCTTCCGAGTTTTCTGCCCTCCTCATCATCATGAAATGCCTCGATCTTTTCAATCTGCAAGGTGCATTCCTTTCCACTCAGCGTAACCGCCTCACGGAAGTTGTGGTCATGATGTTCATGCGTAACAAGCACACAGTCCGCCTCTGCATGAAATTCCGGAAGTCCCGGCATCATCTTGTGATCATACGGATCGATCACGACACTGCTGCCATTTGATTCGATCAGAAAGCAGGCATGTCCCAACCATATAACTTTCATACGAACTCCTCACAATATGCTTCAATCCGCTTCATTCCCTCTTCGATCGACTCCATATCAATCGAATAAGATATGCGGAAGTGATCAGAGAATCCAAAGTCCTCGCAGGAGATCACCGCTACAAAATAGTCTTCCAACAGATATTTTGCAAAATCTGCTGCCGACTGAATGCGGTTCCCTTTATATGTTTTTCCGATATACTCCGAGATATCCGTAAAGACATAGAATGCCCCCATCGGCTCCGTGCAGGAAAGGCCATTGATCTCACCGACTCTCCGAACCACATATTTTCTTCGCTCATTATAGGCATCGCGCATCTTTCCAACAGCCGACTGATCTCCAGTCAGAGCTTCAATTGCTGCCATCTGTGCGATCGTATTTGGATTGGACGTCTGCTGCGACTGAATGGAACTCATCACTTTTGTGATTTCTTTTGGCGCCCCGGTATAGCCGATCCGCCAGCCGGTCATCGCATAGCCCTTAGAAAGCCCGCTCACCGTGATCGTCCGTTTATAGATTTCCTCGTTCAACGAAGCGATGCTGATGTGTTCATGCCCTTCATAGCACAGATATTCATAAACTTCATCCGCAATGACATAAATATCATGCGCCACTGCAAAATCTGCGATTGCCTCCAGCTCTTCTTTGGAATAAACCGCACCCGTCGGATTGTTCGGCGTATTTAAAACCAGCGCTTTGGTCTTTTCTGTGCAGGCCTTCTCCAACGCCTCTCTGGTCAATTTATAAGCGTGCTCTTTGTCCGTATAGACGATCACAGGAACCGCGCCCTGCAGCTTTGCGCTCTCTGTATACGTGACCCAGTATGGCGCCGGAATGATGACTTCATCACCCTCATTAAACAGCGCTGTAAACACATTCGAAAGGGAATGCTTTCCGCCGTTGCTGATCACAATCTGATCAGGCGCATAGTCGATATGATTGACTTCTTTGAATTTTTTAGAGATAGCCTCCTTCAATTCCTGAAGTCCGGATGCCTGGGTGTACTTGGTCTGTCCCTGATCGATCGCATCTTTTGCTGCCATGCAGATGTTTTCAGGTGTGCGAAAATCCGGCTCGCCGGCGGAAAAACTGATGATGTCTTTTCCGTCCCGTTTCATCGCCTTTGCTTTTTCAGTAATTTCCATGGTGGAAGAAGGCTTGATATTCAATGCTTTTTTTGATAATTCCAATGACATTCTTTGGCCTCTTTCTTCTGACTGTGGCAGTCGCTGCCCCAGACTTTTTTACTGCACCAACTCCTCGAGTTTTGTCTTCGTCTCTTCCGGATGATGTTTTGCAGACGCAAGATCCAGTGTTTTAAGCACCTGGTTTCCTGCCAGATATTTTCCAATCTTTTCAAATGTCTTTCCAGAGTTTCCGCCGCCGGAGCATGCGATCAGGATGCAGTCTTTTCCAATCGGCTTTGCCTGCTTGATAAACGCCTTGATCGCTCCCGGAGGATTGCTCGCCCAGATTGGAGTTCCGATATAAAGACGATCATAGGAATTCACATCCACCGTCACCGGATCGATCCCCGGGTCTCTCTGCGTCAGCGCGTTAAAACCGCCTGCCGCAAACTTTCCGAAACCGCTTTTGGGAGGATTCTTTTTTACCTTGATCTCATAAATGTCCGCTTCCTCGCCTTTTGCCTGTAAGAGCTTTTGAAGCTCCTCTGCAACAAAAGCGGTGCTTCCTTCGAACGAATAAAATACAATTAGATTCTTCATGAAATAACACCTCTCAAAAACTTTTCCCCTATTGTACCATTCTTTCCTATTTATTATTGACATTTTTTGCAATTCAAGGTATGGTTATTTTCGAATTTTTAAAGCGGTCCCGTCGGAGTGGATGCCAAAAGCGTTCAGGAATCCGTTCGGGAAAACCATTTTTCCTTATTTTTGCAGGAGAAAAGACATGAAGGATTCACATCAGCGAAACACGATCCTGCTCTCCGGTTATGCAAAACTGCCGTCCAGCACGACGGCGGAAGCAGTTTATGACATCTTAGTTCTGGCTGTATTATTTGATAACAGAACAGGGACGATCGTGGAGGCTGAAGCATCTATGGTAACGGATCTGGCAAAACGCTTCATCGAAAACCTGATTGTCGGATACAACCTGAACGATGGTCCTGAGGGCTTGATAGAATTGTTTGACGCCTATTATCACGGCAACGCCAAAAAAGCGTTGGAAACAGCAATCCGCGGGGTGTTTAACAAATACCGAGACTACGTGGCTGAAGAAAATTTATTTATCTAAAGAGCATTTATTAATACTCTGAACAACGCACCGTTTTCACCGGGGCTGTTTCAAAAGAACAGCAGAACCGCTAGGAAAGCCGGTATAACGCAAAAGATGACTTTGTCTCTTGCGTTATATCGGTTTTTTGTGTTTTCAGGAGTATTGAAATATGAGAGGAGACAAAGAATGAAAATCGACAAAAAAGAAATGATCATCACGATCGACAGTGAACCTGGCAGCAATGGAGACTGGATTGGCAAAAGGATGTCCCGCATCCTTGGAATCCCATGCTACGGAAAAGAGATCCTGGACAAGGCATCCGAGATCAGCGGAATCTCCCGTGAATTGATGACACGCTATGACGGACGTCCGGTGGTTGCAGCTTACAACTTCCTTGCAGAAGATGAAGCATCCTTACGTATCCCGCCGGCACGTGATTTTATCACGGCTCAGGTATTTGCATCCCGTAATCTGGCAGCACAGGGTCCGTGCATCCTGGTAGACCGTCATGCAACGGCTGCCTTAAAAGACGATGACAAGCACATCAGCATTTTTGTTCATGCAGATTTTGAAGACAGAGCAAAGGCTTATGCAGAGCAGAAAGGGCTGGACGAAAAAGACGCTACCCGTGCTTTAAAGAAACTCGACCGTGTTTATCGCAACTACTATAAAGGAAACTGCAAAGACTGGGGAGAGGCTGATCATTATGATCTGACCGTCAATGCTTCCGATGCAGAAGCAGGAGACACCGCAGAAATCATCATCCATCTGCTTGAAACTTTGATGGGTGTACAGCTTAGAAAACAGACAGGAAAAATGGCTGTTTAATTCAAATAACAAAGGAACTTTTTATGAGTCTTTCATTTTTACAAATCGTCGGTCTTGCAATCAGTATCTTTGGAATCGCCGGACTTGCAATCTGGTCCGGTACCAGACCTCAGAGCTACGGAAGAGTGAACAGCTCCCCGATCGTTGCAGGAATCATTATGGGAACATTAGTGGGAGGATCCTCTACTGTTGGTACCGCACAGCTTGCATTCAATTATGGTATGTCAGCATGGTGGTTTACTTTAGGCGGTGGTATCGGCTGTCTGGTCGTTGCACTGCTCTACTCTAAAGCATGGAGAAACTCCGGCTGCATGACCCTGATCGGAATCATCACGCAGGAATACGGACCGAAGACAGGTATGGCTGCTTCCATCATGAGTTCTCTCGGAACTTTCATCAATGTCATCGCCCAGTTGATTGCTGGAACCGCAGTCATCGATGTCATTGTTCCGAGTCTTGGCCTGATCCCGTCTCTGATCATCACTGCCGGATTTATGACGCTCTATGTTATTTTGGGCGGAACGCAGGGCGCCGGAATGGTCGGCATCTTGAAGCTGGTTTTGATCTATGTTTCCATGGCCGGCTGCGGCATTATGGTTTGGCACCTTACAGGCGGCCTCGGCGGAGTCAGGGAAATGGTGAATGGAATCGCCAATCCTGACGGAGTCCATTTCTACAGCCTGATCGCCCGCGGTGCCGGAAAAGACATCGGTGCCGGCATCTCGCTTGTGCTCGGTGTTTTAACAACCCAGACATATGCGCAGGCAGTCATGTCCGCAAAGACGGATCGCGGAGCCCGCACAGGTGCCCTGATCAGTGCATTTATGATCCCGCCGATCGGTATTGCAGGCATCCTGGTAGGTCTTTACATGAGAGCCAATTTCCCGGGTATCGTTGCGAAAAATGCATTGGTCATCTTTACTACGATGTATATGCCGCCGATCCTAGCTGGCTTGATCCTTGGAACTTTATTTATTGCAGTCGTCGGAACAGGCGCCGGCCTTGCGATGGGAATTTCTACGATCGTAAGGCGTGATATCATCGCGCGCTACACCGACAAGATGAAAAATGATAAGCTCAATCAAACGCTTTCCAAAGTCATCATTGTCGTCGTTATGGCACTCGGCGTGCTGCTCTCTTCCGGTCCGTTCGGAGATACGATCCTGAGTTTCAGCTTCATGTCGATGGGTCTTAGAGGCGCGGTCGTATTCATACCAATGACACTGGCCCTCTGGGCAAAAGGAAAGATCAACCACGCGTGCGTCTTGATCTCTGTTATCGCAAGCCCGCTTACGGTCCTGCTTTTTGGAACCGTTTGGAAACTCCCGGGTGACATTGACCCGCTGTTTGCAGGAATCGCAGTTTCGATCATCACCTGTGCGGCCGGTCTGATCGTCGGAACAAAAGTAAAGAGAATCCTCTTTTTCCATCCGACGGAAATCGACCCGAAGGATTATGCCATTGCGATCGACAGTGCCCTCTGCTCCAAAGGTCCGGAGATTGCAGAACTTTTGGCAAAGAAACTGGACATTCCTTGTTATGATTCGGAGATCCTGACGGAGGCTGCAAAGATCAGTCAGATTCCGGAAGAACAGTTTGTCCGCTATGACGAAAAATTTGTTGTTGCCGCATTTGACTTTTTAGCCAAAGAAGAACGAAACTTAGCGCTCCCTCCAACCGGCGCATTTGTCCAGGCACAGATGGAAGCCTGCAGGTCTTTGGCAAGCCGCGGCCCGTGTATCCTCATCAACCGCTTTGCCTCCTCGGCACTTGATGAAACAAAGACGGTCCGGATTTTTGTTGATGCGGAATTTGAATACCGCGCGAAGGTTCACGCAGAACTGAACGGAATCGGAGAAGCAACTTCCAGAAAGCGCCTTCATAAGATGGAGCGAATCAGGACCAATTATTATAAAGCAAAAGATAAACACTGGGGCGATCCGGAAAAATATGCATTCATCGTAAATGCAACCGAAGGAGATCCGGAAAAGCTGGCAGAAGAAGTGACACAGCGTATTGAGTATATGTTCGGCCGGACCCAGAGCGATATTTTATCTCAAAGGGCATAAGGCGCACTGAATGAGCTGATTCTTTATAAGCATTTCACACTTTCTTTCTGATGAAATAGAATGAAATCGACAAAATAATCTATTTCAAACAAGGAGAAGGTCCAATGCTCAGTAAAAAAGAAAACTTTTTTGAAACGATTCACGGCGGAAAGCCGGACCGTTTCGTGAAACAATATGAAGCAACGACGGTGGTTGCCGGCGATCCGGTCAACCACTATGTCCGCGGTGACCGCTACCCCGGAATGCCGCCAATGTATGATGCCTGGGGCACACATGTTTTCTGGCCGGAAGGAGATCCGGGCCCAGTACCTGATGCAAATGAAAAGATTCTCCATGATATCGAAGATTGGGAGAATATCGTTAAAGTCCCGGATCTGATTGCAAACTGCTCCGCAGAAGAACTCTGGGGACCTTATATTGAACGGGCGATGAAAGTTGACCGCGGCGAAACACTTCTTACAATGCTCGCTCCAACCGGTGTGTTTGAGCGGATGCATTTCCTTATGGGCTTTGAAGATGCCCTCGTCAATTTGATGCTGGAGCCGGAACTGATGGCAGATCTTGCCATGGCGATCGGAGAATACCGCTACAACGGCTTTAAGCTGATGATAGAAAATGTTCATCCGGACGCAATCCTCTCTCACGATGACTGGGGAACAAAGACAAGCCTGTTCTGCCAGCCGGATATCTGGAGAGAGATCATCAAACCGGCATATGTTAAACCGTACAATTTCATTCATGACAGCGGCGTTCTTCTGATCCACCACTCTGACTCTTTCTGTGAGCCGATCGTTGAAGATATGATCGATCTTCACGTTGACATCTGGCAGGGCGTTCTTCCGCAAAATGATATTGTCGCACTGCAGAAGCAGTTTAACGGACGGATCGCTTTCCAGGGCGGTATCGATGCTGCAGTCGTTGACGCACCGGGTGCGACAGAAGAAGACATTCGCAAGAACGTTCGGCACTGCTGCGAAACCTATGCTCGAAACGGCTATTTCATTCCAAGCATCACTTACGGAGGACCGGGAACGATCAACAAAGAAGTGGACCCGATTATCGATGATGAGATCGACCGCTGCAGCAAAGATTTTTTTGGAAATTAATTGATTTCAGACATCAAAAAAAGCCATGCGATTGCATGGCTTTTTTTAATTGCTTTTCCGTCTTCTATAATATAGCAATTGCCTTTTCCGGCCGGACAGCTGTGATGATGCGGACCAATGCTGCATAGATCAAAGCTGCAGCGAAAATCACAACTGCAACGTTTGCGGATTTGATAAAAACGGCACAGGCAATCGCAAGCAGAACATAGATGAGCCTGCTTAAGAACTTCCACTTCCAGGCCTTAACTCCCAGGCCTTTTTGTTCAAACGCCCGTAAGATACCGATCACGCCGGTAGCCATAAGAATCACGATCAGCTCGACGACATCTCCACTCATGTTATTGATCACAAGTGAAGGGGTTCCTGCAAACCCCCGGTGTGCCCAGGTATCGGCTAATACGTGCATTGCAATACCAATGTGCTGAAGGCTCTTCCCTTTAGCAAGATTCACCGTATCTACAATAAGGTCTCCATTCGGTCCACAGATCAGACGATATTTTTCTTTATATCTTCTCGATCCTTTTTGGGGATCTGCATAGAGGTCTTTCGGAAGAAAATGAAAGGAGGACCAGATACGGGTGATTCCCTGACGTCCGGTAAGATTCGTCGTAGTGTCAGCCATCTCCATGTTGAGCTGCGTTGTTGCTGCAACTATTGGAGCATGGATCGATTGCAAAAAAGTAGCGGTACAAAGGTCAACAAAATTCGCACTATAACAGATTTCCAGCGCTTCCTCATGGAAATAGCCGGCAAGAACTGCTGCACAATATGTCGCATAATAATGAAAGTCACTTTGCATATCTTAAAATAGTTCTTTTCTCAATTTGTGAATACTGATAGCTGAGGTGAAAACCTCAACAAGAGCGAACAACGAAGTACATTCAACAACTATGGATACAATGCCATAAAGAGAAAACGCATCGACCAAATCGAATATTAAAAAAACGATATTCAAAACAGACGCAAGGATCAAAATAGCTGTAATGACCAGATAAACTGCGCTTTTCTTTTTCCCTTTGCTCTCAGCCCTTGCACTTAGTCCGATCCAGATCCGCAGAGCAAGATCGACTAAAACAAATACGATCATGAATATGATGGGAACAGTCTGTCCGACAAGATCTGTGGGCTGTGAAACACAGAACTTTTAGGCATAGAGCTCACTGCGTTCGCTGTTCGTTTTCGTAAAATAAGCAAAGCGAGCTCTGCTCGCTTCTAAATGCAAAAGGACAGACATCTTTGGAAACAAATGTTTCCAGATATCTGTCCTTTTACATTAAAAGCGGCAAGGACTACGCCTTGCCGCTTTGCTCATTTCGTCAAATGCCCAGGACCGGAATCGAACCAGTGACACGCGGATTTTCAGTCCGCTGCTCTACCAACTGAGCTACCTGGGCATAAAAAAATAAGAAGTAGCGGGGGCAGGATTTGAACCTGCGACCTCCGGGTTATGAGCCCGACGAGC
>JAZQCK010000018.1:0-3635 GCA_045546255.1 Lachnospiraceae bacterium | reverse complement strand
ACTTTATCTCTTCAAAATGCGTGTCTATATATTCATCTGACATAGCAAGACAGATGAACCTTATCGACTGAAGATACTGCTCATCAAAACTGTCTCTCCAATCAAAAGGTATATAACAGCCCTCAACGATAAGGTTTTGCTGGTTCTCAATCACGGTTTTCATGATCTCTCGTACAATTGGCCACAGATATCCTGTCAGAGACTCGTCGTCTTCCGGTGTCAATACCGTATTGCCACTGCGGATCAGGCCCATTTTCAGGTGATCGATCGACAGATATGGATATTTGTATTTTTCGAGCATCTTCTGAGCCAGAAGCGTTTTTCCAGTATGAGATGCACCCGTAATCAGTATGATCATAGTCTTGCCTCGATTTCATTCCTGACCTTCTCCAATTCACTGCCGGTCAGGATTGGAATCAGACTGTTTATTTCTTCAATGCTTTTATCCCACCACTTGAATTTGAGCAGCAATCCGATAAGATCATCATCAAAGCGTTTCCTCAAGGGTTTTGCAGGATTTCCTACAACGATAGTATAAGGATCGACATCACTTCCGACAATGCTGTTTGCTCCAATGATTGCTCCGTCGCCGATATGAACGCCAGGAAGAACCACCGCATTTTGCCCGATCCACACGTCATTGCCAATCACAGTATCTCCTTTGAATGGCATTTCAGATGGAGCGGGAGCATTCATTTTCCATCCCTCAAGCGTGTAAAAAGGAAATGTTGTCACTGTATTCATCTGATGATTTGCATCATTCATTACAAATTCAACTCCGGCCGCAATCTGGCAGAATTTACCGATTATAAGCTTATCCCTGCTCCAGGGATAATAGTTTGTCACATGGCTTTCAAACTCTGAATCTGCAATATAAGTAAAATCCCCAACAATTATATTCGGGTTCGTTATTGTTGGTTTTACATAGATTTCTTTATCATATCCGGCAATTGGATGGATCACATTTGGATCCGGATAATTCACATTCTTCACTTTTAAGACCTCCGCAAATGCCGATTTTGTATATCTGTCAAAAAGTATAGCATAAAGAAAGACCCGCTGAAAAATGATGTGTATCCACCTTGATCGTCCTGGACGCGTGTTCGTCTTCAGTCATACTCCACCAAAGGCTCCGTTTCTATACAAAATAAAAACGCCGATTTGTATCGACGCTTTGCAACACCTATAAAGGCGATAACATTTTTCTCAAAAAAAGAGGCATCTCGCCAGATGGTTCAACGCCTCCATAAATATTAGACTTCTGTATTTATCCTTCGATCTGAATCAGTTTCTTTTCCGGTACCTCCGGTGTTTTTTCTTTCGGAAGCTCCAGATGCAGGACACCATGTTCGAACTTCGCATGTACATCTTCCTCTTTTATGCCCTCTCCAACATAATAGCTTCTGCTCATCGAACCGGAATACCGCTCCTTGCGGATTGCTTTACCGTTATTTGTCTGATCGTGCTCTTTGGAAGCACCAACCGTCAGATAGCCATTATTCAGTTCCAATTTGATTTCTTCTTTTTTGAATCCAGGCAGATCAATATCTACTTCATAATGATCGTCATGCTCATGGACATCTGTCTTCATCAGCCTGTCCGCATGCCTGCCGTAAAGCTTTCTTTCTGCCCTATCCAGATCCCTGAATTCAGGCCACTGTGGAAAATCAGCATCGAACCAGTCGTCAAAAAGGTTTTCTCCAAAAATACTCGGTACTAACATAATGACACCTCCTTTACTCAATAACATTTTATGTTTCTGAGCAAGGGAAGGAGGGTTTGGATCAGCTCTGATCTTCTCTGTTCCTTTGTTCTGATTATGTTATATCACTATTATTAGCACTCGTCAACGGAGAGTGCTGATAATATCTGTGAACATTTTGTGTTTTCTGCTTTATCACATTTCGCAATACATCTTTACGCAAAACAGGAACTCTTTACTTCCGGATCCCGGGATCGGCATCAATACAATCTCTTCCGGTTTATAGTACCCATCCTTCCGCTCCATTATAACATCTATCAAAAAAAGCGCCCACCGCCATAATGGCGACGAGCGCGAATTCCAGTTTTCCGGTTTACACCCTAAGCAGACAATATGAAAATATCTCGGCGTCTTCGTCCGTTTACATCTAAAAACGCCCTCAATAGTCCTCCAGGAAGCTGTGCCTCTCTCCATGGATTTTATATCCGAGGACTTTATTGAGCACAACGTTTTCCGTCGCCCGGAAAATATTGCTCTCCACCTGAGGAACGGTCTCCTTCAAGGCGGCGATCAGTTTCTTGGTCTCCAGTCTCTTGGAATTGGATGTGCCGTCGGCCGCGCAGCTTGAGCAGTTCTCAGTGAATTTGCATGCACACTGCAGGAAATGCAGTCCTGCACTGTCACGCCAGCGAATGATATCCTTTTCGCGGATCAGATACATGGGGCGGATGAGTTCCATCCCCTCGAAATTCGTGCTGCGCAGTTTGGGCATCATGGCCTGGTACTGGCCCGAGTACAGCATCCCCATAAGAATTGTCTCGATGACGTCGTCGTAGTGATGTCCCAAGGCAATCTTATTGCATCCGTGATCCTTGGCGAAGCGGTACAGATACCCTCTTCTCATGCGTGCGCACAGATAGCAGGGCGACTTTTCGATATTGTATACCGCATCAAAAATATCCGTCTCAAAGAACTCGATCGGAATCCCCAGAAGTCTTGCGTTATTCTCGATAATGCTGCGGTTTTCAGGGCTGTACCCTGGGTCCATACAGACAAAAAAGAGTTCAAAGGGAAACTTGTTGTGCCGCTTCAGTTCCTGAAAGAGCTTGGCCATCAGCATAGAGTCCTTGCCGCCGGAGATACACACGGCGATCCGGTCGCCTTCCTCCACCAGGTTGTACTGCACCACTGCTTTCTCAAACCGCCCGATCAGGTCGTGACGGAATGTCTTCCGCAGCGCTTTTTCGATCTGATTCCTGCGCTCTTCGTCTGCTGCCGCCCTGCGGCTTTCCTCGAGGGCCCAGGATCCGTACCCGCCTTGCAGACTGCAGAAGTTTCTGTAACCCTTCTCCCTCAGCGCTTCTGCAGCGTCGAGGCTGATCCGCCCATATTTGCAATACAGAACTATGGGCATACCTTCTTCCACAGCCTGTGCCAGAGCCGGCAGCGGCTCTCCATTCTCCCCAAAGGCCAGCAATTCATCTTCTCCGACCCTGACAGCTCCGTCCAGCATCCCGTAGCCGCAGGAATACTCATCCCGCATATCTGCTGCCAGATAGCTGCCTGCCGGCAGCTGCATGAGTCTCTCTGCATTGATCTCAAGGGGTAATTCAATGTATTCTTTCATAGTTTCACTCTTACTTTCGTGTCGAAGCGCTGTGCGCGAAGACTCCCGAGGAGAAAGCCGCGGGCAGCGGCAAATCTCATCTCTAAACCTCGTTAACAATAATCCGTCTCTACCACCCTACCATACTTCCGCGTCATTTGGAATCCCGGGTCAGACCCCCTTACACACCCCATACATATGTCTGAGCACAATCCTCTGCATTGTTTCCTTGCCGAACAGCTTCTCCATCATGCTGACTGCCGGCCCGTCATTCTCGACGAGCTTGTGGGCGAACGCGCTGACACGGGCCTTCTTCTCATCTGCCGG
>JAZQCK010000017.1:0-9039 GCA_045546255.1 Lachnospiraceae bacterium | reverse complement strand
CCACCATTTGAATCGGAGTATCAGATCAATCAGTTCATCATCAAATCGTTTCCGTAGAACCTTTGCGGGATTTCCCACCACAATGGTGTAGGGATCAATATCACTCCCGACCACGCTATTTGCTCCGACGATGGCTCCGTCACCGATATGAACTCCAGGAAGAATCACCGCGTTCTGGCCGATCCACACGTCATTGCCGATCACAGTATCTCCTTTGAACGGCATTTCAGACGGATCGGGAGCGTTCATTTCCCATCCTTCAAGTGTATAAAACGGGAATGTCGTTACAGCATTCATCTGGTGATTCGCATCATTCATAACAAACTCAACGGCCGCTGCAATCTGACAGAACTTGCCGATGATAAGCTTATCTCTGCTCCAGGGATAATAGTTTGTTACATGACTTTCAAATTCTGAGTCTGCAATGTAGGTAAAATCCCCGACAATAATATTCGGATTCTTTACAATCGGTTTAACGTATATTTCCTTATCATATCCTGCAATCGGATGGATCACATTTTGATCTGGTTTTTTTCCGTTCTTCATCTATGGTCACCTCATCAATCCTGCAATTTCAGAAATCCCTCGTTCTTTGAAGATTTAGTGGGCTTCACCAGAAAACGGTCATCGTAAATGCCGCCGACAATTTTTCCCCGATAGTAGATGATATATTCTCCCATCATCGCCCGATGGGAAACCTCATCCAGCCCGGAGAGCTGATCCATTATGAATTCCAGATATTCTTTGCTCGACGCCATGCACGCACACCCCGCTAGTCTTTCTTACAGTCACACAAATCGCACACCATTATGTATTCCTGTTCATTCTCGCCTACTGTCCTGAATCCGGCCTTCTCATACATCTGGACAGCGTAATTGGCTTTTTGCACCGCCAGCGACGCCCTGCTGTAACCCTTTTCCCTGAGCAGCGCCAAAATATCCCTCATCAGCAAAGTTCCGATCCCTTTTCCCCGGTACTCCTTATAGAGCGATATAGCCAGTGACGGCGTCTCATCATCAATATGGCCATAGTCATCCATGATCCGTGACCAGACTGCGCCAACCACTTTACCATCATCATCTGCAACAACGCAGTGATCCGCTCTCCCTTTGCCAAAATCCTCATAATAGACTCTCAGTTCCGGCAGCTCTATGATCGATCTGTCCGGCGGCTCCACGCCTTCCGGTATGAAGATCTCCTCATACAGGAAATCCTTCAGCAAATCTGTTTCTTCAGCACCAAGTATCCTTATTCTCACGCTATCTCTCTTTCAGCGAATCTCCCTTTCCTCGTCCAAATCTGGTTGGCCATCTGTCTCTAGAAGCCGCTTCTGCTCCAATTCGTCTCAATCTCTAAATCGCACCAAACACTTCATCAAACAGGATCGAAATGGATCCTTCGCTGCAAAACTTTCTGACGGAATAACCAAGATTCGGAGCTTTGTAAGAATCGTCTGCTCCGGCGTCTTTTAATGCCTGCAACACACTTCTGAGATCTTCGTGCAATTCCGCTGTGAAGATCCGATCATTCCCTTCACGGTGTTCCGCATAATTGTATGATGGCAATATCTGCTTTGCCTGCAGTGCAAAACGGTTTAATCCTGAATTGCCATATGAATCAAGTGCATTTACATCTGCTCCCATATTAAGCATCCTTTTTAGGACATCGAGCGCTTCAACTGCTCTCTCTTTTGTTGAGAACTCCCTGCAGCCCATATATTTATCATCTATATTCCACCTGCACGACATCACAGCACAGTTGATCGCATCATGAAGCACCGGTGTTCTCCATGCGTTGCAGCATGTCTCATCCTCGATGAAGTTCACATCCGCACCCATATCAAGTAAATAGTTGGCAATTGCGGTATTTCCCGTTTTGAGCGCGACCTGCAAAGGCGATTGTCCGTCATCCTTCTTAGGCGGCTTCTTTGCAACACAATTCACCAGTTCAGGTTTCTTTTCTATGATTTGCCTTACCATTTCAAGGTCAGATGCTCTTATAGCAGTAAACAGTTTCTTCATGTCGATTCACCTTCCTGAATTATGATTTATTTTGTCTCTTCCAACCACTCTGTCGTCTTAGTCAAACGGGAATTTTTATAACTGTTTCTTTGTCATATACAAACTCTCATAAATGGCAATCTTAATCTGACAGGAAGGTGACCTTTTCTATAGCCTCTCGCAGTTTTTTGCTCACATCAGGAAATCGATTGTATCGATCAAGAATATCTGGTATCTGTGACAGAACAATCAATGAATAGTGATAGAGGCTATAAAATAGCTCATCAGAAATTGCTTCCGGATCTTCAAAGATATCTAGTAGTTCCTCCTCAGAACAGTTTTCCGGAAGAAGATTCTTATCATCGAGAAGATCTGAAAAATGCTCAAATGCCCCGGCATGTTCCATGTGCTCCGCATTAATACAGATTTCAATATAATATGCCAACTGATCGAGCATCGTCTTTGCGATGTCAGCTGCCTTTTCTTCTAATAGCATGCATAATACTTTGACAAGAAAAACCAGGGCAAAAGGTGCCGGAGGAAACAGTGTGCTCTGATGCTCAAAGTCCGAAATCTGTCTATATGTCTTTTTCCACTCATTAACATCTGTTGCCTGTTCAAGTTCACATAATAGTTTAGGGTAATTTTCTGCAGTACCATAAGCAGTAAACATCCTATCCCATGGCACATCTTTTACATCTAAGTGATCAATATAATTCTTTGTGGAAATGTCCATATCTCTATCCTCTATGACTCATGTTTAGTGTCGCTACGGCATATGTAAATTATCTCGACAAACTTTGATTTGTCTCTGTCTTCATCCATACTATTAAAAGATTCACTTTACAGTTCTTTACGCATGTAAACCAGTTCCTGATATCCACTTAGGCGTGACTTGAAACCTCTCGGATTTCGGCCGTATTCCTCAAAGCCGGCTTTCCTATACATATTGATTGCGGTCTCATTCTTCGCAACCACGCTCAGCTCCAACTGTTCATACTCAGCTTCTCTTGCACAATCCATACAGGCGTTCAGCAACGCTGTGCCAATTCCGAGGTTCCAATATTTCCGATCAATACTGATACCGAAATCTGCCCGGTGACGAATTTTGTCCCTGCTGCCGACAGCCTCAATACCAGCAAGACCGGCGACGATACCCTCTACCTCTGCGAGAATCTCAACCTCTGCTTCACTGTCCGTTTTCCGTTGCAGGAACTGACCTTCTTCATCTGCAGTCATAGTATTCTCGTCTGGATATGAAAGCAGATAGTCGGTCTGTTCATGTGTCAGAATGAAGTTGATAAGTACAGCTTGTCCATCACTTTCCTCACCATTCCTAAGGATACATACTCTTCCGTCTTTCAGTTTAATGATTTTATGGTATTTCATAGTTTTTTATTTCCCCTTACAACTGAAAGTTATCTAAACAATAAATTCTCTGATAATGCAACCGTATCACACTTTGTGATGCATTGCTATATGATGGAGGACAATGGGCTATTTGTTATCCATCATGTTTTTTGTTGTCGATGTGAATATTGACCATATGTTTTGACTATCCGGACATAACAAAATCCAGAGCCTGAGCTCTGGATCCTGTTTATGTGTTATTGAGTTGTTCTTTTGTACAGTACCTGTATGTCACTTGATCTCTTCGATCGTCGTGACAAAGCATGGGCAATGTCTTCAATACAGATTGCTTCCAGGTCGGGATTTGTCGGCTCAAAATGCCTGCCGGTGTATGTGGTGATGTAGTTGCTCATGGATTTCACCCCTGATGCACCACCACCTGCGGGAACGGGATCTCAATGCCCTTCTCCATGAAGAGCGCCCAAATGTCCCTGGTGAGCTGGCGCTGCGCCTTGAAGACATCTTCTTCCCTGACATCGACGATGAACTTGAGGTTTACGCCGCTGTCCGCCAGCGCTGTCACGCCCAGGAAGACCGGCTCTTTCTGGTAGAGGTCTTTGTGGGCCTCATACATCAAGGGCAGCCCTTCCGCAATAACTTTATCCATTTTCTTCAGGTCTGTGTCATAAGCCACACTGACTTCACAGGCCGCGACTGATTTGTTGCGGGAACGGTTCTGGAAATTGCGGATGTCCGAGTTGTTGACGATCTTCAGGTTGCCTCCCGCATCCTCGATCGTCGTCGTGCGGACGCCGATGTTGCGCACCGTGCCCCGGAAATCATCCAGAATGATGATATCGCCGTTGACGTACTGCCCCTCAAAGATGATGAAGGCGCCGGTGATGACATCCTCGATCAGGCTCTGCGCGCCGAAACCCAGGATCAAGCCGACAATGCCGATACCAGCCAGCACAGCAGTAGTATTGACGCCAAGGATCGCGAGTCCCCAGACAACACCGATGATCACGATCAGATAGTGGAACGTGCCCGCCAGCAGATCACCGATCGTCTGGGCCCGCATGCTCTTCTTACTAAAATACTGAATGATCCATTTGACCACCACATTGATGACCCAGAGCACACTGATCATAAGGAGCAGTGTCAAAATATGGGCTGTCGTAATTCTACCGCTCCGCTCGATCAGGAAATAGCTCTTTTCCAAATCGCGGATTTTTTCCCTCGTCTCCATAGACACGGGAAGCCACTGCGGGTTTAGCAGCAGAATGATCAGTATAACAGCGATCAGTGTTCCGATCATCGTCCTATTCTTTTTCATAATCCATGTCCTCCTGCTTGTACTGTTTTGACCTGCATTACAAATAGTTTCATTTCCGATGAGCATTATGGATAAAATTCGGACACCTGCCGAATATCCGTGACAAAGCTCAGATTAATGCCGAGTTCCTCATCCTGAATGTCGTACTCGTCGCCACCTTTTGCGATCGCGTGGAAATACAGACTGTAACGCGTGCAATCCGAACTCGGCGGTATAAGACTGATCGAATCCGAATAGGTGTAAGTATCGTCGTTTTTCACGAACCACGCGTCGACATTTCCGCTCCTGATTTCCTCAGAATAAACGGGAGTATCGCTGTCCGCGTAGTACCAGAAAACTTCGACCTGGTCGAACTTAAGAGTGTAATCGTGCGGATCACCCCATTCTTTTTCCAGATTTAGATCACAACTGATGTTGGCAATACCGCCTGTACCGCTCACTTCAAAGTTGCCCTGTGTCAGATAGCACTCCATCAGCACCACGCTCTTTTCATCAGTGAACTCCGATGTCATCTCTGTTCCGTCAATCTTGTATTTGAGATAGATTGTGATTTCTACTGTTCCGCTATCCATTAACGGTCGGAAATTAATATCGTTATCGGGATCAAAGACATTCATACTCCTTTCCACATCACCGGCACCGTAAGCTGTATCCATCCGGCAGGTACGGCCTGCGCCCGAAATCTCCGCGTAAGACTCAATATCCGTTGCGCGTTTCCCGATGATCGTATAGTTCAGCATCAGATGATCAAGTTCTCTCCACCCATACACATGGTCAATCGTAACATCGGGCGCATTACCCGACGGAGGCACCACGCCGGGAAGATCTCCTTTATCGGTAAACGCATACAATTCCATCTCAGTGTCATACTCATCATTTCCATTCATTTCCCCGTAGAAATGCAGCTGGAATTGCGTCGCCGATGAGAGCGGCGGCGTCGCGTCTAATCCCTCGTACCAGAATGAGTATTCCAGATCCATATTTCCGTCAGCATTGGGCCCGCTGGAATACGGTCCCCAAAAGACCTGTTGGTCTCCTTCTTCCCAGATCGTACTTGTTCCTACGGACTCGTAATCATTTCTGAACCACTCGATATCTACCTTCTTGAACTTCGGAGTGTATTCATGGGAGCCCCCGTCTCTGTAGTACACGTGCAATTCACAGCCGACGTTCATATTGCTGAAGGTTCCGCTTATAGACCCGAATTTCGTCTCCATGTAGCCGGAGAATAACTCAGGATTGCCGGGAACTGTGAGCACTTTCTCTTTGGACTCGCCGCCCAGCTTATACTGAAGAGTGATCGTAGTGACCCATTGTCCGCCGCTGAAAATCGCAAGATCACCGCCGGCATTATCTTCGACTGTCTTGGTGCCGGCGCCGGTCACCTCAGGCATAGTATGCTCCAAATGAAAGCTTCCATCCGGATCATAGGTGATCTTGGCCTGAGATGTAATGTCCGTCGCGTCATTTGCCGTGATCTCATACCCGAGTTCCAGATGATCGACCAGCTGGTACCAATACAGGTGGTCGAATGTCACCTCCGGCTCCACCAGTGTGACACCGGGAAGCGCAATGGGCGTCAGTTCTGCGGAAGTCGGGCGGTTTATCCAGTAAACGGTTCCGTCTGTATCTGTTCCCCTTCCTTCTGTATAGCAGATCAGGTAATAGTGAGTCGCTCCTTCCGCGTCCGCGGGAGGCGTGGCATCAAGCGTTCCCGAATAACTGAAGGTCAGCCTTGTATAATCTCCTTCGGTCACGGGGCCTGTGGGACCTGTAATCGGACTTGTGCCCGTGCCGTCCCAAATTGTCCTTTTGCTTCCGACCTTTTCGTAAGTGTAGCCGCCGTTTCCGATAGGAACCTGCTTTTCCCATCCTATATCTATTCCGGTGAATGTAATATCGTATGTGTGACGGTCATCGGCCGGATATTGGAAAATGATATCCGAGGTTACTGCCTGATTGTCTGCGCTCGATCCGCTTCCGGAAGCCCCCAGACCATAGAGCCACAAAGGCCCCTTGAACTCCGGCGGCATGGATTTGCTGACAGTGCGCGTCCTGTTTTCTCCGTGCAGCGTGTAGTTCAGTTCCACTTCAACCGTCCAGGAGTCGCCGCTGTGGTGCCACCACAGTTTGTCTGTACCGTCCGCATTCACACGGATCGTGCCGTATCCTGTTTGTTCAGTCATTGTAACCGTCTTTGAGGAATCGATATCAGACGTCACTGTCGCGATCGACGTGATATTCTCCGCGTCTCCGGGCGTGATCGTATATCCGACTTCAATATGATTCAGGTCATTCCACAAATAGATATGATCGATCGTCACCTCCAGATCCTTTTCGATCTCACAAGGCGTCGACCGCCCGAATGTCGGTTCGTGAATCGTATATACAGTCCCGTCCGTATCGGTTCCTGTGCCCTTCATGTAATAGTCGAGGTAGAAATGCGTGGCACCTGCTGCATCCGCGGGCGGAACGACATTGAGAAGGTCGTGGTAATCAAATGTCAAAACCTTGTAGTCCCCATCAGCAGTCGGTCCTGCGGGTCCCGTGATCGGAGAGCTTCCGGTGCCGTCCCAGACTGTTTTTTTGGTGCTGCCGACTTCCTCGTATGTACTGCCGCCTCCGCTGAGAGGGACCTCCTTCATCCAGCCCATCTCTATTTTGGCAAATGACACATCATAGGTATGGCGGTCATTCTTTCCATACCTGAATTTTATCGTATCGCTGACAACTTTATTTGTAGTCGAGCTGTTCCCCGACAGATACTGTGGATTCAACCACAGGAAGTCCATGAACTCCGGCTGCGCCGTGTTGCTGACCGTGAGCGTCTTATTCTCCCCGTTCAGCGTATACGCAAGCGTCACGTCCGTTTTCCATTCGTCCGCGCTCATATACGTGATCTTCCCGTAACCGTCCGCGTTTGCGTCGATCGTTCCGGCGCCCGTCTTGGAGGGCATACCGACCGTCATAGACGGATCCCTCATAGAGGTGACAGTGGAGTAGGATGTGATAGATTCCCCATCGTTAGCCGTGATATTATACTCCACCTCAATGTGACCGAGGCAGTACCAGTAATAAACATGAGCGATGCTCACAGTAGGATCCTTATAGGTCGGTTCCTCCGGCTCTACAGGTAAATCAGGCTCAGTCGGGCTGACCGGCTCGTCTTCAGGTTCGGATGTCTCCGGTGAATCCTCCGATGTTTCCGGCGAGTCTTCCGGTTCGCCGGGAGAGTCAGGCGAATCCGGCGTTTCAGAGCTGCTTGTGGAAGCCGGCGTCTCAGGTGCTGCCGGCTCTTCCGGCTTTTTGGGTTCTTCAGGAGTTTCCGGAATGTCCTTGTGCTCCTCCGGGTTGATCGGGGGCTCCGGCGTATCGGGCTCAGAAGGTTCCTCCGATTTCGTCTCTGATGTGACTACCGTCTTCTTTTCATCAGTCTGGGGCTCCGTTCCCGGCATCTCCCCGCCGGGACGAGTGGACACAAGCAGCAGGAGCAGCAGTCCGATAAGCGCAAAAAACAGGAACCGCCTCGGACTGTTCCTTCTGTCCGGCCCGCGTGTCCCGTAAATTCCTTTATGATGTTTTCCACCCTTTACTGGTTCGTACGGCTCAGCATACTCCGGGTACTGGTCGTTGATCTCACGCATAGGCTTCCCCTTTTCCTATGTCCCGCGGCAGGTTCCCCCTGAATCTGATCTTAGACTTGTATTTATGAACTCTCGTAAACATTTACGAAATATTTCGTTAATAATATACTACTGTGACTTCTTTGCCCTGTCAACAAGATTAGTCAAAATAGTGAAGAAAAAAACCCGTGATTTCGTCACAGGCCACAGACTCTCTCTCATTTCTCGTTATTCTCCCTGATCCTCTTTCGGTCCTCCTCGGAATACTTCTCGACGTCCATCCTCCATAAAAGAATGACAGAAATCGTAAAGGCGATCAGGTCTAACCCAAGATAGGTCAGGATCAGCACATTCTCAACCGCTTCCGGCTGCCGTACCAGCGACGCGTCGTACCCGGCAAAACCCAGCAATCCACTCACGATACCCACTGCAAGACCAAGAAGTCCCACCATGATCGCGCTGTAGACCGACATCGTGAAGCCGTCGCTGCGGAATCCGTTCTCTGCCTCCAGATGGTCCAGGACGTCCGAAATGAGAGCCAGCAAAACAAACTGCAATGTGTCAAGGGGACGTATCCGCTGACACATTTTGTGCCACCGGATACGTCCCCTTGACACCCCGATCACCGGATCTTTTCCAGGACCTTGCTGATGCTGTCATGGAATACAAGGTCTGCCGCCCCTTCCATTCTCGTTTTGCCCTTGTTGATGATCACGAGATGATTTCCGTG
>JAZQCK010000016.1:0-2909 GCA_045546255.1 Lachnospiraceae bacterium | reverse complement strand
AAGAGGCTTCATGTGCTTCCCGGAAAATGATCCGCTGATAGAAAACTCAAAGAAGGTCACGCCAAAGGAAGGCTTTTACGATGTGGCTATGCATGGATCTCCGACTGCAGTGGGGTTTGGAACCAGAAAGGTGAATATGTCACCCAGACTGCTTGCAAATATTATCCGGCACAGAGCAGATTACCACGGAGAGAAGATTCGACTGCTAAGCTGCAGTACCGGACTTAGGGTGGATAACGGTTATTGCTTTGCTGAAGAACTGGCGAATGCGCTGGGTGTTATCGTGGAGGCGCCGAATATGGAATTGTTCATTTGGCCGGATGGGGAGATCAATGTTGGCCGATTTAATCAAGGTAAGATGATTCCCTACAAACCTAATGAAAGAAACCGCATAAAATGAAGGATGAGGATCAATGAAAAGAATGTATGGGTTGAATGTGTTTGGATACTGGAAAGAATTGCCTGAGGAATCACGCGATGGTTTGATTACAGATGAGTATGCGGATTTTCTCAGGTACAAAAACACTATCGACAAGAATGCCGTCATTGAACATATAGAATCCCTCGGGGCAGCGATCTGTTCCATATATACACATGATATTTATACTGGAGAGGAATTCAACAGCGGATTCTATGTTGACGGAGACTTTCACTTCCCTGTGGATTTCCTGCGGTATTATAAGACAAGGGATATCGGTATTCCGTATGAATACGAGGAATATCTGAAGGGGATTCTGAAGTAAGCAGAAATCAAATAGAAAGACGAAGCAGCTGTCGCAAACGCGGCGGCTGCTTTTTTGCACCGCGGGGCGGTGACAATCCCTCCGTCTGCCCATTCGGACAGACACCTCCCTTTACACAAGGGAGGCTTTGGCGGTGGCGAACCGGATGGCGGCAGTTGTGAGCGAGGATAGCGGCGCAGGGTGCCGGTGCGGATGCTTTGAATGCGGGTGTTGGATTTGAACAGCGGCAGGCGGAGAATGCGGCGGATTGGGAGACGACGGAGGATTTGCCGGTTGAAGAATCTGCAGAGTATGGTATAATAGATAGAAAACCGCAGTCCGCGATGGCTGCAGTGAAGAAAATCCCGGATGCAAAAGAACGCAGCAGAGTCATAAACGAAGCAATCAACGCAAAGATTCCTGTCTATGCGGATGATTTGAGAGCGGCTTACAGATATGTGAAACCAAAAGAAGGGTTTATGGATATCTGCTTACATGGAAAACCGCATTATACGACATATGAGCATCGATATGTACTTGACACAGAAACGCTGTATCTGATCATCTCGGGAAGAAGTGATTTTCAGAAGCAGAATATACGGTTGCTGTCCTGCAGTACCGGTAAAACGGACCGGCATGGAAACTGCGTTGCACAGGAATTGGCAGACCGTTTGGGTGTTGCGGTGTATGCGCCTATCGATATACTGTACATTCAAGGGGATAAATTGACAGTTGGTGAAAATAACATGTCAGAAGAGGAAGGTTTTAAATTGTTTACACCGAGAATGAACGGGAGGAAGACGAAATGAAACATATTTCTATGTACCACGGTCTGGTCGATGATATGAGTCGCAGCGTAAGAATGCTGGATCATGTTGAGTGGTTGCCCCGGGATAAGAAAGCGGTAGTGCTGACTTATCTTAAAGAAAGAGAGTTCTGGGCAATTCGTTGTGCGCTTATCCATGATTATGTGGCCAATTGCGATACGGCTGACACAATCTTTCTGTTCACGGATGGAGAATATGAATGGGACAGTCAGGAAATTTACCATTTTGAGAAGTATGACATTGCGCTCGATGCACAGTTTGTCAGAAAGGTTTTGAGGCAGACAGAGGAAAAGGAACAGAAAAGGTAACAGGATTACAAAAGCTGCGAGTATGTTGTTGAACAGTTCAGAAAACAGTTCCCCAATGCCACGGTCAATATTGTTTCCGGAAAAAGAGGATATAACGGAGACGAAAAGGGACTTCACACCTGGAAACACAGAAAGGAGGCAAAATAGTATATGGACAAGCACGATAAACTGCAAAGGATTCCGATGTATGATTATCCCAATTGCGGATATACGGATGTAAAGGAAATGTATTATGACAGCTTCAATGAATTCCTTGAAGCAGATTGCACTGTCATTCAAGCGGTCAATGGTCATTATTATTATGGCATTGACTTTTGGATGGACGAAAACGGCATGGACAAGTTCGTTGCAATGCTTGCCGGCATGTTGTTTATGATCGAACATGATGAGGTTGAAGCGGACCAGGCCTTTGGAACGAACTGGGACATCAATGACTTTGAGTCCGGCGAATATGATGACCTGTTTACTGCCGAGGATTTACGGCTCATAAAAGCAGACATCAAAATAATCAAGGAATACCTGTCAAAGCATCCTGAGCTTTTGGAAGACTAAGATTCAGTGAAGAGTTTATAAAGAAGGAAACGAATGCCCCAGCCGGGTTTTGGACCGGTTGGGGCATTTTTGTGCGGAGGGAAGCGGCGCAGGGTGCCGGGGCGGATGCTTTGGATGCGGGCAGCAGCTTTGAACAGCGGCAGGCGGAAGATGCGGTGGGAGCGGATACGACGGCTGAGTGGCTGTTTGCAGATGCGGAAATTCGGGACAGCTTCAGCGCGGATGCCCGGGACAGATTGACAGAGATCGTAAAGAATGGTACTATCAAATTGCAAAGAGGCTTCATGTGCTTCCCGGAAAATGATCCGCTGATCGAAAACTCAAAGAAGGTCACGCCAAAGGAAGGCTTTTACGATGTGGCTATGCATGGATCTCCGACTGCAGTGGGGTTTGGAACCAGAAAGGTGAATATGTCGCCCAGACTGCTTGCGGATATTACCCGGCACAGAGCGGATTACCACGGAGAGAAGATTCGACTGCTAAGCTGCAGTACCGGACTT
>JAZQCK010000015.1:0-138236 GCA_045546255.1 Lachnospiraceae bacterium | reverse complement strand
CAGGGGCTGATATACGGAATGCCTAAATATGCCGGCAGATTCGGCTTGATCGTATCAAACGATTTCATAGTCAGGCTTCCCGGCCCAAAACCATAGGCTGCCGCTTCCGCCAGATTCGTCCGCCCCTGAAAGAGCAGGCTTCCGATCATCGTCTTTCCTTCCGGCATTTGAAAAGAATATAGAAAACCGCCATCTTCCATTAAACATTCTTCTTTTTCAACCGCTTTTCCATCTCCATATGGATCTTCCGAAACAATCTGCGTGGAAGCAAGCGCATAGCCCGGATTGACATTCAGTTTGACATATACTTGCTCGCCCGCCTGATATTCCTTTTCCTGACACTCCGTCAGTTCTTTTCCATCTTTATCCACGAAAACAAACTGTGCTCCGCTCTGCTTTGCAAGAATGACAGGAAAACTGCCTTCCCGGTTTTCATTCTCTGCCGTATCAGGCATTGAATAATCCGTTTCATAGATCAGCCCCTGATTTAGAACAGATGGTATCGTCCCCATGTCATTTCCGGAAAGCCAGCCGCTCATTTTTGCACTTGCATCAGAAGTCGCAGCCGCCACAAGATTATAGTCAACGGTTGGGCCATAATTGGAAAAGGAAGCCCTCACACCGTCTTCTCCTGCCGCACCGACGATCAGTGCCGCATCCACACCGCCCGGAAGAAAACTCTTTGCATTTCTTCCGTTATTTCCAGCTGCTCCAACAACTGTCACTCCTTTTTCGACCGCTTCATTGATCGTTCGTTCGATCAGTTCTCCGTCTGCCGATGCCAAAGCACTTAAGGACAGGTTGATGATACGAACGTCGCTTTCCATCGCAAGCTGCAAGGCCGCGTAAATATCAGATACATTGCCGTGGCCGCTCGCATCCAATGCTTTGATGGATAGGACCTTTGCATCTTTGTTTTGTTCAAAGATCAGTTCCGCCATCCTCTGTCCGTGTCCATTATCATCAGCCGGATCTCCACCCAGGACCGAGACGGCCATATGGACATCGGCCGCACCGGTATCGATCAGTGCAATATCATAGTTTTCCCGGACATGTGGGATCATCTCCTGCATTTCAGTCAGCGGATCGCCACTGATACTCAGATCACCACTGTTTTCCTCAGTCTTGACCTCCTCATTCATTGCTTCAACTTGTCCCGACTCTTCCGCCCGTGACAGTGTTGACTTGTTATCTGCTACGCTGATCACAGTGTCCGCCTCTACAAACTCTGCCTTCTCGCTGTAATAAAGATAGGCATCCCTCGCCTCTTCTTCTGTCTCAAACTGAAGAAGATAGACATCCCGATAGGACGAGAGGATCCTGCTCTTATCTTTAAAAATCTGTTCGTCGTCTGTTCCTACCAGTATTCTTCCCGAGGAAAGATCAATCCCCTCTAATGCTTCTCGGGATTCCTCCTTTTCTGCGTCCATCCGTTCCTCTGCATAGAGAAAAGGCTGCGGAACTGCCATGCTAAAAAGCATTATGACAAACAGCATAATACTGATTATGATTTTCGTTTTTCTCATTTCGTTTCTCCTTTGTTCCGTTTTGCTTTTTCAATTAACTGTGCTATAATGCGTCCGTATGCACCCGTAGCCCAACGGATAGAGCGCAGGCCTCCGGAGCTTGAAATGGCGGTTCGATTCCGCCCGGGTGTATTTTTTATGCCCTTAATTTGCCAGAGCTGCTTCATCAATAAAGCTGCTGTTCTTTACATCTCAATATGTCCGATCTTCCGGGAAAAGAAGTAGGCATGGTCCGAAAGCACATCTTCTGCTTCCAATTCGCTGGCATTAACTTCCCTGATCATCTTATCAAGCGCTTCCCGCGTCACATCCTCTGTTGCCGGGACGATGATCACCTCATGGATGCTGGACGGAATAATGAACAGATCATGTTCCAACATCGCTGCCAATTCTCTCAGCGTATCCCAGAACAAGACACAGACTGCGCCGTTTCGCTTCCACAGATTAGTCATGACATACATCGGCATTTTTTCATCCTCTTCTTTAAAATCCAGGTCGACTTCGATATCCTTCAGCATGTCTCCGATCAGTTCTCTTAACGGACGGATCGTCTCTCCCATCACGTTTTTGGTATTTTTCATTGCATCCTCAAACAGCTGGAAATAGTCCACTTTCCAAAGATCCAGCATTTCATCTGTCACAAGCAGTTCCTCGTCGTCCGGATCATTGTTGCGAAAGAAATAAAAGACCAGAGACAGATCCAAAACCGGCTCGTTTGGCAGTTTATAAAGCAGTTCCTTGTTCCGTTCTGTGTTAATCAATTTGGCGAAAATCAGATCTCTGACCTCTGAGTATTCGCTCGGGATCGGCCATTGTTCTCTTTCTACATTTGCATTCTTCGCGCTGATTCCGACTGAGCAGCTATAATTCACTTCACACACTTTCATTTTTCATCCTTTCCGCCTGCCGGCAGCAAACGAGGAAAGCAAAAGCTTTAAAAAAGGGCGTTTTCCAACCAAAAAAGGGTGTAGGAAAGAAGCCCTGCGGCCTCCTTTGTATACCGCAAGCAATTCAATTTTTATTGTTTCGGGAAATCGATTTGTTCTGATCAGAACAATTAGGAATTCATAAGAAAATCCTGCAAGTCACATGATAACTTGCAGGATTTTGAATGTCAAAGTATACATTTGTATACATTTTTTAAATTTATGTTACGAAAAAATCACAGAATTTCATATACAGTTTACAACGGATGGACCGTGACTTTTTCGCCCTCTTTCCGGTCGCCGTTTCCAAGCATCGTAACGAAGAAGGCATCACATTCCGCCATGCTGGTCATAAGACCGGACTGCGTCGGTACCGGCTCCGCATAGGAGATGCCGTCCTTTGCAGAAAGCTTTGCAAAATCAAATTTCGAGCGCTGCTTGTTCTCCTTCACATTCCCCGTCAGGATGGATTCGACAAACAGTTCCTGTGCACATGCACCAAGCATCTTATAGAGGATTTTCTTGACAAAGACACGGGTCACAAAGTATGCGGAGACCGGATTTCCCGGAACTCCGATGACAGCTTTTCCTCCGACGTTTCCTACGATTGTCGGTTTTCCCGGCTTCATGCGGATGCCATGAAGGACCAGCGTTCCGAATTTTTCAATAATCTGCTCTGTTGCATCCTTTTCTCCCATACTGCTTCCGCCGGAGATCAGGACCATATCACATTCATCAATTGCTTTCTTGACTGCCTCTGTCAACTGCTCTTCTTCGTCCTTCACTACGCCATACATTTTGGCTCTAGCGCCTGCTTCTTCCACTGTTAATGCAAGCGTCAGGGAATTGATATCACGAACCTGCCCCGGCTTCGGACTTTCTGAAATGTCGATCAGTTCATCACCGGTGCTTAAGATTCCGACAAGCGGCTTCTTCGCTACCTTGACAGACATACGTCCTAAGGTAACAAGGGAGCCAATATCAGAGATATTTAAAATTCGGCCCTTGGAAAGGATTTTCTTTCCCGGATAGACATCGGATCCTTTTAAGATCACATTTTTTCCGGATTCAATATCTTTAAAGAACGTAATGCTGCCATCATCGTTCTTCTTTGTATCTTCCACCATTACAACTGCATCTGTCCCTTCCGGAACAGCTGCTCCCGTCGGTGTATAGACGCAGGTTCCGAATGAAAGCGGCGTCTCAGCTGCCTCTCCCATCAGCACCTCTCCGGCTAAAGGAAGCGTGATCGGATCGTCCTTTGAAGCCCCCTTGATATCTTCTGAATGAACTGAATACCCATCCATTCCGGAGCGGTTAAAGACTGGAAGGTATTCGTCTGCAAGGATATCTTCTGCAAGCGCTCTGCCTTTTGCCTCCATAAGTGGTGTCTCTTCTGCTTCCACATCAAAGGTGAAAGCTCCGTCAATGATCTGAATTGCTTCCTGCGGAGACGGAAGTGTCTCTACAGAACCCATTTTCTTCTGCATTCTTTTCTCCTTTCAGCATGTCCAGCTTGTGCATGCCAAATTCTCTTTTTCCGAAAAAACTCCCGGAACTTTTGCGGGCTTCCGCTTTCGTTTCCGGGAGTGATCTGTAATGATAAGTAAACCGTTATGCTCTGGATGAATATTCTCCGGTTCTGGTATCGATAATGATTCTCTCGCCCTGCTCAATGAACAGCGGAACCCTAACCTGAGCGCCAGTCTCAACGGTTGCCGGTTTTGTTGCATTGGTTGCGGTATTGCCTTTTACGCCCGGCTCAGTATCTGTAACTTCAAGCTCAACCGTGATCGGCGGCTCTACGGAGAAGACTTTTCCTTTGTAGGAGCAAACCTTGACCATTTCGTTTTCTTTTACGAACTTCATGGATTCTTCTGCATCTGCATGGCTTACCTGAAGCTGCTCATAGCTTTCTACGTCCATGAAATTGTACATATCTCCGTCATCATACAGATACTGCATATTGACACGGTCGATATGTGCGGTTTCAAATTTCTCAGTTGGGCGGAAAGATTTTTCCACAACAGATCCGGTAATGATATTTTTATATTTAGTTCTTACAAAAGCTGCACCTTTTCCCGGTTTTACATGCTGAAACTCCAGAATCTGGCAAACTTCTCCATCCATCTCAATTGTAAGACCATTCTTAAAATCACCTGCTGTTACCATAAATGCTTCCTCCTTATGCTATATGTACTCTCTTTTTCTGCACATACTCAGAGAGTACATGGCAGTTTTTTCTGTGTCTTCTGAACTTGTTTATTTTATAGTGTAAACCCTAAAGTTTCAACTATTTCTTTGCAGATCTCATCGACCGTTTTATCATCGGTACTGATCACGACATCCGCAACTTCAAGATATGCTTCTTCCCTGCTTTTCATCAGATCGCGCACATATTCCAGGTCAATATTCTCGCCCAGCCAGGAACGGGTCTTATCACGCTGCATTCTCAGCGCAATTGTCTCTGGTTTAGCGGTTAACAAAACAATCACGCCTTTTTCTTTGATCAGCTCAATATTTTCATTCCGAAGAACGATACCGCCACCGAGGGAAACGACCTGATAGTTTTTCTTTAAGACTTGTCTTAAATGTTTGGTCTCTTTATCACGGAATCCGCTTTCCGACTGTGTGGCGAAGATATCAGCAATACTCATGTGCTCTTTCTGCTCAATATAGGCATCCAGATCCAGTTTATTCAAGCCATAGTTATTAGCCAATGCATTCGCCACTGCCGTCTTTCCGGTTCCCATGAAGCCAACCAGGAAAACTTTTTTATAGTTATTGTGAATGATATCCAGAACCGCTTCGAGATTATCGATATTGATTTGTCCAGGAGCGGATTGTTTCGTGATCGCAGCAAAGGTAATCGCACTTTCAATAAACTCGCCAAGGATACGGGTGATCATTCCCAGATGTCCCATGGAGATCGCAACGACCGGGCAAGACTCAAATGCACTTGTGATATTCTCTGTTGCTGTGATCAGGTTCAGTACATCCTTCTTGCTGTTAGGCATATAAGCCGCTTTAACAATATCTGCGCCAAGATCCTGCATCGCAAAGAAGTTTTCGATGATTTCTTCCTGCGTTGGTGTTTTTTCAAAGTCATGACGAGAGATAATGATATAAGCGCCATAATCTTTCAGCGTCTCAACAAACTCATGATCGCCATTCAGCGCAGATGCTTCCACATCAATGATATCCGCATACCAGTTCTGTGCAACGATCAGAAGAAGTTTTTTGTAGTAATCCAGCGATGCCTGCGTCTTTCCACCTTCTTCTTTTCTGCGGAAGGTAAATATGATCGGTTTGCGGCAGATTTTTCGGATCTTCCCTAAAATCGTACGTGCTGCATCCAGATCCAGGATCTTCAGATAATGATCTGCGCGGAATTCGATCATGTCACAGTTTTCCGTGTTTGCACGTTCGGCCAGTTTCAGGATTTCACCTTCGGTCTCGCCGAGTACGATGGCACAGATTTTCGGTCTGCCTCTTCCAATCTCCAGATTTCTGATCCGGATTGTCTTACTCATACTTACCTCCTCTCTTCAAAACTTGTCTGTTATGCTCCAAAGAAGTATTTACGCGCTCTCAAACTGAGAATTATAAAGATCGGCATAGAAACCACCCTGACGCATCAGTTCATCATGGTTACCCTGCTCGATAATATCGCCATCTTTCATAACAAGGATCAGATCCGCGTTCTTGATCGTTGACAGACGATGAGCAATGATGAAGGACGTTCTGCCCGCCATCAACCTGTCCATTGCATCCTGGATCAACTGTTCAGTACGCGTATCAACCGAAGAAGTCGCCTCATCAAGGATCAGGAACGGAGCATTTTCAACCATCGCTCTTGCGATCGTGATCAGCTGTTTCTGTCCCTGAGAAACATTCGCTTCTTCATCTAATATCGTATCATATCCTTCTGCTGTCGTCATGATAAAATGATGGATTCCTGCCATTTTCGCAGCTTCAACAACCTGTTCATCTGTTGCTTCTTTGCTGTATTTGATATTTTCTTTAAAGCTGCCTTCAAAAAGCCAGGTATCCTGAAGGACCATTCCGAAGAGTGCATGCACTTCTTCTCTTCTCATCTCGGAGATCGGATGCCCGTCAAGGAGGATCCGTCCGCTGTCGACTTCATAGAAGCGCATCAGCAAATTGACCATTGTTGTTTTGCCTGCACCGGTAGGGCCAACGATCGCAACTTTCTGGCCGGCTTTTGCCTTAGCACTGAAGTCCTTAATAATCGTCTTTTCCGGATTGTAGCCGAATTTGACATGGTCAAAGGTGACATCACCTTTTGCACCACCAAACGGAATCACGATTGGCTTATCAAGATCATAAGGCAGTTCCTCTTCATCGAGGAATTCGAAGACACGTCTGGATGCCGCTGCCGCGCTCTGCATCTGCGTGAAGACCTGTCCTAACTGCTGAAGCGGAGCTGTGAAAAGTCGGATATAGATCATAAATGCAACGACCGTACCAAATGTGATTGCATTATTTGCTGTCATGACGGCTCCCACGATACAGACTGCCACATAACCGAAGTTTCCGACAAAGCCCATGATCGGAGGCATCATCGTTCCAAAAAACTGTGCTTTCCAGACCACGCCTCTGTGGCGGGTATTGATTTCTTTGAATTTCGCATACTCTTCTTTTTCTGCGTTGTATGCACGGACGATCGTCTGACCGCCATAGATTTCTTCTACATGTCCGTTCAGTTCACCAAGAACCGACTGTGTCTGATCAAAGAACTTCTGGGAGCGTCTCATGATCGTGATCATTAAGATAAAGCCCAGAATGGACGATGCCAAAGCCACAAGCGTCAATGCCCAGTTAGTAATAAACATGATCACCAAGACACCGATAAACTGCGTACCTGCATTGAAGAGGTTTCCAACGCTTTGGTTCAGTGCCATCGCGATCGTATCGATATCATTGACGATCCTTGAAAGGATGTCGCCAATCAGGTGATTGTCAAAATATTTGAGCGGCAGGATATTGATCTTTCGGCAAATATCCTTACGCAGTCCGTATGCCGTTCTCTGGGTGACTGTATTCATCACAAAATGCTGGAAGAATGAGAAAATCCAGGCAAGGGAATACATGATGACCAGAGTGATACCGATCCTTCCAACAGCTTTCAGATCAATATCGCCGGTAAATCCTGCAGTGATCAGATCCGCGATCTTGCTGACGTAACGCGGTCCAATAATCGTAAACAGTGTTCCAATCACAGAAAAAAGGATTGAAACAAATAATAGGGCTTTATTTCTCCCCAGATATTTGATCAGAGGAGAAAGGTATTTTAAGCTGGCGCGTTCGCCGTTTCCTCTACGCATGCTGTAATTCCTCCTCCGATAACTGTGAATATGCAATCTGACGGTAAACCTCGCAATCCTTTAATAGGTCTGCGTGTTTACCCTTGCCGACCATTTTTCCTTCATCAAGCACGATGATCTGATCAGCATCTTTTACGGTACCAATACGCTGTGCAACGATCAGCGTCGTCGCATCTTTTGTTTCTTTCTTCAGCGTGGCTCTTAAGACCTTGTCTGTCTTATAGTCCAAAGCAGAGAACGAATCATCAAAGATAAAGATTTCCGGGGCTTTATAGATCGCTCTGGCAATGGAGATCCTCTGCTTCTGTCCGCCGGAGAAATTGGAACCGCCCTGTGCGACCGGCATATAAATACCTTCTTCGGTTTTTTCCAGGATATCTTTCCCCTGCGCTATTTCCATTGCATGAGTGACTCTTTCTACAGATGGTTCCCCCTCTTCGGCTCCATAAGCGACGTTTTCTGCAAGTGTTCCTTTAAACAGAATAGCTTTCTGGGATACATAGCCGATCTTCTCTCTGAGGGCATGCTGCGTATATTCTTTGACATCAATACCATCAACTAAGACCTGCCCTTCTGTGACGTCATAGAAGCGGGGCACAAGGTTGACCAGTGTACTCTTTCCGGATCCGGTCGATCCGATAAACGCGATAACGTCGCCTTTCTTTGCAGAGAATGTGATGCCGGAAAGAACCGGTTCTTCTGCGTCCGGGTATGCAAAGGCAACATCCCGGAACTCCACGGAACCGACTTCCGTTCCTTCTCCATTGTTTTTGCCGTCATGGATTTTTGTCTGCTTATCTAAGATCTGATTGATACGGTCTGCAGAAACCATCGCTCTCGGAAGCAGAATAAAGATCATGGAGATCATCATGAACGCCATAATGATCTGAACTGCATATGCCATAAAGGTAACCAGTTCACTAAAGATCGCGATCTTCGCTTCCACACCTGCAGTGTTTTGAATCAGATGTGCACCGACCCAGTAGATTGCAAGCGATGTTCCACTCATAACTGCCTGGATGGACGGGAACAGATATGCCATAACACGACCAGTGAATAAATGATTTTTCATCAAGGCCGTATTCGCGCCGTCAAACTTGTTACTCTGATATTCTTCCGCATTGTAAGCCCTTACAACACGGACACCGGTCAGATTCTCTCTTGCGACTCTATTCAGGTTATCGGTCAGTTTCTGGATCTTTTTGAATTTCGGGATAACAAGAATCAGGTTGGATCCGATAACGCAGACTAAGATCACGATCGCAATACCGGTAATGAAGAGCCATTGTTCACCCTTGCCCAGAATCTTAACAAACGCCCAGACCGCAATGATCGGCGCTTTTAAGAAAGCCTGCAGTCCCATACCGATGACCATCGTCACCTGCTGCACGTCATTCGTTGCTCTTGTTAAAAGACTGGATGTGGAAAAGCTGGAATACTCTTCCATGGAAAAAGAAACAACCTTGCGATACATATTATCGCGCAGAGTTGCTGCAAAAAGGGATGCGACCTGTGCGGTGAAAAATCCCACGAGGATATTGCAGCACAAGTCACCAACGGCACAAGCTAGCATGATGCCGCCATACTTCCAGATATCTGCCATCGCACCGCCGGTCTCTACCAGCTGGGTGATCTTGGTCATATAATCCGGCAAAGTTAAGGTGCACCATACGGAAACCACTACAAAGAAAATCACACAGCAAACAAAGAACCATTGCCGTGGTTTCATGTACTTGAGCAATTTTGCCATAATTTATAACTCCTGTATTATTATTTTCCCCAAAATAAAATACATTTAACTAATTTATTTTAAAGGCTTTTTTAAGCCAATACAATAGTAAAGTAATTGTTTTTCCGAATAAGTTGATTCAGCGAAAGAGAATCACAAGGACGCCGGATGTTTTTTACGATAACGGAAGTAAAACGGCAGAACGATCTTTTCGCCAAGACGTTTGAGTCGGATCTGAATCTCTGTATCATATTTGATCGGCTTTACAAGAATCGATTTGAGCCCTGCTCTGTTCGCACCCCAGATATCGGTAAACAGCTGGTCCCCCATGAACAGACTGTTCTCCAAAGTTCCACCGCAAAGCTTCATTGCTTTCTGATATCCTTTTTGGGATGGCTTTCCTGCATCAAAAATATAATCTGATGCAACAGCGGTTGCAAACGGCAGGATGCGCGGCTCATGATTATTGGAGATGATACAGGTTTGAAAGCCGATTTTTCTGACTTTATCAAAAAAAGCGATCGCCTGATCATTTGCAGGTGCGCCATGCTCGACCAAGGTGTTATCCACATCCAGAATCAGTACACGATATCCTTTATCATATATCTCTTGAAAATCCACGATATACGCGCTCTCCGCATATATCGTGGGATAAAACTTTTTAAACATACAAAATTAAATTCCAAACGGATTATTTGCTGAGTTTCTTGATTTCGTCGATAAACGTGTTGATATCTTTAAACTCTCTGTAAACAGATGCGAAGCGGACATATGCGACCTGATCCACTTCTTTCAGACGATCCATAACGATTTCACCGATTTGTGTGCTCTTAACTTCTGCAGTTCCGAGTGAATAAACGTCATTTTCGATATTATCGATCAGCTGTTCTAAGCGCGCTGCTGAGACCGGTCTTTTGTAACAGGCTCTTAAGACACCTTTTTCTATCTTTGTCCTGTCATAAGCCTCTCGGTTATTATCTTTCTTGATCACGATCAGAGGGATCGTTTCGATTTTTTCATAGGTGGTAAAGCGCTTTGCACATCTAGTGCATTCTCTGCGTCTTCTGATCGCACTGCGATCCTCATTCGGCCGGGAATCCAGTACTTTTGTATCCACACAACCACAGAACGGGCATTTCATAAATATTGCCTCCGAACTACTACTTTATTTCTGTTTCACCAAAAAATTATACAATATGTTGTGGTGATATTGCAAGAGAAAGCACAAGATATATTGTGTAAATTGACCTATTGACAAGGCCGTCTACAAGTTTGTCTTTCAGATCAGACCAAATTCCTTTAAAGAATAGTAAACACCATCTTCTGACATCCTTTTCGCATGAAGCGGAATACGCTCTAACAGTTTCGGATCGCCATTTTCCATGCAGACACCATACTTCACTGTTTCCAGCATCTCCAGATCATTGAAACTGTCACCGAATGCATAGGTGTTCTCCATATCGATGTTCAGATACTCTGCCAGTTTTTGAATCCCGAGTCCTTTTGAAATGGATACCCGGAAGGTTTCCAGCAGAACGCCATGATGATTGATCGCATGATAACGTCCTTTCAGCGTTTTCTTAAAGCCCTCCGTATCATAGCCATCCAGGTAGGTTGCACTCACCTTAGTGATTCCATCCGTACCCTTTTCATAGGCTTTGATGATTTCTTCATCATCCAGAGAAAAGACTCGTTTGATCTCCTGCCTTGGATTTTTACAGGTCTCCGGATCATAAAAAATATAATCGGCACCCTCCGGAAAAGGGCTAAAGCCGAATTTCTTGAAATTGCTTACGAGTTCTTCCGCATCTTCCGAAGAAAGGCCATCATCAAACAGCCGATCCCCCTGCCATTCTCCATAAGATCCGACACCTGCGATCAGGCCCTCACACTCGAGTGCCTTTACTGCCGGGAACAGCATGCTTTTTGTCCTCCCGGTACACAAAACCGGATGATGTCCGTTCCGTTTGAGAAGGACGATCGCCTCCTGCGTTGATTCCGGTATACCCAGCCGCGGGGAGTAGATCGTCCCATCAATATCAAAGAAAATAAATTTGTCGTGATTCATTCCGGTCGTTTTTTCTTTCGTTCTTTATACTTATTCCTTAATCATCAAGCAATTATTTTAATTTGACCGAAGGCATGTAAGTGTAATCATAGCTTCCGTTCTTAACAATCACTTCGTTTCCGCCTGCTGCACAGACCGGATAATACGGAAGGGCGATCTTTGCAGTAGCCCCTTCCGGAACTTCAAAATGGAAATTCAAAGCGCCTTCTTCGTTGATCGTCCAGTTAGAAACGATCGTTCCGACTGGAGATTCAAAGGAGCTCATACAGAAATTGACTCTTCCATCCGGAACCGGTGCAAGAGAGATCATGGAAAAACCAGGCTCCAATGGTTTGATTCCGGCCATATAGGCATAGATGAATTCCACTTCGTTGTTGAAGCTCTTTTTATTTTCATCCAGAAGAATGTCATATGCCTTCTCTGTCATTCCATTATCCGCTAATACTTTGCAAATAAACGGAGCGGCCGCCGGAGCACATTTCAATGTTCCGCCATCTTTTGCAAGCCGTTTTTTAAGGCCTTCTGCCACCCTCTTCTGATCTACATAAAGACCAAACTGAAGAGCCAGTACATAAGCAGTCTGGGTATCAACTGAAAGTCTTCCCGCACCTGTATAATACTCTTCCAGGAATGCCTGTTTGATTCTTCTTGCCAGGCGACTATAACGGAACGCATCCTGCTCTTTTCCAAGAACCGCTGCTGCCTCCGCCGTCCGGCGAGTTGCCTCATAGTAGCATGCAGATGCAATATACTCTGTCTCGGTTTCCTGATCCATGGATACCCATGCATCTGTATCCGTATCAAAGTCATATAAGAAGTGCTTATCACCTCTTTCGGAATCCTTAGCATCGATGTGATCTGTCCAAGCCTTCATAAGCTCGTAGTTTTCGGAAAGGATTGCCTCATCTCCATACATCTGATACAGATTCCAAATGATCTGCGGTGCATAAGCAAGTTTGTCATCCGCAGGTTCTGTTCCCAATCCTTTCAGATATTGCATCAGGAATGCTTTGATATCCATGTTGTAGCTTGCTGCTGGAGCATATACAAAAACATCCGCAGGTTCACCCTCTTCCGGCATCACGACAGAAGTTCTCTGCTGTCCTGCAAGAAGGTCTTCATAAATCGCATCCAGTCTTTCGTTTGACGTTGCTACAAATCCCGTTCTCTTAAGATCCGAATAGATAGCACATCCGATGAAATCCTTCGGATCAATGTCGCCTTCCCATCCGCTGACCTTTACATAACGGCCGGTAAAGTAAGTAAAGTGCGGCCCAACGACTTCCGGCATACCGTCAGAAATATAAGTGAAACCAGAGAGTTCATTTTCATCTTCAAAAGCGTCTTCTGCAAAATCCTCTGCAAAGTTCATCCGAACAATAGTTCCCTTTGGAAGTGAGGAGTTAAACGTTACAAATCCTGAAAAGCTCTTACCAAAATCAAGGATTGCCGTTCCATCTTCTGCCGGAATCACATCCTTAACATCGAGACGTTCCTTGACAATGACAGGAAGTGCATAGCGTTCTGTCAACGGAATATCAATATCTAATACTTCTACCGATTTTTCAGGATTGTCCTCATCTTCCCACAGAAGACGATTGAATACTTCTCCTGTGTGAATACTGCTGTATTCAATGTCGGATGCATAATAGCCCCAGGTCTCATCTGTACCGATGATAATCGTTTCTGTCTCTTCCGGAAGTTCCGCCTCCAGTGTATCTGTGTCATCCCCAATCATGTCGGCAACTGCTGCAGCAAGACCCACCTCCAGAGCAGTCGGCTCTTCTTCTGCCTCGACCTCTTCTGGAAGTTCTTCTTCCACAGCCTCGACGTCTTCCGGAATCTCTTCTGCTTCCGCTTCTTCCTCAACTGCATCAGGAAGTTCTTCTTCGGCGTCCTCAGCGGGTTGCAAAAGTTCTTCAGCCTCCATTTCTTCCTCAATTGCTTCAGGAAGATCTTCTTCTGATTCTTCCTCAGCAGCTTCCGAAACTTCTTCAGCCTCCACTTCTTCCTCAATTGCTTCAGGAAGATCTTCTTCTGATTCTTCCTCAGCAGCTTCCGGAATTTCTTCTGCTTCTGCCTCAGGGAACAGTGTTTCATCTAACAGGGAATCCAATGTCTCTTCTGAGAAAAGATCATCCTCAGCTTCATCAATTGCCTCGGCAAGGTCGTCTTCCTCAAACGCTTCCCCTGCAAACTCCGGCTCAGCAACTGTCTCCTCAACTGCCTCCTCCGTCTCCAAAGGTGCATCGAACATTGCTTCTAATTCTTCATCCGTAATGCTGTATGGAGCAACCGTAAGGTCTACATTCGGAGACTCCAGTTTTTCTACTTCCGGTTCATGTTCTTCATCATCCCAATCTTCGAAATCAAAGATTTCCAGGTCGTCGTCTTCGTTTTCAGCTGATACTTCATCTGCTGTCTCAATGGTCGGGACATGCGTAACGCTCTCTGTTTCCTCTTCTTCAGGAGCTTCAGGAATCTCTTTGGTTTCCTCAACTTTCGTGTTCACGTCTTCCATAGTAAAGAAACCAACATTGCGTCGTCTCTCCGTTTGAACTGTGTCCTGTGCTTTCGGCGCAGTGTCAATGACCCTTTCAAGAAAGTCATCCAGATCATTTAAGTCATCTAATTCAAACGGAGCATTGGCCTCTCCGATTCTCTCATCGCCCTTCATAGCAAGAAGCTCCACCCTGTCTTCTTCAAGATCTTCAAAAATCGTATCCTCATCCTGTTCTTCTTTAATGACATCCTCGAGAAAATCGTCATTAAAGATCTCGTCAAATTCTTCCTCATCAAACGTCATCTCATCTGCTGCCTCAGAAACTGCTTCATCAATTGCATCTTCTACATCAAACTCTTCAGCAGCTGCTTCATTGATTGCATCTTCTACGTCAAACTCATCTGCAGCTTCTTCAATCGCATCTTCCATATCGAACTCATCTGCAGCTTCTTCAATCGCATCTTTCATATCGAACTCTTCTGCAGCTTCTTCAATCACTTCTTCTAACGGAGCCTCGTCAGCAATTGGCTGTTCCTCATCCAGCGGTTCTTCTTCAACAATCGGCTCATCCAAAGCAACCTGCTCTTCTTCAGAGAATGGTTCTTCTTCAACGAATTGCTCTTCTTCAGAGAATGGTTCTTCTTCAATGAATTGCTCTTCCGGCTCTTCATTCAGTTCTTCCGCTCTGTTTTTATATACCTCGATCTCAAACTCCGCTTTGACAGCAAAACGATCTTCTTCGTCGTTCCATCCTCTTCCAAGGAAAACATCTATGGAGTTTGCCTCTGATTCCGGGCCGCAGTTTAAAAGCTCCGTCACATCAAAGCTAAAATACTGGACGGATTCGCCTTCGTAAGTCTGATATGGCGTCAGATATTCTCCTCCGACTCTCTGACCATTCACATAAGCCTCAAAAATACCAAGGCTCGTGATATACAGCGTTGCTTTTTTGATCTCATCATCGATATAAAAATCCTTAAAGATTACCGGATGAGACTGATCCCCGGTTTCCGGTCCGATCCATTTTGCTGTCCATTCTCTACTCATAGAATTACTCCCTTGTGATTCCTTTTCACTTTCTTTTATTCGTCACAAATAAGGCATGCAAAGCATACGTTAAGAAAAAAGGAGGTCAACTTCTCAATCAGCCTCCTAATAAATTTGTTTTATTATACTACATTTTTGTATACATAAAAGATTTTTTTATAAGAAAACCTGCAGCCGGCTCTGGGCCATGACTGCAGGTTTTTAAGCATCTTTACAATGGATACTGCTTATTTTTGAGCACTGATCGCAGCAATCATCTCCGGAACGACCTTAAACAGATCACCTACGAGACCATAATCTGCCACTTCAAAGATTGGTTCGTTTTCGTTTTTATTGACAGCAATGATCAGCTCGGAGTTATCCATTCCGGCTTTATGCTGGATGGCACCGCTGATGCCAAGTGCCACATAGACCTTCGGGTGGACGGTTTTTCCGGTCTGCCCAACTTGCCTATCCGCATCCATCAGCCCGGCATCAACCAACGCCCTGCTCGCTCCTACAACACCGCCACCTAAGGCATCTGCTAAGTCCTGTGCCAGTTTCTTTGCGGTTTCGATATCTTTTGATGCACCATTTCCAAGAGAGACCACGACATCTGCCCCGATCAGATCCACAATTTCTTTTGCTTCTTTTACAACCTCCAGGACTTTTTCGTGAATGTCATTCGCGTTGATTTTCGGTTTTACGATTTCGATCTCGCATGCATCCGCTTTTGCCTGGTCAAACTCTGCTTTTTTTAAAACGCCGGGGCGCACCGTTGCCATGCACGGACGGAAGCGTGGACAGATGATTGTCGCCATTAGATGTCCTCCGAAAGCCGGACGAGTCATTTTAAGATTCACATCTTCCATTTTAAACTCCGTATTGGCCACATCCACATTGGAATTCTTATCCAGAAAGTCCACATAGGTGTTCATGTCGATATCAAGATGTGTGCAATCTGCCGTCAGTCCCGTATGGAGCCTTGCCGCACAGCGGGGACCAAGGTCACGGCCGAGATTGCTGGCCCCGATCAGTAGCACTTCCGGCTTTCTTTCCATGACGATGTCACAGACAACATTCGTGTATGCTTCGTTCGTATAGACTGCAAGAGCCGGATCCTCGCAGACGATCACTTTATCTGCGCCATATCCGCCAAGCTCTTTGGCAAGTCCTTCTACGTCATCACCCAAAAGAAGCCCCACTAATTTTGACCCCCTCTGGTCCGCCAGTTTTCTGCCTTCGGAGACCAGTTCAAAATCCGTCGGCATCAGCTTTCCGTCTCTTTGCTCACAGAAGACCCAGATATCTGAGAATTCTTCGATCAAGCTGCTGTTAAATTCTGCCATGACTGTTCTCCTTTCTTATATCACATGCTTTGCGGACAGTTTTTCCGCAAGCGCTGCAGCCATTTCTTTTTCACTTCCTTCAAGCATCTCTCCCTGCCCTTTAACCGGTGGGTTAAACGACTTAAAGATGTTTGTCGGAGATCCTTTTAATCCAATGGTGTCTGTCTCAATCAGTGGCTCGTCCTTCAGTGCTTCATAATCCAGGATCATAAGCGGCTTTTCATCTGCTTCAAACACGCCCTGCACCGTCATATATCTCGGCTCGTTCAGTTCTTTGATACAGGTGATCAGACATGGGCTTTCCACCTGAATGGTCATATAGCCGTCTTCCAAGGCTCTCTTTACGGTATAGCTATCTCCATCCTTTTGGATTTCGGTCGCATAGGTCACCTGAGGAAGATGAAGTTTTTCTGCAATCTGCGGACCGACCTGTGCCGTATCGCCATCGATTGCCTGGCGTCCGCAAAGCACAAGGTCTCCTTTCTCGATTCCCAAATGATGGATCGCGCCTGCAATGATCTGGCTCGTCGCAAAGGTATCAGATCCTCCGAATTCTCTGCCGGAGATCAGAACGGCTTCATCTGCGCCCATGGCAAGAAGCTCTCTCATCATTTCTCCTGCCTGTGGCGGTCCCATGGAAACTGCAACGACTGTAGCACTTTCCGTTTCTTTCAACTGAAGCGCTGCCTCCATTGCATTCAGATCATCCGGGTTAATGATCGCCGGCATTTTTGAACGGTTCATCGTTCCGTCCGGATTGACTGCTACAACACCAGAGGTATCCGGAACCTGTTTCACACATACATAGATCTTCATATCTCGAACCCTCCTTTCTTATTTCAGCAGCATACCGGAAATAACCATCTGCTGAACCTGACTGGTGCCTTCATAAATCGGGACGATCCTCGCATCTCGATAAAACCGCTCCACTTTGTATTCACTGATATAACCATATCCGCCATGGATCTGGACCGCTTTATAGGCCACATGGTTGGCCGCTTCTGCCGCATAATATTTCGCCATGGAGCAGGCCATACCAGCATCCTTACCTGCATCTTTCAGTTCTGCTGCATGATAGACCAGCTGTCTTGCCGCTTCTGTTTCCGTTGCCATGTCAGCAAGCATAAAGCTGATCGCCTGGAAATTCGCAATTGGACGTCCGAACTGCTTTCGCTCTTTTGCGTAACGAACGGCTTCTTCCAGGCAGCCCTGCGCGATGCCGACTCCCTGTGCCGCCATACCCAAACGGCCGCCGTCTAAGGTCTGCATTGCATAGCCAAAACCTTTATCCTTTTTTCCAACCAGCGCGTCCTTCGGAACATGTACATCTTCCATGATCACATCACAGGTCGGATAGCCTTTGATTCCCATCTTATGCTCCGGTTTTCCAAGAGAGACCCCCGGAAGATGCATATCAAGCACGAACATCGAAATACCTCGGCTTCCCTTCTGCTTCGGATCTGTCTTTGCAAAGACGATGCAGTAGTCCGCCATCGGTGCACCGCTGATAAACGTCTTTCTGCCGTTCAGGATAAAACTTCCATCTTCTTGTTCTTCGGCTCTTGTGGTCGTTCCGCCGGCATCAGATCCTGCCCCAGGCTCCGTCAACGCAAAAACCATGATCTCATCGCCTCTTGCGACCGGCGGAAGGTATTTTTGTTTCTGCTCTTCCGTACCTGCAAGCATCAACGGGCCTCCGCCTAAGGAGTTCGAAGTGTTTGCATAGATTGACAATACCGGCGATACGCGGGCGAATTCCTCAACCAGAATCGCATAGGAGAGATAGTCCCCTCCTGCACCGCCGTATTCTTTTGGAATCTTCACTCCGCAGAAACCGTACTTTGACATCTTCTTAAAGATATCCCAATCGAAGTCGCCGGTCTCTTCCAGCCTATCTAACAGTTCTTTTGTAAACTCCGTTTCAGCAAACTGTCTGCACAGTTTCTGAAACCTTAAGTGTTTCTGATCTAATATCATCTCTTCCTCCTGTTAATTATCATTCCTGTTCTTCAATCCCAATGTATCGGGAGCGGCTCTTTTTCCAGACTACCCACCAGGGTAAATCAGAAGCTGAGGCCTCCCCAGTTCTCCCGGAACATGCCCTCATCCATGACCTTGAGTTCCTGTGAAATCGCAGGTACAAAATCCATATTGGCAAGAATGTCTTTTTCCAGATCGATTCCCGGTGCGATTTCGATCAACGTCAGCTTTCCGTCAATCAGTTTAAAGACGCAGCGCTCCGTAACATAAAGGATCGTCTGGCTTGGCTTGGCGTTTTTCGCGGAAAAGGTAACCTGCTCCACGTTCTTAACAAACTTACGAATCTTGCCTTCTTCGATAATCTCCAGTTTTCCGTCTGCAATCTTATATATTCCTTTTGCCATAAACGTGCCGCAGAAGATAACGGTTTTTGTTGCACTGGTAATATTGATAAATCCTCCAGGCCCTGTAAGGGAAGGCCCAAATTTTGACACATTGTTATTTCCTTCTTCATCGATCTGTCCAATGCCAAGAACGGTAACATCCAGGTTTCCGCCATCGATCAGATCAAACATATCGTTGTGGGTCATAATAGCATCCGGATTCCATGCGCTTCCGAAGTTTGGAAGTGCAGCCGGAATTCCTCCTACCATTCCGGATTCCGTGCTGAAGATGATATCGTCGATACAGCCTTCTTCGGCTACGATGGACGCCGTGTCTGCAGACATTCCTACGCCCAGATTTACGACATCGTTTTTCTTAAGGGCTGCTGCGCATCTTCTGCAGATGACCTTTCTCTCGTTTAGTTCCATCGGTTTGATCCGTTCCACTGGTTTTTTGATGTCACCGCAGAAGGCCGGCTCATAGTAAACACCTTCCGTCTGCCAGCAAGCTTGCGTGCTCGTTGCCTGCACAACATAGTCGACGAGGATGCCCGGGATCTTAACCTCCTTTGGATGAAGCGTCCCGGAATTTGCAATATATTCCACCTGTATGATCACGATCCCACCACAGTGTTTTACAGCCTCCGCGATCGCAAGCCCTTCATTCAGAACGGATTCATGTTCAAAGGTGATATTGCCGTCAGTATCTGCCGTTGTTCCTCTGAGGATCGCCACATCAACCGGGAAGGATTTATAGAACAGATACTCTTCTCCTTCAAATTCGATCAGCTTGCAGACATCTTCTTTTGTAACCGCATTCATCTTTCCGCCGTCAAGACGCGGGTCCACAAAGGTACCAAGACCAACTTTTGTGATGAGGCCCGGGCGGCCTGCCGCAATTTCACGCCAAAGATTTACGATGACACCCTGCGGAAGGCACCAGCATTCGAGCTTGTTGTCAACCGCCAGCTTATTTAGAGCAAATGCGCTTCCGACGTGAGCTGCACTCCATTTTGTAACGAGCCCTTCTCCGCCTTCTCCGAGGCGTGTAATGCCCCGCTCTTTCCAGTCACCCATCGCACTTCCTTGCTTGATGCTTAAGTTGCATGGATGTCCAGTCTCGATAAAGCTGTCCCTTATCGCACATCCAATCTCTTCCGCCCAACCGGAAAGTCCCATACCTCCGCAAGCGACGGTTGCCCCATCAGGGATGAGCTGCGCTGCTTCTTTAGCCGTGATGATCTTTGCCATAGTTTTCCTGCCTTTCTGTGTTCAGAAAACAATTTGCTTCTTTGTTTTTAATTATAAAATTGAAGATGTGTTTTTAAAATTGTCTCTGTTTTCTATTTTTATTCTTGTTTTCCTCATATTTAGAATTTTTCTTCTATTTTCCATCTTTTTTTATTCACTTGCACTGTATTATAATTATCATAGTGATTTATCAGAGACTATGATGTTTTCCAGCATCATTGTTCCAATGTTTAAAATCAAGAAAAGAGGTCCGTATGGCAGTCAATTTATCGATGAAAGAAAGTGCGTATATTTCCCAGGTGATCTACCGGATCAACCTCTGTGATTCGTTTTCCGACCTTTCCCGGATCCTGCTGTCCCAGATCCGGACTTTGATCCCGTTTCATAAAGCCATGGCCCTCAAAGTTACATCCAAAAACAATGAGTTTATTTATGAAGAGCCCTGTTTCATCGGCCCCGAAAATGAAATCTTTGATGAATCCAAATTTGTGGAAGGAAACTACCGCTCTGTCTGGTGGGAATATATGGAAGCTCCCTGGAGCAGCGTTTTCCGTGCAACAGATTCCAGAGACGAAGAGGAATGGAACAATTCCGCTCTCTATAAAGATATTTATAAGCCGCAAAAGCTCTATTATGCCCTTCAGGCAACCTTTGTCCGCAATGATATCAAGCTTGGCATGATCGGCCTCTACCGCAAAAAAGAAGACGGCGATTTTTCAGAAAAAGAGATCTTTTTCTTAGAACTCTTAAAGGTTCATATTGAGCTGAAACTCTACCGCCTCCTCACGCGCTACCGCGGTTTTAAGGCGGATCCTACTGCGCCCGGCTTTTCTGTTCCGCGAGCGCTCGTAAATGATTATTCTCTGACCCGCCGCGAAGAAGAGATCATCAACATGATGCTGAACGGTGCATCCGACAAGGCACTCACTGAGGAGCTTTGCATCACAAAGTCCACCTTGGAAAAGCACGTCCACAATATATACAAAAAGACCGGCACGAAAAACCGTGTCGGCCTCTTTGGTATCTTTCGAGGATAATTCTATTTATTCTCCTTTTTGTTCTGCTGCCATTTTAATAAATTCTTCTTCTGACATATGGGAGGTATCAATTGCTTTAATGCCATCTCTGTTAAGCAGGAATACAAAAATCGTTCCGATCAATGAGCAGCCTGCAAGAATCCAGTAGGCATTACCAAGTCCAATTGAGAGGTTTCCACCAGTAACCATAAGCCATGATACGATCAGTATCCCCAAAGTTCTGACTAGAGAGATCACTGTGGAAATGATCTTGTTTGCCCCCGGGAAGTCAAATCTTCCGAAGATCCAAATAATGCAGGAGGTGCAAAGATTTGGCAGACCTCCGAATAGAATCGCGAAGAATATAACAGTTGCAATAACACCCCATTGACTGAGTGCGCAGCTGCTCCATCCGGTAAGTGCCAGCATGATTGTCCAAAGAACAGCATAGACCACGGTTGTTTTCTTCGTTCCAACTCTCTGGTCGATCAATCCCCATACAATCGAACCAACGATACCAAGGATCGTGGCCCCGGAGTAGATCGCAGTTGCTGTATTCTGTGCAACGCCAACCGCTGTCATACGTGGAATGATCATCATAACAACACCTAACAGTCCCATATAGAGGAAACTGAAAGCAATGATCAGGAACCATGTCTGTTTTGTTTTCAAAAGTTCTTTTGTGGTATAAACTCCATCCGGCTGTTCCGCCAGAGCTTTTCTTTCCAGTTCGGTAATTGGCTCATTATCCGGAAGGCACCCGACATCCTCCGGATTATTGTGTGTAAAGAATGTGACGATCAGCATAACAAGTGCTATGCCTGCAACCATCAAAAAGCTTGGAAGAACCTGAACGGTTCCGTCAGCTTTATTTGTAAGCCCATTCATGATCGGAACCAGGATGGCTCCAGAAAGAGGCATACCGATTGTAGCCCATCCTAATGCAATACCTTTCTTACGAGGGAACCAGTTGCTGATATAGGTCTGTGCAGAGCACATAGCAGCAGCTGTTCCAAAGGCACTCATCAGCGCATAAACAATTGCAAAGAGTGCCAGTGACGGCATGAAGCCGGCAATTGCCCAGGCAACGCAGACAATGATCAGGTTAACGATTGTTACGATCTTAGGACCTTTCTTTTGGATCCACATGCCGAACAAAGCAATGACAACGGCGCAAACAATTGCACCTGGTGTGGAGATTGACATCAAGGTCGAATAATCCCATCCTTTGATCTGTACTAGCGCCGGAAAGATAATGTTCATGGAGTCAGCTGCTATACCGGAAATCATGAACAGGAAAATCGTATAGATGATGATTCCCCACCCTCGTTTACCAAAATTACCAAAAACACTTGTTTTCATACTCTTTCTCCTCTCCTATACCGGATAACCGCGGTCCCCAAACTGCACGGAAATCCACTTCTTTTCTGAAAATTCATCGATAGAGAATGTGCTGTCTTCACGTCCCGTACCGCTGCTCTTCACGCCTCCAAACGGTGCTCTTCTCGAGCCCATAACCGTTGAATCATTAATATGAATCATTCCTGCTTCGATCTTCGGTGCGATTTCAAGAGCTCGTGAGATATCGTTTGTCAAAAGTGCTGCGGACAGTCCATAGTGGTTGTCATTACATAGCTGCAATGCTTCATTTTCATCTGCCGCTTTCACCACACTGATGACCGGTCCAAAGCACTCTTCATAAAAAATACGCATTTCCGGAGTGACATCCGCCACAACCGACGGTGCATAATAGGGTCCTTCATGTGTTCCCCCAGTTAAAACCTTTGCACCCCTTTCAACTGCATCCCTGATCAGTTCGTCGATAACAACGCATTTTTCCTCATGGATCAGCGGACCGATGATCGTAGTTGGATCATGAGGATCGCCGCTCTTTACGCAGCTGGCTTTACTTGCCAGTTTCTCGCAGAAGGCATCATAGATTGCTGCTTCTGCTATGATCCTGCTGCCGGCCATACAAATCTGTCCCTGGTGGAATAATCCACTAAACGCACAGATATCGACCGCCTTATCAAGATCAAAGTCTTTGCAAACAATGATTGGGTTCTTGCCGCCCATCTCCAAAGCAAAGCGTGTCAGGTTCTGCGCTGCAGTAACGGCAATCTGTTTTCCGACTTCAGTCGATCCGGTAAATGCAACCATCTTGATTCTGTCATCGGCGATCAATTCTTCTGCCATCTTTCCGGAACATGGAATAACACTGAAAAGTCCCTTGGGAAGACCTGCAGCCTCAAGACATTCCGCTATAATGAGTCCTGTCACGGGCGTGTCACTCGATGGTTTTAAAAGGACCGCATTTCCTGCAGCCAGCGCAAATGCAACTTTATTCAAAGCCAGAAGCACCGGATAATTGAATGGAGCAATCGCAAGAATCGTTCCCAGCGGCTGAAGGATGCAGGCGGAAACCTGGCCCGAGATATCCGGAGGATACAAGTGCCCATCGACTCTTCTGCATTCACCGGCTGCAGCACGGAATATATTAGCACACTCAGAAAGTTCTCCCATCGTTTTCATGAACGCAGAGCCGCTTTCCTCAATCAGTCTTATCGCAAACTCTTCCATGTTCTTCTCAATATAATCCGCTGCCTTTAAAAGCACCCGTTCTCGCTCCTCCGCCAGCTTTGACTCCCACTCTTTTTGAGCCTTCACCGCAGCACATAGCGCATGCTCAATTTCATCAGGGCCTGCAAAATGCACTCTTGCAAAAATGGAACCATCCGCCGGATTTCTATCTTCTTTTATCTCCCCGCTTTTTGTATCGACCCATTCTCCGGCAAGGAATAATTTGTATTCCTTCATTCCTTCACCTCCTGTAGTTCTATTTCAAATAATGCCGCTGCATCCGTAGCAATCTGTCCGATTGGAAATTCTCTTGGACATTTTTTCTGACATTTTCCGCATCCTTGACAGCTGCGACTTCCCAGGTTTTCGATTTCATACTGAGTCGCTGAAAGAATGCTGTCTCCAAACATCATGGTCTCGTTCATCAACTCCGCGATCCTTGGAGCATTAAAGCCATAAGGACATGGCATACAACTTCTGCAGACTTCACACTGCATTCCTCGCTCTTCATAGAAAGCATCCCTTGCTTTTTTCGCTGCTAATTGTGCAGCAACATAGTCTTTTGTCTCGCAAGCCTCTTCGACTACCTTTACTGCAGCTGTCACTTCCTCCTCAGAAAGCATTTCCAGAAGAAGACAGGCAACTCCCGGCGAAAATAATTCTGCACAGATCGCATCTTTCAATGATAGTTTGGTAAGGATCCTTCCATTTTTCAGCGCTCCTGTGATCACAGACTGCACGCCGTTTTTTTTCGCGATCGTGAGACTTCCGGAATTCCTTGGAAGTTCAATTGCACTCATTTCAATAGACAGCCCATCGAAGATCTGTTCTTCTAAAACCGGTTTCAGATAAAAGCGGTCATCGGTGTAATGAAGAGTGAGTGCTTTTACCCGCTGCTTTGTCTTCAGTTCGATTGCTTTTTGAAGTACTCCATTGTTGTTAATACGATTCCACGACGTCCTGTTCACTCCATAGAGCTGCAAAAAAACGGGATTATCCATGCCATATGTATCCAGCGAATCCTGAAAAACCTTTTCCAGTTCATTCCCGTCAGTAAGGCGAAGAACATTTGCTTTTACCGCGACGGAAACATCTGTGCGGCATAACAATCTACCATACTCTTTCAGCAGTTCTTTATCCGGACACATCGATACAAATCCAAGATCCACATAGTTAATGCCTTTACTGAGTGCCAACTCAAGTGCGTTTAAGGCCTTTACCCGATCGTACTTTCCTGTCAGAGTTCTAAGCCCGCAAAGACCGATTCCGAGAACTGATATTTCTGTTGTACCGTAAGGTCTAGAATTCAAATTCTTTTTCTCTTTCTGAATCTAAGATGGATCCGTCTTCATCTACTTCTATCCATGGTGACGAATGGCCGGAATCAATGTTACATACAATAAATCCGAATGGTCTGTCGACCCAGCGGGTGATTTCCGGAAGATGCGGAAGGCCTTTCGGACAAATGTAAAGACCTGGTTTTTTACTAATAACGATTCGCTCATCATCCCAGCCCATGCCAAGTTCCACCTCTGCACCTAAATCCATCGGCTTTTCCGGGTCCAATCCAACGAAGATAAGGATTTCTTCTTCCGGATGAACATGGACTTCACCATGACGGTGCCATTTACCCGGGCTATTGTAGAATCCCCAGGAGAAGTTGAGGTTAAAGTCTTCCATGTCATTTCCAAAAATCCATACCATCTGGTCTGCATTTCCAGGACCCATCTGAACAAAAGCACTTCTTAAAACGCCCTTGTTATCCATCAAAGCTTCATAACCCATTCCGCTTCCAAGAGAAATCCCCTGCTCTTCCAGATCAGCCATCAGTTTCTCCGGATTCATATCAGGGTCATTGATGATATTATCCATATTGGTTCTCAGCGGTTTGATCAGGTGCGCATATTTTTCTCCCGGGACCGGATCTTTCAATTCGGCTGCCGGAATCTTCTGTTCTTTATAACTTCCGTCTCCTTCGATGCCCATTGCAAAATGTACGAACGGACGCTCTACATGATTCACTTTGACCGGACCATGTTGAAGACCTGCCGGAATGCAAACAAAGGAAGGCTCTGTGATCGTATAGACTTCTCTTTCTTCTCCCAGTTCAATCGTGAGTTCACCATGAAGCTGTAAAATATCATCCAAATCAAGAGAAGCGAAAACTAATACTTCGTTATACGGATGAATGACAGCCCCTTCCACCGGATGGAACTGCGTTGGTTTTGTGACAAAGGTGTAGAAGAAGTTGCCTGCAAACCCCTCCATCTCCGGTCCTTCTTTCCAAAGAAGCGGCTCTGGATATAAACCAGCCGGGCCTTCTCTTAATTCAAAATACTTTTTCAAGTACGAACATTTTTTAGCCATAACATCTCCTCCTTTTTTGTTTAACAAATTGGTTCATCTTGATTCTACGGAGATGCAGGGATATTTAATACAAACTCAAATGATAAGAATTTGACTTTTTTTGATATTAAAATCATGTTATATTTAGATAAAGCACGTGGTTTTTGAAGAAATACTTTCAACTATCAGAATAGTAAGCTATGAAAACAGATAAGTTTCTTACAAATCAAACTGCCAGATCCACGCTAAATGAAATCGTGGATATACTGGAGGAAATCTATAAGACGGATAAGTCAAGATGGGCCTCGCTCAAATTTGTCGACGCATTTGCGCTTGCTTCTCACCCGCAACGGGCCGGCGAATCCACTCCATTTCGTGACTCAATGCATTTTCTTGAAATGGAAGATGATGCTTTTTTTAATCTGCTATATGACCTTCCTATCGCGATAACCGGAATGCCGATACAGGAAAGTTCTTATGAGTTAAATGATTTTCACACCTTCAGTGATGCCAATCTTTGGGCATATGCAATTGCTCCGTTTCTTTATGAACCTCCACATGAACATGGATATTTTGAAATTGATTGCATCATGAATGGCCGCTGTGAACTTTATTTTGAAGATACCACACGGACCATAGAGGAGAACAATCTGATCATTATAACGCCCGGATCTAAACACCAGTTGATTGCAACGGACAGGAATTGCCGCGCAATAAGGCTCCTCATGAAAAAGCAGTTCTTCGATGATACCTTTTTTGATATTTTATCTACGACTCCACTGCTGTCTGGCTTTTTCTCAACCATTTTCCGTGAATATAACGAGCCGAATTATTTGCTATTCGATATAAACGGAAACGATTATATAAAAAAGATTATCAAGTCCATTATGTATGAGACGTATATATATGATGAATTTTCTGATCGCGCCGCTGTTTCCGGAATGAATATGATGTTTTGTCATCTGTTGCGCAACAACTCTAAAATATACTACTACTTCAGCGAATCCCGCAGATCTGTTCAAGAATTCCCGCAGATGCTGCTTTATATGCATAATCATTATCAGACGGTATCTTTAAAGGAACTGTCTGACACTTTCCACTATAGCACGGCGCATATCAGCCGTTGTTTCAAAGAATTTACCGGGAAGAATTATGTCGATATCATTCACGATATTCGTTTAGAAAAAACAAAAGAACTATTAGATAACACTTCGATGAGTATCAGCGACATCACCGAATTTGTCGGTTTTTCTGCCCCGAGTTATTTATCTCGGGCATTTAAGAAAAAATACGGCATCTCCCCACAGAGATACCGTAAAAAATAATCTGAACACCACAAGTAATGGTTTTGTGATTGGTTAATGCCTCTGATACCAGCTGCGTCCATATTTATTATACTCATCTATGATCCACATATTGCGCCTTGCAATGGTCTCGTCGCTGGAAGGACCAAATACATATGCCCCAAAAATGTATCCACCTCCCGGAGCAAAGGTATCCATATACATCCGCATGCAGGCACGGACGTCTTCTTCCTTCGCATCAGAGAAGTTCTGCGGATCATCTAAACTGTTGCAGCGGTTCAGGATTAAACTGTTGCCATACTTCTTCTTGATTCCTACCAGATCGTTCATCCACTGACAGCAGTTCCACATGATGACATGAAAATCGAACCACTCTTCAATGAAATCTTCGCAATGTCCGCAGCAATGCATGTCGATCGGAATACCAAGCTTGTTTGCATGTTCACACATACGAATGTGAAACGGTTTAAAGAGTTTGCGATAAACTTCTTTTGACATGAAGGTATTCTGAGAGGAAGCAATATCATCGGTGATGGCGTAAACATCCGGCTTATACGCGTCAATGCTCCGTTTAAAGAATTCGTCCAGCCAGTCTGCCAAATATTCCATCAGGTTATAGACTTCTTCGGGCTCTTCATGCATGGCAATCAGGCCTTCTGTCATTCCCATAAACTCCATGAGCAGCTGAAAATAGCCAACATGGGTTCCAAGTTCAACGGCAGTCTGTGACCGGTCGATCCGCTCCAGATCCTTTTTGGCCATGGCATCAAAATCGAACTCATTGATATCCGGCAGTTTGATCACCTTCGGCCAGTCTTTGATATCTTTAAGCAGGACATTGCTGTGGTCTGGCATACCCTGCCCGCCGGTACTTTCCGTTGTAATAAACTTAACTCCGAAAAAGTCGGTTCCTCCCATTCGTCCGACATTAAAAATATACGGACGGATGCAGATGACTCCTGGAGTAAACCAGGGCGGATAAAACGTATAGGTGTCAATCGGGATCCATTCGGGAACTTCTCCCTTTAGTACTTTCAGATAGTTTTCTTTTTCCGTCATATAAAGTGTCTCCAGCAATGATTGTTATGCTTTAAAACGGCACAACTCCATGCGGCGTGATGATATCCGCAGAATCCGTAAAGTTAACGATCAGGGTTCCTTCTCTGTGCATGCGTTCTTCCCAGTATCCATCCACCGGTTTGTCCAGCTCCACTCCTTCTTCTTCAATCATCTTTTTACGGATCAGTTTCGGGTCGATATCTCTGATACGTGTTCCTTCTTTGACCGCAATTTCGGCTGCAATCGCTGCGGCCTGTCCGGTTCCCATAGAAGGTGCAATCACACGGACTCCGCCACAAGAGTCAAATTCTGCAGAAACACATCTGCCCGCGAGCAAAAGGTTATCTACGCCAAGCGGAACGAGTGAACGGAACGGAATCTCGCAGTAATCTCTCGGATTCGGTCTGCACTCGACTCCGGCAGGAGTTCCAAAACGGTGCATATCTAAGCCCTCAAAGCGTTCATCATGAATTGTGACTGTCGGCTCTTCCGGCTCCTTCATATGAATATGTCTCTTAAATCCCTGCGTCGGGCTTGTCGGGTGATGCGTATCAAAGAATTCAGGGAAGCGGACGATACCGTCTTCAAACTTCCTTGCACATGCCACATCCGATGCCTTAAAAACATACTCACCGATGATCCGGCGGGAATCCCTGACGCCATGCAGGTTTCCGATTCCGGAGACTTTTGCTCTTTCAAAGCCCGGGATCCATTTATTAAAGAATTTTTCCAGGAACAGAATCTGCTGATGCTGTTCTACAATCTGTCTTGTAAGGTCTTCCACATCTGTATTATGGTTGTAGAAACTATGGCAGGTCATGACGGAAACATCTAAGGAATCTTCCGGAAATCCCGGGATTGGATACATCAATGCGGATGGGAAAACAAAATACGGCAGATCTCCTGCTTCGAATGCTTTCTGGTGCATCTCATTGTACAGACCATAGCAATCGACTTTTCCTTTTTCCTGAATCTGTTTCTTTGCCCATTCGCCATTTGCTTTCTGGAATGCAGCCCAGTTTACATTGGTAAAGCGGAATGCCAATGTCGTTCCCATGTTCAGTCCCATAAACTCAGGGCTGCCTTCTTCAAATGGAGCGCCGGCAGCTGCTGCCACATCGCCATCACCGGTTGCATCAATATATACTTTTGCAGAGATCTCCATGCGGCCGGATTTACTGTAGGCAATGACACTCTTAATATTCTTTCCGTCATCTTCCATATTAACGTCGACGACATGAGTTCCATAGAGAATGCGTCCGCCCTCTTCATGAATCATCGTCTCTAATAATATTTTCGCTTTATCCGGATCAAAGAGCGGAAGATGCGGTCTCCACTGACCGTATCCTTCTGCGATGCAGCGGTTGATCCATTCCAGACTCAAGCCTTCCACCTGTCCGGCGATTCCTGTAACATAATTATTGGTAGCCAGACCGCCAAGTGAGATTCCATATTCCAGAAGCAATACTTTCAGTCCTCTTCTGGCTGCTACGATCGCAGCCGCAGCTCCTGCGACTCCTCCGCCGCAAACAAGGACATCGGTATTAAACTTTCGTGCGTCATAATGATTAACCATAGCTACTCCTTTCTTCTGTCAAGCTGTCAGTTTTTGGATAAAGGCTTCGACACCAACTCGTTCGAGATAGCGTCCGAAACGCTCTTTTGGCTGCGCCTCTTCCATCCAGATATGAAGGACTTTATCTAAAATTTCAAAGACCTGTTCTTTCGAGAAAACGCCATCGAGCGGAGTTCCGATCCTCTGGGTCTTTCCCCAAATGCCGCCTAAGCTGATCTTGTACCCCGGGACTTTGTTTCCTTGTTCATCCGTTCTCGTCCAACCGGAGATACCAAAGTCATTGAGGCTTGGTTTTGCGCAATTGTTCGGGCAGCCTCCGACTGCGATCTTAAATTTCGCAGGAAGTTTCACATCGTGCCAGCCCTTATAATATTTTTCATGTAATTCTTTCGCAAAGCCCTGTGTGTCGATCAGACCATGGACACAGACCGTTCCTTTGCAGCAGGTGATCGGGCGGATTTTAGGCCCCGTTCCACCGATTTCCATCCCATTTTCATTCAAAAACTTCTCCAACGCATCAATATCTTTATGCTCGACCTTCGGCAATTCCACGGAAAGCCTGCTCGTAAAGGAAACTGTCCCTTCCGCATACTTGTCTGCAGCGTCTGCTAAGGCGCGAAGCTGCTCACTAGTAACCGTTCCGTTTTCTGTCAGGATCCTGGCGACAAAATGCTCTCCGTCTTTGGAAATGATCATTCCTCTGCCCTTCAGCGCTGCAGTTTCTTCTTTTGTAAACATAGTTGTGTCCCTCCAACAAGAATAAAGCTAGTGTTATTATAACACCAGCTTTTGATTTCAAGTCATTAAAAATGCTTTTCTCAAATAATTATTAAATAAAGATATTCACGATACCGATGATAAATCCAAGCAAAGCTCCAAGATAGACAAGATAATTCATCTCGCGTTTAATGGCATTATTTACCAGACGCTCGATCTCTCCCGGGTCCAGTTCCATGATCTTTTCACGGATAAATTCTTTGATATGGAATGTCTCCGCAATTTTCTGCTTCGTCTCTCCCATAAAACTACGATAGCCCTTTTTAATCGTTTCCATGATGAGCTCCCGATCAATACCGGTTTGAGCTGCAAGATCTGCCAGGTTCATCTTCTTCAGTTCCGCGCTTTGGTTTTCCAGGATCGGATACAGGATCTCGACATCGTTCTCCCTGATGTAATCCTGCACCTGTCTGCCGGCATAGGAAGCAATCCGTCCTGTGATCTCATCACTTAAAATAATACTTGAAACCAGACCGCCCTTAACCTTGGTTCGGATAATCTTTTCTGTCTCATTTGATACGATTCCGGAGATATCCGTATTCATGATCATTTCATGGATCTTCTTGTAAATAGCTTCTTTGACTTTAAGTTTTGACTCTTCACTAAGCCCTTCTCCCACAGATGACAGGTCGATGCCTTCGAGCAGACGATAAATACCATCAGAAAAACTGTCTGTCATCTCATCAGTCATAAAGATTCCTTCAATATCCGAGTTGGTAAAGAAATTTTCATAGACCGTGTTGGAAAGTGCATCGGCTAAAGCCTCTTGATGGCGCGGGATCACACCTGGCGTAAACGGGAGTGTGAACTTTCCGATCTTCACCGGTTTCAGCGGCCTGAATAGCATTTTGATCGCGATGTAGTTTGTGAATGCTCCGATGATCGCCCCAATGATAGGTCCGGAGATATAATGTAGTATCGTCAGTAGCATAATAATAAGTACACAGCACCGGGAGAGCATGTGCGTCTTCTTCAGGAAAACTTCTTCAGTTTTCGGAAGAAGACCACATGGTAGGCCCGGTGCGTTGTTTTTATAATCTAAGTGACATTCCTGCCAATAGTGTATCCGGTTTCAGGTGCATGACGCAGTACATTTCTCCTGCCATGCAGAAGCCGCAGTCATCGCAGATCCCCAGGGTTTCTCCCGGGCAGGTTTTGAATCTGGTTCCATCTGTGATGATAAAGTTGCTTACCCAGCAGTTCTTCTTAAAGCCTCTTTTTTTCATGATCTGAAGGCCGCTCACGCTGTTCTGGATAGGATAACCTGCCTTCTTATACGAAATGATCTCATCGATCACCTTTGCTTTCATCTTATCATCCAGCATCAGCTCTTCTGTTCCCGGATACGGTGTATGAAAGTTCAGCGCGATGCTCTCAATAAAGCTGCTCTTCTTCACATAATCCAGCACATCACCCACAGAATCTTTATTGATGCGGTTGATCGCCATATTACAGCCTAATACACAAGGCTTCTTCCCGGCAGCCTTTTTCTTTTTCTGTTTTTCCGCAAAAATACGGGCATTCTTATCCAGCTTTTCAAAGGCACCTTCTCCGCGAACGCGGTCATGATACTCTTTATATCCATCCAGGCTCATCCAGATCAGATCTGCATTCACCCAGGAAAAGTCCACCTGCGCATTTGTCGTGACTGTGCAGGAATAAAAGCCAATCTTCTTTGCCAGAATAATAAGATCATTAATATCCAGGATCGGGGTTCCGTTTTTATCGACCCTTCCGCTGATTCCCCGTTTCGGTGTCCAGGAACCTTCTGTCCTGCTTACAGGCTGCCTCCAAAGCGTCGGCTCTCCGCCTTCAAAATCAACGAAACGGCTGCCCATGCGATAGGAATATTCCAGTTCTTCCTTGATCTGCTGATAGGACTTCTGCATCGTGCATGCATGTCCCATCTCGAAACAGTGCTTACATTTCAGATTACAGTAGTCCGTGATAAAAAGAACCGTCTGAAGCGGTCCGTGCTTTCTGAAGATCACATTCCTCAGAAACCATATCGGAAGATAGCTTAATTGAGTGAATTTCATAATCCTTCTAGTTGTAGGAGACAGGGGACAGCCCAGGCTGCCTTCTCGCCCTAAAGGGCTCACCTTGCGGTTCTCTGTCTCTTTTTACATGCTCGTCAGTTTAATGATCATTTCCGCGATAGACGCAAGAATACATAAAATACTAAATACAATGCTGATTCTTTGCGCAAGCAGCCATCTCAGCATAAACCAGTCAAGGTGATTTGCTTTAATAGCTTCCCACATCTGGAAAGAACCGTACCACCACTTCTTTTCCACCGGCGCAAACTGGTCCTTTTTAAATGCCAGCATCGAACGGAACAGATCGATCGACCAGGGAAGTGCCAGAAGCGATACCAGGTAATATAGTGAAACCGCGCGAAGTGCCACTGCCAGGACCACTAACAGATATGGTACAAAAATAATCAACGCAAGTGTCACATACTGACGGTTCTGTCCTGCTTTTACCGCCTGCTCTGTTGGCTGAGGACTGTCTTCCTTCTTCGGGATCGTTGCATGGCAACCCACCAGCCAGGCAAGCGTCCGCTTCCCTGCCTTCGTATCTGCCGCATAATCCATAATAGAGTGAACATACAAGATCGCAACGACGATCAGTCCCATGGCAATGGAAAGCAGAACCTCCGACAGATGAAACTCCCCTGCTGCTGCCAGGCTCATTCCGATAAAGATGCCGGGACCAAAAATGGAACCGATGATCAGTTCACCCAAACCATGATAGCCGAGCTTTAACGGAGGTGCGGAATAAAACACGCCGAGGATCGCAACTCCGAGGACGACCCATAAAACGGAAGGTCCCTGAAGGATCACGACTGGCACGCCAAAGCAGCAGGCGATCAACCCAAACAGGCAGCTTACAAGAAACCACTTCTTAGGGCTCACCGTACCGTCCTGGAGCGGCGGACATTTTGCAGTCATAGCTCGAAAGCCCTCTCTAACAAGAGCCGTCCGGTCGCCCTGCTCTGCGTTTTTAAAATCAAAATAGTCGTCAAATAAATTCAGACTCAAATGGGCAAAGGCGATCCCAATAATGGAAATCAAAGCCAAATACCATTTAAAGTCTGAATATTTTGTCGCCAAAAAAGCGGCAACCAGTGCCGGCATCATGCTCTGGGGCAATGATACCGACCTTGCGTTGTCAAACCAAAATTTAATGTTCTTCACGTCTGATTATTTAATCTTGTTCAGCTGTTTTTCAGCGGCCGCTTTGATCTTGTCGGCGAAGCTTTCTTCTTTTGCAGCGTCATCATCATAATCGAAGGTAACATCTGCTAAATCATCAAAATCTTTCTGCGGAACATTGTCTTTCTTTACATATTTCTTGTAAAGATAGTATCCGCCGTAAGCTGCTCCTGCGACTACGCCTAATTTAACTAATGCTTTTCCTAAACCCATTGTTTTCCTCCTGTTTTATCGATTTTGACATTTAACATGAGTAGCAAAATCGAAATAATCTTTCTCTTAAATAATATATCTTCTCCCGTTTAATCGTCAATCAAAACATAGCTCTCCTCTTCAGAAAAAAGCTCTGCAGTCCGTTACAATTCTCCCCTTCATGAAAACGAGTTCGATGGTTTTCGTGTTATGAATATCTTCAAGCGGATCTTTTCCCAAAACGATCAAATCTGCATCTTTCCCCTCTTCAATCGTTCCGAGATAATCATCCATCTGTAATAATTTTGCGTTGCCCTCCGTTGCCATTTTGATCACTTCAAGAGGCGGAATGCCGGCCTCGGAAAGACATGCCATCTCATCATGCACTGCTTCCCCGAACGGCACAAAGGGGATTCCCGCATCACAGCCTACAGCCAAAGGAATCCCTGCATCATAGCATTTCTTCACTGCCTTTTTGACTGCCTCCCAGACGGACGGAGCTGACTCACTTAAGGGATCAAAGCGTTTGATGGAAATCATAGTAGGATCAACAACGACTCCTCTCTCTTTTGTCAGCCTGACCAGTTCATCTGATAGTTCATTTTCAGTTTCTCCAGCGCCGATCATGTGTTCAATGACGTCTGCCCCAAGTTCCACCGCATCCTGCATTTCTGCTGGACAGTCCACATGAACTGTAACAGAAAGTCCATATCGGTGTGAGGTATCAATGATTTCTTTTAACTTCTCTTTTGAGATACGCGGAACCGGGTTTGGATAGTCCATCTTATTCAAATGTGCATAGAAAGCCTTGGTAAAATCCACATCCTTCTCTTTGGATTCTCTTATGACCTTCTCTAAATCGGTATCATCATCAACGATCGCACAGGCAAGCTGTTCAACGTCTGGATCAGCCATGAATACCGTGTAGCACGGATGTCCGCCCGGAGCCTGAAACATAGGGCCGGACATGCATACACGCGGGGACCGTTCAATCGTCCCGTTGTTTACTCCATCTCTGAAAGCAAGCGTTTCGTCCACAAAATGGCCACAGCTGCGGACGGCTACAACTCCCCATCTCAGACAGCCTTCCCTCATTTCCACATTGCTATATCCCTGGACAAGATGACTTGACCCCGGACGGTCCAGCCTGCTGGATCCACTGATATGGACATGTGCATCGATCAGACCCGGGATTACAGTCTTTCCCTTGAGGTCAAATACATCCGAATCCTCAGGAATCTGCAGGTTTGTTCCGACTTTTTGGATTTTTCCTTGTTCTATAATGATCGTGCTGTGCGGGACAGGGGCCTTCCCGGTTCCGTCAATCAACACCGCATTTTTTAAAGCAATCATCCGTTTTCCTCATGAATGCAGAGGGAATGATCCCGATAAAACAGAACCATCCCCTCTGACTTATTTGGACTTCACGTTTTTACTTATTTGATCTTGTTCAGCTGTTTTTCAGCAGCAGCTTTGATCTTATCTGCGAAGCTTTCTTCTTTTGCAGCATCGTCATCATAATCAAAGGTGACATCTGCTAAATCATCAAAGTCTTTCTGCGGGACATTGTCTTTCTTTACATATTTTTTGTAAAGATAATATCCACCGTAAGCTGCTCCTGCGACTACGCCTAATTTAACTAATGTTTTTCCTAAACCCATCGTTTTCCTCCTATTTTTCATCCGGTAGTTCATCCAGTTCCGATAAGGTAAACACCGGACCGTCTAAACATACAAATTTACTGCCTATATTACAACGACCACATTTACCGATTCCGCATTTCATGCGGAGCTCTAACGTCGTGATAATATCTTCTTTTGCGAAGCCTAATTTCAAAAGGCTTGCCGAGCCTAATTTGATCATGATCGGCGGTCCGCAAAGAACTACTTTTTTACCTTCCGGCTTGAATCCCACTTCCTCGATGTAAGAAGGAACAAAGCCTACATGGCCGTCCCAATCATCCGAAGGAACGTCCGTGGTGATATAAACATTGGTATCCGGCTGCTTCGGCCAGTCCTCTAAGCAATCCTGCTTAAAGCAGATATCATTGCTGGAACGTGCACCATAAAGGATATCGATATGTCCAAAATCCTCACGGTGTTCAAACGCGTAACGGATCATGGAACGGACCGGAGCGATACCGACACCGCCGCCGATAAACAGGACATCATGTCCCTTTAAATCCTCGATCGGAAAATGGTTTCCGTAAGGTCCTCTGACACCGATCTGCTGCCCCGGCTGCATCTGATGAAATTCATCCGTAAGCATGCCGGTCCGCTTGATCGCACTCTGGATATAGTCTTCACCCTGAGCCGTAATAGAGAACATTGCCTCACCAACGCCCAGAAGGGAGATCATTGCCAGCTGGCCCGGAAGCGGACTGAACGGCTTTTTCCCATCCAATGTCTGGATCGTATAGGTCTGGATGTCAGGTGTCTCCTGTTTCACATCGATCACTTTGCATAACGATGGAACCAATGGATTTTTGCTGCATGAGCATTCATGATCTATAGCCATTTCCTACGCCTCCTTTCCCGGTGCATCTGTGTAAGTTTCCGCCTTCGGATCTGCTGCCGTTGCCTTCTCGATAAACTCGGAGATATCCAGATGGGAAGGACAATTTGCTACGCATCTTCCGCAGCCCACGCATAAGGTCTCGCCATATCTCTCATTAAAGTAACTGAGCTTATGCATATAGCGGTTTCTTAAGCGCTCTTTCTTGGTCGGTCTCGGGTTTGCTCCGCCTGCCATTCTGGTATAGTCGCTGAACATACAGGAATCCCAGCAACGGTATTTCGTGCCCTCTGCTCCATAATTCTCGTTATCGATATCGAAGCAGTAGCAGGTCGGACATACAAAGGTGCAGGTTCCGCATCCGATACATCCTTTGCAAACTTTATCCCAGATCGGATGCTCGAACATGCCGGCCAGTTTCTTATCCAGTTCCGGATCCTTATTGATCTGAAGCGTGCACTTCGTATCACGCTGTGCCTCACCTGCGCCTCCGTCCAGGGATTTAAGCTGTTCTAACAGATCTTTTCCTTTGTCGGTATACGCTTCCAAAATATATGCATCTCCGTTTGATCCCTTTGCAACGTTCATCATAACGTCTGCGCTCGGAGCATTATTCGGATCGATTCCCATCGAATCACAGAAGCAGGTACGTTCCGGCTCTGTGCAGCCGAATGCAACGACCGTAACATTCTCACGGCGTTTCGCATAATAGGAATCCACATACTCTTTGGTGAAGAAAACTTTATCCATGGAATCGATGCTGCGCATATCGCAAGGACGGATTCCGAAAAGGATCTTCTTTGTATCCTCCGGGAAAATCTCAACGATCTCCGCATTCTCGCCCGTTTTAAAGCGGTACATTTTTTCAACATTCGGGAACAGAACATCCTTTGGCGGCTTAACGGTATTCGGACCGTCAAGAGCGATGAACATGCCATCTTGATACGGCATAAACTTCTTCTCTGCCATTGTCTGTCCGCCCTCGGACTTATCCTCAATCATGTCGAAGGTCGGTGCAAAAACAACTGCGCCTTCACTGAGGATCTCTAAGGCTTTGTTTAAATCTTTTTTCGCTAATTTCATGATCCTCACCTCCTACATAAACTCGTCCGGATCTTCCAGCTTATAGCTTCCCAAGACCGGTGTCGCATCGTCCGGAAGTCCACATTCATAGTCTCCGAACAGATCGTTGATATCCTTCAGCATCTTCTTGGTCTGCCGCATGATCGGAAGATTCATCGGGCAGACTCTTTCGCATTCACCGCATTCGATACATCGGTCGCCGACATGATAAGCTCTGGTAAGGCCATAGACCTGATTCTGCTCTCTGTCAGCAGCCTTACCCTGCCATCCGGTACGGTACTGGTCTGCATAACACTCTACGCAGTTACAGGCCGGGCATGCATTTCTGCAGGCATAGCAGTGGATGCATTTATCATACTGTTTTGCCCAGTATTCATATCTTTCATCCGGCGTAAGCTTTTCAAATGCTTCGATCTCTTTAAATCTCTCCGCATTGATTTGCTCTTCCACCGGTTCCCCGATCAAAACATCGTATGTTAACGGATTTTTATGCTGGCAGCTTTCGCAGACAGCATTTTCTTTTCCGTCACAGACCACACCGATAATGTAAAGATTTTCTCTTTTCAGCTGTTTGTCGCGCAGCATTCTGTTAAGCGCACGGCTGTCACAGCCTCTTGCGATGATTGCAATCTTCTTTTCCGGATATCTGTCATCAAGGGCAAACTTTCCGGTTCCGTTGATGCAGTATTTGTTCCAGACTAAAAGATCACATTCTGCCTCGGTTTCTGCAAAATAAGGTCTGGTTTTATCTTCAAAGCGGGTCGAAGTCCAGCCGACAACCGCGCTGACTTCACCTGTTGCCAGAGCCTTTTTCGCCTCTTCACGGATTCGGTCCTGAACCTGAGCTTCTGTTAAGTTTGCCATTATTCAGCACCTCCTTCCTGAAGAGCATTATCATAGTGCGGAGATACAAACTTGGTGTTTGGTCCCAGCGCTTTGATCTGCGCGCTGACTTCTGTCACGGTATCACGGAATTTTGCAGCCTCAGAACCGCTGATCCATTTTGCCTGGAAGCGTTTCGGATCGATTCCGTTGTACTCTAAAAGTCTTTGCATCAGCATAAAACGTCTTCTTGTAAAATAGTTTCCTGTCGCATAGTGACAGTCTCCCGGATGACATCCGCATACCAGGACTCCGTCTGCTCCCTTCTGAAATGCTCTTAAGATAAACTGCGGGTTTACTCTCGATGAGCATGGAACGCGGATGGTACGGACGTTCTCCGGATATTTCATTCTGTTTAATCCTGCGAGGTCAGCTCCTGTATAGGTGCACCAGTTGCAGCAGAAAGCCAGGATCTTCGGCTCCCAGTTATCGTCTTTCTTTATAGACATAACGCATCCACCTCCTTCAGAATCTGATCATTTGTAAAGCCTCTGAGGTCAATGCAGCCGGTGCGGCAGGTTGCTGTACAGCATCCGCAGCCCTGGCAGAGACCTTCGTTAACTTCAGCAACGGTCTTCGTTACTTTACGGTTTCCGTCACGTCCCGGAACTTCAACAAGGGAGATTGCCTTGTACGGACATACTTCTACGCAGTATCCGCAGCCGGCACACTTCGTCTGATCAACGTGGGAGATCATCGGGGATGTCTCCATCTCATCGTGATTCAAAATACCGATCACTTTAGAAGCGGCAGCTCCGGCCTGAGAAACGGTGTCCGGAATATCTTTCGGTCCCTGGCAGGTTCCGCAGAGGAAAATACCTGCACTCTGGGTCTCGACCGGGCGAAGCTTCGGATGTGCTTCCTGAACCCAGCGGTCTTTATCCATGGAGATACCCAGTTTGCTGACAACTTCTTCAACACCCGGTGCGGCTTCCATAGCCGTTGCCAAAATAACCATATCAGCTTCTACGGTGACCGGACGTCCAATCAGGGAGTCCTCTCCCTTCACGATCAGCTTGCTGCCCTCTTTGTAAATCTTTGATACACGTCCGCGGATATACTGTGCACCGTCTTTTCTGGTGTTGTCATAAAACTCTTCATATCCCTTACCAGGAGTACGGACATCCATGTAGAAGATGTAGACTCTGGAGTTCGGGATCTTATCTAAAATCTGATGCGCATGTTTTGCACTGTACATACAGCATGCTCTTGAACAATAGCTCTTGCCCTTCTTCGGATCACGGCTGCCAACGCATTTTACGATGACGACATCTTTCGGCTCTTTTCCATCAGAAGGTCTAACAATATGACCTTCGGTCGGTCCGGAAGCATTCACCAGGCGCTCAAACTGAAGGCCGGTGATCACGTCTTCATACTTTCCTCCGCCGTATTCCGGATACATCTTTTTCCAGTCAACCAGCTCATAGCCTGTCGCGACAACGATTGCACCATACTGCTCTGTTGTATACTTGACTTCATCCTGATAATTGATCGCACCGATCGGGCAGACCTTCTCGCAGATTCCGCATTTGTCCTTCGTCAGCTTCAGGCATGCCTCCGCATCGATAACAGGTTTGGAAGGAACTGCCTGTGCAAACGGAATATAGATTGCAGAGCGCTTGCTCATTCCCTGGTTAAACTCGCTTGTAACCTTTGTCGGACATTTGGTCTGGCAAAGTCCGCAGCCGGTACACAGGTCATGGTTTACATATTTTGCTTTTTCTTTGATGGTTACTTCAAAGTTTCCGATATATCCGTCAACTTTCTCCACTTCACAGGAGGTCTTCAGCGTGATATTCGGATGTGCCCCCGCATCAACCATCTTAGGAGTAGAGATACAAGCTGAGCAGTCCATCGTCGGGAAGGTCTTATCCAGCATGACCATGTGTCCGCCGATCGTTGGCTCTTTCTCTACGATCGTGACATCATATCCGGCATCCGCGATATCAAGAGCCGCCTGGATTCCGGCGATACCACCGCCGATGACCAGAGCACGTTTCGTGATCGGAATCGTTGATGTAGTCAGCGGTTTATTGTTTGCAACTTTTGCAACTGCCATCTGAACCAGATTAATTGCCTTCTCCGTTGCTTTCTCCTTATCAGTATGAACCCATGCGCACTGCTCACGCAGATTCGCAATTTCTAACAGATACGGGTTGATTTTTGTTCCCTTCAGCATTTTTCGGAAGGTCGTCTCGTGCATTCTCGGAGAACAGGAACCGATGACGATACGGTCTAAGTTATGCTCTTCGATCGCTTCCTTGATCATCGCCTGTCCCGGTTCAGAGCACATATACTTGTAGTCTCTTGCGAAAGCAACACCAGGCATGCTTTTAGCAGCTTCTGCGACTTTTTCGACATCTACGGTTGCCGCAATATTTGTTCCGCAGTGACAGATAAATACTCCTATTCTAGCCATCTTATCTACCTGCCTTTCCGACCACGATCGGGCCATCTGCAAGCGGATTCTTCTTTGCCTCAGCTTTTGCTTCCGCTATTGCTTTTTTGGCCCCGGCCTTAACTACATCGTTGATCACATCAAACGCCGGGAAGAAATGCTGGTGGATTCCGCAATCTGCTGCAGAAGCACCCATTGCGATCGCGATCAGTTCCGTGAACTGAAGGACCGGAATGTTGTAATCTCTTCCGAAATTCTTGTTGATCTCTGCCTCACGCATATCCAGGTTCATGTTACAAAGAGGACATGCTGTTACGATCACATCTGCCCCGTTTGCTTTTGCGTTTCTGAAAATGCGGTCGATCAATTCCCTTGCATGCTCCGGTGCATCCACCTGATGGCTCGCACCGCAGCACTCGGTTTTATAATCCCAGGCAATCGCGTTTGCCCCGGTAAGCTCAATGATCTCATCCATCTTCATTGGATTTTCCGGATCGGTCTCTCCGGTGATTTCACGTGGGCGGCTCATGAGGCAGCCGTAATAGCAAGCCACATTCAGCCCTTCTAAACTTCTGTGAAGCTTATCTTTGATTGCCTCCTGAATTTCCGGATCCTCGAACAGATCCAGGAAATTTAAGATTTCTGCTTCCGCTTTAAACGGACGTCTCAGGACTTCTTCGATTTCCTGTCTTTTTGCTTCATCATTGCGGCCTACATAATTAGCATATTTCAGTCTGGAATAGCAGGATGCGCAAGGGGTTACAATATCCAGCCCCGGAAATTCCTCTTCTGCGATTGCAATATTCCTTGCTGATAAAGCATATGCCATCTTCTCATTTTTGGTATGTGCCGCTGTCGATCCGCAACAGTTCCAGTCCGGAATCTCTTTCATTTCCAGACCGATCTTTGAAGTAATGTATTCAAAGCTTTTCTTGTATGTGACTGCTGTGGAGTCCATGGAACATCCCGGGTAGTATGCGTACTTTTTCATTTGATCGCACCTCCCTCTTCACATTCTCTCATGATCCGGCGGATATCTTCTTTATCCTGCACGGAATTTAACTCCGGCCTTACGATGTCTTTTTTCAGCATCTGAGGTACGTTCTGCATATCCTGCAGGAGTCTTCCACTGGTCACGTTATAAGCGCCCTCTAAGATGACTTCCTGTGATTTACCGAATCCTCTGACTGTCTCCATAAAGATGTCATTGAACAGACGCACGTTTCTCTGAGCGCTGATTCCGCGCTTCTGTGCTTCCATTCTGGATTTTTCGATCAATGTCGGGATGTCAATATCATGAGGACATCTTTCAACGCAGGTGTGGCAGCTTGCACAGAGCCAGATGGTCTTGGACTTCATGACAGTGTCCATATCGCCCAGATGCATTAAATGGACGATCTGACGCGGCATAAGGTCATAGGAATTTGCCATCGGGCATCCTGCTGAACATTTTCCGCACTGGTAACATTCATCCAGTGCAACGTTTGCCTCTTTTGCAATACGGTCGGCTAAGAGTTTTCCCTCTTCTCTGTTTAAAATCTTTTCCATTTTAAATCTCCCGATTCTCCAATTGCTTTGCCATTTCTATGAACGCCTTTTTTGACGCTCCGTTCCTGATTGTATTTAAAGCATTGATTGCTTTATCTGAATAATAAGCGACTCTCTCCTGGGCTTCTTTAAGCCCGATGATTCCCGGAAGAGTCTTTAAGCCTTTTTTCTCATCCTGTCCTGTTTCTTTTCCGAACTTCTTTCCTCCGGAAAAATCCAGGATGTCATCTTTGATCTGAAAGGCGATTCCGATGTTGTATCCGTAAACTTCCATCGCTTTGATCACTTCCGCACTGCATCCTCCCGCGACAGCGCCCGTGAAAGCTGCTGCTTCAATGAAGAATGCAGTCTTTTTTTCAATCATCCGAAAGTAAGCTTCTTCTGAGAAGTCTGTTTTCAGATTACTGAGCTGTTCCAATTCTCCCACGCACATCTGCTCGGATACTTTCGCAAGCCGTTCGTTAATGCCGAAGCCTTTATAGATCTTCAGAAGTTCCATTGCTCTTCCAAGAATAAAGTCTGCGCAGCGGATTGCGAAAAGATTGCCGCTTGTGACATTGATCGTCGGAACGTTTCTTCGAAACTGCCCTTGATCAACGACATCATCATGAATCAGCGATGCCGAATGCATGAGCTCGATCATTACCATCAAAGGAAGGATCGGAAGCTTCGGATCTTCTCCGAGATCGTAAGCTGCCTGGGCTAATGCCGGACGCAGCCGCTTGCCTCCTGCAAGCAGAACGCGTTCAAGGTCTTCTTTCATCTTTCGGTTCGGCGTTTCGCAGATCTTTTTCAGCTGTTTTTCCAGCAAGGCTTTCCCTTTTGCAAAACTTGATAGTCTGTCAAAAGACATTTGCGGAAGTTCTTCGCTTTCCTCTCCGCTTGCATCTTCTCTTAAGATCTTTGCAAAGCGGTCTGTGATCTCGATGGAGTCCACCGGGATCAGATCCAGGGAGAACCGGCTGAAATAGTAGTCGCCTCTCAGTGTTGCCTCAGCTACTGTATAATCGTTGTCTTCGAGTTTGTGAAGTCTTCGGAATAGCGCGAAGTTTTCATTTGCAGAAGACAGTTCGATCTGATGTTTATTTTCCGGTGCTGAGACAAACATTATTTCTTTCCAAAGGCCTTCTTTGCTGCTTCTGCATCTTTCGGTACCATATGCGTAATAGCCTGCTCATTTGCATGCTCGTTTGGAAGAATGACAGCCGGTTTTCCTTCACCGCCGCCAAGCTTCAGCGCATCTAATACCACGCTCTTATCTTTGATTTCGAATTCTTTCTCAAGAGGATCAAATCCTTCAAACGATGCTTTGATCTTCATCGGTCCGGAGTTTTTCGGAATCCGGTCAATATAGAACTCTCCGAGGAAGTCCGTCTCGGTCACTGCGACAACAGTGTTTCCAACCAGGAGTTCCACTTTTGCACCAATCGCTGCCTCTTCGATGCCGTCTTTATCAAAGCAGAGAGCACCTTTTACAAAGCACTTGTTGTAGAAATACAGGTGTTTATACATCACGCGAGGTTTATTGGTACCATCGGTAATTGCCTTAAGACCCTGTTTTTCTACGATCTGCTCCCATTCTGCGTCATCACAGAAGACGGTCTGAAGCGCACGCAGCGGACAAGTCTGTACACATCTAGGCTCTTTCCAGCCCTGATCGATCAAATGGGCACATCCGGTACATTTCTGTGCGACTTCGAGTTCTTCGTTCCAATGGATCATGCCGTAAGGACATGCAGAAGCGATCTCCGGATCTTTTGCTTTCTTATAGTCGATCAGCATAATGCCATCGCTTCTCTTAATGAAAACATCCGGATATTTCTTTGCGCACGGTGCGTTATCGCAGTGCATACAGGTTCTGGTAACATAAGTGACCTCTGTATACGGTGCTTCTCCACGCTCTGTGAGTGTCGGGCAGATCCATTTATGATCATGTTTCGGTGCTTCCTGTGTATAAGGAATCCAGCTGTTTCCAACGTGCTCATCCTTACAAGCTAACATGCAGTTAAAGCAGCCGACACATTTTTCAAGATCAATGATCATATGAAACTTTTTCATCCTACTTTTCCCCCTTCCCACTTTCTGACTTCTACAAGACAGGAGTTAACTGCTAAGCCATGTGCATGTTTTGTAAGGAATCTGCTTGGAGTCAGGTTGTTGACGCATCCCATGATTTCAGTGGTGTCTTCTCCACCCGGATCATTCTCGAGTGTGACATAGTCAGCACAGGACTCGTAGGAGTGACATACACCTTGCGGAACACGTTCCGTAGTCTCTAATGCACATAGAACTTTTCCTCTGTCGTTATAAACCTCAACGACTTCTCCATCTTTCAGGCCTCTTGCTTCCGCATCCTTGGTATTCATACGGAAGATCCAGAAACGATGTCCGTCGATCAGGCGTCTGTGTTCCTGAATGTCGTTGATGTTTGTATCTTTCAGGTCACCCATCGTATGGAAGGAATACTTGGAGTGAGGTGAGATCATCTGTAATTTATATTTTGCATAAAGATCAGATCCAACGCCTTCGAAACTGTGAATATAAGTACAGATTGGAAGTCTTTCTTCATCGTTCGGGTCAAATCTCTTTAAGGTCTGAGCTTCGAACTCAATCAGGCCGGACGGCGTCTGCATACCTTCGCCGTAACGTCCATAATACTCGGATGGCAGCGGAGTCAGCTCCGGTGTATCTTTCTTCCTGCCTTCCGCATACCAGCGGTAAGCAACCGGGTCACGTCTGTTCGCCGGAAGCGGCGGAACAACGTAGTAGCCTTTCTTAATGAACTTGCCCCATGGCATGACTCTTGCCATATCGGTTGCTTCATAATATCTCTTCGCCCAGTCATACTCGGTATTGCCTTCGGAATATACCTGCCACAGGCCGAGTTTGTTTGCGATTGCCTGGAAGATATCGAAGTCTGCCTTGCTCTCTCCGAGCGGCTCAATACATTTATGCTGCATAAAGATCACACGGGAGTTGTTCTGCAGGAATGAGTTCGGAATATATCCGCCGCAGGATGCAAACTCACCGATATCCCAACGCTCAAAGTTCGTGCACGCAGGAAGGATAATATCTGCAAATCTTGCCTCTCCTTCAAACCAGACGGACTGATTGACTACGAACTCTAAGCTGTCACAGCGATACTGTTTTGCGTAACGTTTGGATTCCGGCTGAGTTCCCATATGGGATCCGCCGTACTTGTAGTACATACGGACTCTTTCATGACCCGGAGCCGGGTAATGAAGCTGCATAAACTGCGAATGAACGGAATATACACCAAGCTGGTGCCAGGTGATATCTGCCTCTCCCTTGGACATAATTGCTTCTGGAAGCAGAAGTCTCGGGATTGCCTGATATTCAGAGTTGATTGACGGAGTTTGCGGCATTCTGTTGTAAAGGGAAACGCCGGCACCGGTTCCGATAAAGTCACCAGAGAATCCACCGTCTGCATAACCCGGGAAGAAGAACTTGCTATCAAGAGGAGTACCAAACTGCAGCGTTCCTAAGTTGACGCCCGGTTTGCCCCAGCCCTGCATTGCGATCAGGCAGACGCAGACACGTGCCCACTCGGTACCGAATGCCGTACGGCAGGCAGAACCGAAGCTGGTCATAGAACCGCAGGCAAGGTAGGTCTTATGGGTTCCCCAGTATCTTGCAAGTGCACGAACGGTCCTTGCCGGAACGCCGGTAATATCTTCCTGCCATTCCGGAGTCTTATCAATTCCGTCAGTTTTACCTAAAACATACTCTTCCCATTTTTCGAATCCGTATGTTCTCTTCTTTACATAATCTTTGTCATACAGACCTTCCTTCATCCAGACGTTCGCGATCGCAATACCAAGAGCGGCATCTGTAGCCGGTCTTGGGCAGATCCAGCGGCCTCTGACAAAGGCAGCTGTTGCATTCTGGTACGGGTCAATATGAACAACAGGGATTCCTAATTTATTGATCCATTCACGACGGATCGTACCTTCCTGACCTGCATAGTTGCCGGCAGTCGATTCCGGATCAGATGACCAGAATACGATGAATTCGGAATTCTGCAGGCAGTCTTCTACTGTGCTGTATGCCTCTGCTCCACCGTTATGTGCAGAGCCGCCGAAATGGTGCTGTCCGCCCCATGCCCAGCCTTCCCAGCTGTCCGGGTTGTGCATACACATTGTTGCGCCGATAACGTTAAAGAAACGTTTCGCGCAGGAAAGATAGTATCCGATATTTCCCCAGTTATGATGGGAACCGGTGGATGCAAAGATAGCACCCGGACCATAGGTCTTACGGATACGGATCATTTCTTTCGACACAATGTCAAGAGCTTCTTCCCAGCTGATCCGCTCATATCCGGAAACGCCACGGTTCTCATAATGACGGTCTCCGTCCGGATCAAAGTCTACTCTCTTCATCGGGTACAGACATCTGTTTGGAGAATAAACCATCTGTTTCCACCCCTGCGCATAAGGTGCAACCGTGGTTCTTCTCGGAGGTGTCAGTTTCTGTCCTTTTGCTTCAATTGTCCACATTTCCGCATCTTCTTTTTCAAAGTCGATCGGAGTTACGCGGACGATCTTGTCATCTTTTACATAAACAAATAACGGGCCACCGTTTGTTCCGGTCGTGTAACGGGTCTCGCCATTTGCCATTTTTGTTCCGTAGTTATTTAAATACAGAACGTCAAATGCAAATACCTTGAGGAGTAATGAGGAAAACCACATTGCTTCTTCATCCGGTCCGTTCAAAACAAGCTGTCCCTGTTTTGCGGCGTTGACGAAGTCAAACTGGCTTCTGATCAATGCTGTAACACGGCGTGCAACAGCCTCATCCTCGAAGATCATGTCTACGACAGCATCCGGATTGATTCCGTCATGACCGGTTACATAACCATTATCAAACTTGAACCAGCGTCCGTAGCTGTTGTCACGAATTCTCAACTGTACAGTAATATTATGCTCAGCAAGTTCTGCTTTGAACTTTGATGAAAGTCCGCCAAGCACATTGAGGAGCTTGTCCAAAGTGAACAAGGTTCCTCCCAAGACTGTTTTGTTGAAGATACTCAATGACTTATCCAATGCTTCTTGAGATAACGTCGTCATTTACGATTACCTTCCTTTCGTTTTCTTCCCTTGTGAGTTTCATGTACCGATATAAAAATGGACATAATACGCCCCATTATTTACCTTGGTATACCAAAAAGTATACCATGCGTGTATAAGGACTGGCAATCAAACTTTTTTATAGAGCGTGTACAAAATTTAATCATGACAGAACGGCATGAATCAGATTACGGAACAGAATCAAAGGTGACAGAAGAACCGTCCCTCTGTCACCTCATGGGAGTAACGTGACAGGGGGACGGTTCTTTTGGCATCTTTTCAATCCCCTGTCGCTCAATGATCAACCATACAAACCCTCTTTTTAAAATGCCCCGACTGCAGCCAATGCAGTCGAGGCTTTTAATTTGTTTAAGTTTTGCTAACAAAGGAACCGTTCCCTTGTCACTTTTATCCGCAGTATGCTCTTCTGGATTTCTCGTAGAGATATACCATGGCATCAGGTCTCATGCCAAAAGCATCAACTACGATGCGGTAATTTCCATAAGTATCAAAGAACTCGTCTATGATCGCGTGCATCTGTTCTTCTGTGGCATCCTGCGGAATCGGAGGGATATGAACATTGCAGACCAGCTGATCCGGATAAGTATCCATGATCTTCTTTTTATCATTCATGATCTGGCCTTCCCAGGAGTCTGCTCCACTCTCAATGATCAGCGGAACGACCTCATCGATCTTTCCATCACTGTGAAAGTCAAAGAGCAAGCCGTATTTATGTGCGCTTTCAACCACTCTCTTCAGATAAGGAAGCAGCATTTCCCGTATCGTATCAAGCGAGAAGAAAGGCGCTCTCTGCGTTCCCCAGTCATCCATAAACCACACAGTGTCGGCATGCAGATATTCGGCATATTTTTCAAAGTGCTTATCATAAAGCGTACACATATAATCAAAGAGCCGGTGAATGGCCGGGGCGCAGTCCTCGTCGATCATGGACACCAAAGCCTCTTCCATATCAACTAATGAGATCAGTCTTTCAAAGAAGCCGGAAAACTGCGCGACACGAACGATCTGCCCATTTTCCTCTGCTCTTTTCACATCTTTTCTGCTGCTCTCCCAGTCCCAACTGTCAACATCCGGAAACGTTATATAATCTTCCCAGTGGTCAAGATCTTTGACAAGAGGATTTCCCTGTCTCACCATTGCGCCAGGACCATAGATTTCCCACTCGACTCCGAGCATATCTTTTCCGCCTTCTTCTGACGGATCGATTCCGGAGCCGAAAACAACGCCATGCGCCCAGGCATCCGGACTGCAGGTCGGAGATGTGATCGCATAATCCATGGAGGTCGGCATCCAAAGAGGCTGCTCATGGTGCAGCATCCGAAGATAATTCTCCCGTGGAGTGATCGGAGTATTCAGCACCGGCATTGGCGGGACATTCGGTGGCCCCGGCATATAGAATTTAACTTCCAGTTCTTTTGGATCGAATTTCATATGATTCTCCTTATTATTATCTGTATTCAGTTTCAATTATAGAAACGCAAGACCAACTTGAGAAACAATAATTATCTGTTGTTTGAACAACATAAAAGTTGTTCTGTTTATAAAGAAAATCTTTTTATGTTGCTCTATTGTTATAAAATATGGACAAAAATCGCGATTGTGAGTTCACAGCAAAATTTTAGACAACACAGTGTCGTGTATACATTTCAAATCAGTACGATTTCTGCCGTATACACAACACTGTGTTGCCTTTATTTTGTTAATCGACAAAAAAGCGACTCATGAGCGCAGTTTTTGTCCAGTTTATCGCCAAATCATTATTATTTCAAAGAGCAAGGGCAGCGCTTCGCGCAGCTCTTGCGGCAAACTGCATTCGCTACGTGCGTATTGCTAAGCGATTGCTTCGCAATCATTTTGCGACAGCGTTCATTCGTTACGCACCTTTGGTGCTTCACTCATGATCGTTTGTCGCTAAATAAAATCAAAAACAAGAAACGGGCCATAAGCACAAGTGCTTGGCCCGTTTTTGTTTCCGATTTTGCTTAGCTTGTTAGTCTATCACATCATTCCCATGCCGCCCATGCCTGGGTTTCCTGCAGGCATTGCCGGAGCTGGCTCTTTGATATCGGCTACAACTGCCTCGGTTGTCAGATAGGTGGATGCGACGCTAGTTGCGTTCTGCAGTGCGGAACGTGTTACCTTAACCGGATCAAGGATTCCTGCGTCAACCATCTTGACATATTTGCTGTTCAGAGCATCGAAACCTTCACCCTGCTTCATTTCTTTTACTTTGTTAACGATAACGCTGCCTTCAAGACCTGCATTTGTTGCGATGCAGTGAAGCGGAGCTTCAAGAGCTTTCACAACGATGTTAGCGCCGGTCTTCTCATCGCCTTCCAGTTCAGCTGCAAGTTTTGCAACTGCTTTCTGTGCGTGGATATATGCGCTTCCGCCGCCTGCGATGATGCCTTCTTCAACTGCTGCTTTTGTTGCTGCTAAAGCATCTTCCATACGCAGTTTCTTTTCTTTCATTTCTGTCTCAGTTGCAGCACCAACTTTGATGACTGCTACGCCGCCGGACAGTTTTGCAAGTCTCTCCTGCAGTTTTTCTCTGTCATAATCAGATGTAGTGGTTTCGATCTGGGATTTGATCAGAGCGATTCTGCCAGCGATTTCTTTCTTGCTTCCAGCGCCGTCAACGATGATCGTGTTCTCTTTGTCAACTCTTACGCTCTTTGCACGGCCGAGCATCTGCATATTAGCATCTTTGAGCTCAAGTCCGATCTCTTCGGAGATCACCTGACCGCCTGTTAAAGTAGCGATATCTTTTAACATTTCTTTTCTTCTGTCACCATAGCCAGGAGCCTTAACTGCAACAACGTTGAAGGTTCCGCGAAGTTTGTTAACGATCAATGTTGTCAGTGCTTCACCTTCGATATCTTCAGCGATGATCAGGAGCTTGGAACCAGTCTTAACGATTTCTTCCAAAAGCGGAAGGATTTCCTGGATAACAGAGATCTTCTTGTCTGTGATCAGGATGTAAGCATCGTCAAGGTTTGCTTCCATCTTCTCAAGATCTGTGCACATATATGCGGAAATGTATCCACGATCAAACTGCATACCTTCTACAAGGTCGAGTTCTGTCTGCATTGTCTTGGACTCTTCAATCGTGATAACGCCATCGTTGGTAACTTTTTCCATTGCATCTGCAACCATCTCACCAACACTGTCATCACCAGCAGAGATTGCAGCAACACGAGCGATCTGCTCTTTTCCTTTTACTTTGCTGCTCATTTTAAGCAGAGCTTCTACAGCTGCATCGCATGCAGCGCTCATGCCTTTACGTAAGATGATCGGGTTTGCACCAGCTGCAAGGTTTTTCTCACCTTCATCGATCATAGCCTGAGCCAGAACGGTTGCTGTTGTTGTTCCATCACCTGCAACATCATTTGTCTTTGTTGCAACTTCACGAACAAGCTGTGCACCCATGTTTTCGAACTGATCTTCGAATTCAACTTCTTTTGCAATTGTTACACCATCGTTTGTGATCAACGGACCGCCATAAGGTTTCGCAAGAACAACGTTTCTTCCTTTTGGTCCAAGTGTAACTTTTACTGTGTTTGCTAACTGATCCACGCCTCTGCCGAGAGCTTCTCTCGCTTCAGCGCCGTATTTGATTTCTTTTGCCATTTTTACTTTGCCTCCTGATTATTTAACAACTGCAAGAATGTCATCATGACGAACGATTACATACTCTTCATCATCCAATTTGACGTCGGTTCCTGCATATTTGGAATAAATAACTACATCATCAACTTTAACAGTCATCTTAACATCATCTGTGCCAGGTCCTACTGCAACTACGATTGCCTGCTGAGGTTTTTCCTGTGCCTGTCCCGGTAAAACGATTCCGGATGCAGTCGTCTCTTCTGCCTGCATCTGCTTAAGAACAACTCTGTCTCCTAACGGAACTAATTTCATTTTTACTGTCCTCCTTTGAATTTGTTAGCACTCGCTTAATATGAGTGCTAAATCTCGTTAATCATAATAAACCACTCGTCTTTAATTTGCAAGAGGTATTTTGCTTTTTTTCGAACCTGGTTTGAAGGGTTTGTATTATCTGGCCGAACATAGCAAGCGAAGAAAAAGAACCGGCCTTTCAAGTCGGTCCTTCATCATTCAGTCAATTTCTATATTATTTTTTCTTCAGGAAATCCGGGATTCTGATGTCCTGCTCCGGAACGGTCTGCTTCGGCTGTCTCGGAACATTGAAGTTAAGACCCGGTTTTGCTGCCGGACGAGGAGTCACGCTGCCTGCCGGCTGAGCCGGAGCCTGAGGCTGTGCTGCTTCCTGCGCCGGAGCCTGAACCGTCTGCTGCGGAGCTGCTTCCTGCTGTACCGGTTTTGCTGCCTGCTGAGGCTGACGCTGTGCGTTCTTGCTCGGCGGCACCATACGGATCGTGCTGTCATTGATTCCTGTAGCAATAACCGTAATTGTGCAGGTGTCTGCAGGCTCTGCTTCATAACGAGCACCGAAGATGATGTTTGCGCCATCTCCAGCCAGATCCTGAACATAAGAAGCCGCATCGTTTGCTTCAATAAGAGAGATATCACCGGAAATGTTGATGATAACATGAGAAGCACCACGGATCGTTGTCTCAAGCAGCGGGGAAGAAACTGCATATTTAACAGCATCTTCAGCTTTGTCATCACCGGTGCCTGTACCGATACCGATATGAGCAACGCCTTTATTCAGCATAACTGTACGAACGTCTGCGAAGTCCAGGTTGATCAGAGCAGGAATATTGATCAAATCAGTGATTCCGCTGACTGCCTGCTGGAGAACGCCATCTGCTGTCTTGAATGCATCTGTGATCGAAGTCCTTCTGTCTACGATTTCGAGAAGCTTGTCATTCGGGATGACGATCAGAGTATCAACGACTTCTTTTAATCTCTCGATACCTAAGATCGCATTGTTCATACGAGCTTTGTTTTCAAATTTAAAAGGTTTGGTAACGATACCAACGGTCAGGATATCCATATCCTTTGCGACTTTTGCGATGACAGGAGTTGCTCCCGTACCGGTTCCGCCGCCCATACCGCAGGTAAGGAATACCATATCTGCGCCTGCTAAGGCTTTCTGGATCATTTCAATGCTCTCTTCCGCAGCCTTCTGTCCGATTTCCGGCTGAGCGCCTGCTCCGAGACCTTTCGTGATCTTTTCACCGATCTGAATTGTAACAGGTGCTTTACAAAGCGTAAGGGCCTGTTTATCTGTATTTACGCCAATAAACTCAACCAGCTGTACGCCACCGTCAAGCATTCTGTTAACAGCATTATTACCAGCGCCACCAACACCGACAACGACGATGCGTGCGCCCCTTACTGTTTCACCATAATCAAATTCTGACATAAGAACATTTCCTCTCAATCTAATTAACTCAGTATATAATATCCTCATTCGAGAGAAATTTCAACTTTAAGTTTTTAGATCAAGAGAATTTCACAAAACGATCAGTTTTGCTTAAAAGAATACCCAAGATTGTTCGTGCTTACTTCCTGCATATCAAGAGTTCCGGAAAGATCTTTAAAGTCATCAAAGAAATCCCGCATCTCCCGGAGTTTTTCATCAGTTTTATTGTCTGCACCTAAAAGAATCTTAACGCTGTTCACATACATCGTCGCCTGAAGATCCGAAGAGATATAGACTTCCCGGATCGGAAGGGCGTTTCTCTTCAGTGAATCAACGATTTTCCAAGCATATTCATAGGCGGCTTTTTCCTGCACCTCAAGCTGCTCTCCAACAACAATGCTCGAAAAAGAAAGGCCTCTAACTTCAGGAATATCCGTCGGCTGCTCTGCTGCGCTGCCGATGACATAGCCTTCCGCATCAACCAGCATATATGCATTCATATACTCCACATAAAAAGCAGCCTCTTTTGGAGTTTCTTCCTTCTGCTTAAGCGGGAACGGAAATTTCAGTACCCCGGTTAGAAACAATGCGCATAATGCGATCACGCAGACGGCTGCCGCAGAGATAATAATAATCGTTCTCTTTTTCATTGAAAGTAAATAACGCCTCTTTCCTTATCCCGGCGATAATACTCTTTTCGTTTATCGACAGGCTCTTCCTGTTTGTATCTGCCGACTGCAAGGACCATTCCAATCTCGGCAAGCAGGAAGATAACAGCGGTTCCACCATAACTGATAAACGGCAGCGGAACGCCTGTATTCGGAATCAGATTACTGACTACCGCTATATTAACAAAAGTTTGTATCGCAATATGCGTGGAAACGCCGGCAACGATCACTCTTCCGAACACATCCTTGGTCCGGTCATAGATCTTTTTCATTCTCCATATTAAAAGGATGACAAGGACGATCAGAATAATTCCACCGATAATACCCAGCTCTTCGCATACGATGGAAAAGATCATATCGTTCTGAGACTCCGGTACAAAGCCCATCTTCTGTGTGCTCTTGCCCAGACCTTTTCCAAAAATGCCGCCTGAGCCGATCGCATAAAGAGCCTGCGTGATCTGATATCCAATATCATCCGAATACTGGTCCAGATGAAGCCAGGATTCCACACGAACACGTTTATTCGGCTTAATCAAAATGATGCCAACAACCCCTACGATTCCGGCAAGCAGCGTAAGCAGCAGATAACGGACCCTTGGGGCTGCAACCAGGAGCATAACAAAGCCCATAGCAAAGATAATGATTGCAGTTCCCAGGTCATCCGTGATAAATAAGGTCAGCGCAACCGGGATCAAACAGATGGCAAGCCCCACCAGGTAAATGCGCCAGTTGTCCAGATACTTAATAAACTTGGTGATAAAGAAAGCCATCGCCGCAACCAGCGCAACTTTCAGGATTTCGGCAGGCTGAACCGAAATCACTTTAAGATCCAGCCATCGTTTCGCACCATTGATTTCCTCTCCTCCGAGCGGAGTTAGGATTAAAAGAACAGAAATAACACCGACTATGTATAGCGGGATCGCAGCTTTTCTCCAAAATGCAAGCGGAATGAAAGCAATCACGAACATTCCGACGATTCCGATCAGCGTTGATGTGATCTGTTTTTTCACATACCAGGCGGATGTCCCGAATTTGATCTGTGAGTTATAAGAACTGGCACTGTAAAGCATGATCAGGCCAAAAACCAGCAGCACAACAACGATCAGGATCAACATCCAGTCGATCCCGCCGCCGTTAAAGTTTTTCATTATTTTCTTTCGTGCCGTTTTTTTCTTTTCTTTCTTATTACTCAATCGTCAAGAGCCCTCACATACTCTTTAAAGAGTTCGCCTCTCTGCTCATAATTCTTAAACTGTCCCCAGCTTGCGCACGCCGGAGAAAGCAGGACCGCATCTCCGTCATTCGCCATTTCAGCTGCCAGTTTTACTGCTGCCTCCAGATTTTCACACATATGAAGATTGTTAAAGCCACAGGCTAAAGCAGTTTCTTTAATTTTTTCCGCAGTTTGGCCGATTAAAAGCATATCCCGGACTTTTCCGTTAAAGCCATTGATCCAATCTGTAAAATCTGCGCCTTTATCGTAACCTCCTGCAATCAGGATGGTAGGAGTTACCATGGCAGATACCGCTTTTTCCGCCGCATCCGTGTTGGTTCCTTTGGAATCGTTGTAGTAGGAAACCCCTTTCTTTTTGCAGACAAATTCGATCCTATGCTCGACAGCTTTGAAGTTTCTGACCGCATCTGCAATCTGTGGGATGGAAACACCCATTGCAATTCCAATACCACAGGCTGCCATTACATTTTGAATATTGTGGTCACCCATGAGATTCATGTCGTCTTTTCGTATGATCTCCTTGAGGCCATTCTCATCCTGATAGCAGATCATATCGCCTTTCAGGAAGATGCCGTAATCCATCTCGTGGGTAAGGGAGAAATAGAGTTTCTTTGGAACAATATCTTCTGCTAAGGAACGAAGATATTCATCATCATAATTGATCACGCAGATTTCATCCGGGCGTTGATTCTTTGCAATCTGCATTTTGACTGCTGCATAGTTTTCAAAACTTCCATGACGGTCCAGATGATCCGGCGTCAGATTTAAAACTGCGCTGACCTCCGGATGGAACTCATCAATCGACTCCAGCTGAAAACTTGAAATCTCTGCAACAACAACGCTCTGCTCTGTTGTTTCATCCGCAACCGATGCAAAGCTCTTTCCGATATTCCCGACAACAAAAACCTCCGGAAAAGCTGTTTTCATGATCTCTCCGGTCAACGCTGTTGTCGTTGTCTTTCCATTTGTTCCCGTGATCGCCGCAAGACGACCTTTGGCAATCTCATAAGCAATCTCTATCTCACCAAGGATCGCAATCCCCAGATTCCTGGCCATTTCAATATCCGGAGCAAAAGCAGACACTCCCGGACTGAGCGCTAAAATATCAACCTCTTTTAAGTGCTCTTCTTTTAATTGTCCTGTGATCACTTTTGCTTTTTCTGCCAGACCCAGTTCATCCAAAAGAGCCTCTTTATCCAGCTCTTCGTTTCCATCATAAAGGATCAGAAAATTATCATGGTTCTTAAGCAAAGTAGCGACGCCTTTGCCGCTGATTCCCATTCCGTATATTAAAATCGTTTTTCCATCTAGTTTCATAATGCTATCGTCCTTACATTTATTTGTGAATCTACTGATCGCCACCGTATGCTCTTTTTATATTGCGATTTAGCATCCGACATAAATGATTACGGATGAATCAAAAAACCAGCTGTGGCAATAAGACATCCAATCACGGTGATCACGGTAAAGAAAATTACGACCTTCACCTCGCTCATACCGCCGAGCTCAAAGTGGTGATGGATCGGAGCCATGCGGAAGATCCTCTTTCCGTGGGTCAGTTTGAAGAATCCAACCTGCAAGATGACTGAAATGATCTCAAGCAGATAGATGAATGCAACAAACACCAGGAAGACCGGCGCTTTATTCAGCATTGCCTCACAGGCCACAAATCCGCCAAGTGCGAGCGATCCGGTATCACCCATAAAGATCTTCGCCGGGTAACGATTAAAAATCAGAAAAGCAGCCAAAGCTCCAAGCATTGCAAGGCTTGCCGGATCTGGTACCGTCTTTCCAAAGAAAACGACTGACGCAACCGTAAAGAACAGTGCGATCACGATTGTTACAGAACTTGCAAGACCGTCCAGGCCATCTGTAAAGTTAGCGCCGTTGACGCAGCCCATGATGCCGCAGAAGATTACGAAATACCACCAGCCATGAAGGTTGCAGTCACCTAAGAACGGCACGATTGTGTTGGTGCCATGTCCTAAGGCGAGTGAACAATACGCCATCAATCCAACCGTAAAAATAATTTGAAGGAGAAATTTCTGCCATGCTTTAAGGCCTTCGCTCTGATGTTTTTTAATCTTCAAAAAGTCATCCAAAAAGCCGATCAGACTGAACAAGAGTGTTCCGATCATCACCGGCAGCGCTTCTTTCGATGCAGGAATAAACGGTGCCGTTCCAACCAGCATCGCAATCACGATGCAGACACCTCCCATTGTCGGAGTTCCGCTCTTTTTCAAATGTGCTTCCGGGCCTTCTTCCCGGATCTGCTGTCCGAATTTAAATTTCTTAAGGATCGGAATAAAAACAGGAATCAGGATGACCCCTATCACGAATCCGATTGGTAGTGCAATCAATGTAAGCCAGTTCATATTCTTCCCCGTCTCTTTTTATTATCAGCCCATATTATCAGGCGGAATGTTCATATAAGATAACACATTTGTCATGATTCTGCTGAATAAAGCTGCAGCAAAACCACTCGCGTCACCGGTATTCGGCTCGTCGATCGCGACATAGCATAATACCTGCGGATTATCATATGGTGCAAATCCGATGAAGGAGATGACGTAGAGGTCTCCTTCTTTATCACCTTTCTGTGCTGTTCCGGTCTTTCCTGCGATCTTATATCCCTCAACAGCCGCAGCTTTTCCGGTACCGTCTGTTACAACCGCTCTTAAGCAGTCTTTGACGAAATCGCTGGTATCCGGAGAGATCGTCTGTGAAACCAACACTCTGTCAAATGATTTGAGCAGTTCTCCATCTGCGTTATAGATACCCTTTACCATATACGGTCGATACAGATAACCTCCGTTGATCAGCGAGCAAAAACCGGTCGACATCTGGATCATCGTCAGGTTGAAGTTCTGTCCGAATCCGTTTGTTGCAAGGTCGAGTTCTGTCATGTTGCTTTCGTTATATAAAAGCGGCTCGCAGCTCATCTCGTTTGGAAGGTCGATGTCCGTATAATGGCCAAAGCCAAATTTTCTCTGATATTTACAGAAGGATTCCACCCCAACCTTACCTGCCATATCAGCAAGAGAAATGTTGCAGGAGTTTACGATCGTGCCCTTCACATCCATGTGACCATGGCCATCTCTTTCATAGCACCAGATCGTCCGCTCCCATGGTGAGCCTGCGAAGAAGACCTGACTACCGCTGCAGTCATACTCATCTGTCTTGCTGATTTTGTTCTCTTCGAGCGCCATTGCCAAAGTGAACGGCTTAAAGGTAGAACCAGGCTCGAAACTGCTTGTGACGCAGAAGTTCTTCCAGCTTTCGCTCAGCGCATTGGTCGTATCCTCATCCGACATAGCAGCAATCTGCTCCGGCGTATAGCTGTAGCTTAAGTTTCTCGGATCATTCGGATCAAAATTCTTGCTGTCTGCCATCGCCAGGATTTCTCCGGTATTCGGATCCTGGATCACACAGGCAACGGTCAGCGGTTTCAGCTCTGCCTGTGTCGCTGCAATCTCCTGCTCCACGATCGCCTGGATATTGTAATCGATCGTTGTCTTGATCGTGTTTCCGTCTTCTGCATCTTTACGGACCGTCTCTAGCACATTGCTGCTGTTAACGAAGGAATACTCCATTCCATCGTTTCCGGTCAGCTGTTCATTATACATATATTCCAGCCCATAAGAACCAACGCCGCCATCCGTAAAGCCAATAACAGAAGAAGCCAGCGTTCCATAGGTATAATTCCTCTTAAAGTTTTCTTCCAGCCAGATTCCATTGATCTTGGGATCTGCTTCTTTCATCTCAAGAAAGCCCTCGACTTCTGCATAGGTCAAACTTTTTTTCAGTGTAATATAACTGCTGTTTGGATTTTCTGCAATCTTTGTTTTAAGATCTTCTGCCGGAATATCAAAGCAGGTCGAGATTGCCGAAACCGTCGGCTCTAAATAACGTTCTTCATTTGAGAGGATGACACGCGGATCAAGAATTAAATTATAGACTTTTGTGCTTGTTGCAAGCTGCACATTATTGCGGTCAATGATATCGCCGCGTTTAGAAGTCAGCGTGATGCTGGATGTTTCAGACTGTGCCAGGGCAGCCTTGGCATATTTGTTGCCGTCAAAGGCGACGATCCAGACAAGGCGGATAGCAACAATTCCCATCAGTACAAAAAAAATGATGGTAACGATTCCAAATCTGCTACCCATTCTTTTTTTCTCTCTGGAATTATCCTTTCTTTTATTCCTCATCTATCCATATCCATTCGCCGTTTTCTCTTTACAACCAAGAAACACCAACGTTATTTCGTTGGTATTTCTGCTAATTGTTTCAAATATTCAGAATCTGAAGAGTCGTAAGTGCGTATCTGGCCGGCGCTGCTTCGGACCATGCCAAGTTCCTGCGTCGCCACCTGAACCACGTAGTTCAGATCTACGCTGACGTTCATATCGTATTCTTTCGAATCGTTCTGTGATCTGAGTTCCTCCCATTCTGTCTCCAGTCTGGAGATGTCAGTATTCAGATCACTGTTCTGTACTACCATCGTGAGCATCACAACGCACAAAGCGACCAAAACAGCAACAGAAAAACCGATGCAAGAATATCTGATTGCTCTTTTCTGTCTGTCGACTTTCCTGATAACCTGTTTTTGTCTCTCCGTTTTTTGCAGTGGCCGTCTTGGCCGTGTCATACGGACCGTCTCGTAAACTTTTTCTTTACGGACAGTATTTCCGTCGGCGAAAATTCTTTCCACACTATTCAGTTGATCAATCCGTTTCGTGTTTCTCATCTTCTGCCTTTTCAAACACTCTCAGCTTTGCACTCGTTGCTCTTTTATTACTTGAACATTCCTCACTAGTAGGAATGACGGGCCTCTTCGTTAGCACGTGTCCCTTCGAGACTTTCCCGCATACACATACGGGGAAATCCCGAGGGCACGTGCATGGTTCTTGATTTCGACGGAACGCATTTTTGACTATGCGGTCCTCCAATGAATGGAAGGTGATAATGCAAAGTCTTCCTCCCGGATTCAAGAGGTCGATCATCGTATCGATCGAATCTCTTAAGACATCCAATTCCGAATTCACTTCGATCCGGATTGCCTGGAAGGTCTTCTTTGCAAATCCTTTCTTCCCCTTTCTGACCTTCGCCGGAATCGCCTGCTCTACGATTTTTGCAAGCTGACCGGTGGTTTCGATCGGGGCCTTCTCTCTTTCGTTTACAATGTGCTTGGCGATATTCGCCGCAAAATTATCTTCACCGTAATCCCTGATGATTCTTGCAAGTTCTTCCCTGCTGTAGGTGTTTACGACCTCTTTAGCAGATAAGGAACGAGCCCTGTCCATTCTCATGTCCAGAGGGGCATCGTCCTTGTATGAAAAACCTCTGTCGGGATTATCTATCTGATAGGATGAAACTCCGATATCAAGCAGGATTCCATCCACTTTATCAATGTTCAGTTGCCTAAGTACGTTTTGGATATTGACGTAATTGTCTTTTACAAGGATCGCTTTTTCTCTAAAGGGAGCCAATCTCTGTCCGGCTGCTTCCAGCGCTTCTTCATCCTGATCGATCCCGATCAGTTTTCCGTTTTCGAGCTTTTCGAGGATCCGGTAGGAATGTCCGCCTCCGCCTAAGGTTCCGTCAACGTAGATTCCATCCGGTTTAATGTTCAGATACTCTATCGTCTCTTCCGGCAGTACGGATTCGTGTTTAAATATCAAATCCCCAATCTCCCATGCGCTCTGCGATCTCGTCAGCGTCTTCTTCTTCGTAGGTTGCTTCCCAAGCATCCTTGTTCCAGATTTCGATTCTTGGTCCGGTTCCGATCAGTACCACATCTTTTTCCAGGTTTGCTGCCTTTCTTAAGTTCTGCGGGATCAGGACTCTTCCCTGTTTATCGATTTCCGGATTATCGGCATTCGCCATGAAATTTCTTACAAAGTTACGTGTGTCTTTTTTGGTAACAGGCAGGCTGCGGAGTTTCTCATAAAACAAGTCCCACTCTTCAGCCGGAAAAACCCACAAGCAGCCGTCCAAACCTTTAGTGACAACGAAATTTTCTCCGAGAATCTCCCGGAATTTCGAAGGGACAATAATTCTGCCCTTGGCGTCTATGGTGTGGTTGTATTCACCCATAAACATCTTGCTCACCTGTTACCTCCCAGCGACATTTGTGTCTTTTTATACTAAAGCGCCCTATTGCGCTAAGTACCAACTTAAGGAGCTCCGTGCCCTTTACTCTTCAGCAAATCCCAAAAAATCAATAATGTTGATGGCTCTGAGCATTTACCACTTCGCTCCCTTAAGTACCACTTCGAACCACTTGTATGGCAATTTTACCCCCTTATGACACAAAAATCAACTGTTTTTGCATGTTTTTTCAAAAAAAATTCGTTTTTTTCAGTTTCAAAAAAAGCCCATCTCCACCACTTTGTAAAAAGGGAAAAATTTGAGAACTGACAGCATATGTGATACATTATTTTCAATACAGATTCCGGAGAAAACTATGGATTATAAGAACTCAGGCAGCATTAAGATATTTGCGCTTTTTTATAAAAAGCATCTCGGATTATTCCTGCTCGATATGGTCTGCGCCCTGCTCGTTGCAGCGGTCGATCTGACCTTTCCTTATATTTCTAAGATGAGCATGGAAAAATACCTTCCAGAGAACGAATACAAGACTTTCTTTACCGTAATGGTGATCATGGTCTCGGCCTATATTGTAAGAGCCTTCCTTTATTACATCATCACCTATTGGGGACATCGCATGGGCGTCTATATGGAAGCCGATATGCGCAGCGTGCTTTTTACTCATATTGAAGGTCTGAGCTTCCGCTACTTCGATAAACACCGCACCGGTCAGCTGATGAGCCGTGTTACAAATGATCTTTTTGAAATTGCAGAGCTGGCGCATCATGGTCCGGAAGACCTTCTAATCTCTTCGATCACGATCATTGGTGCTTTTATCATATTATGTGGTATCGAGTGGAGGCTGGCGCTGATCGTCTTCGCTGTGATCCCTCTTTTCGTGATCTTCACAATCATCTTAAGAAAACGCATGGCGGATGCCAGTGTAAAGGTGAAGGCAAAGCAGGCAGAGATCAATGCCACAATTGAAAGCGGTTTTTCTGGAATCCGCACCGCAAAAGCCTTTGCAAACGAAGAAATCGAACTGAAGAAATTCGAGGATACGAACAAAGAATATGTAGAGTCTAAGCGTGGCTACTATAATGCCATGGCCATCTTCCATGCCGGCATGGAGTTTGCCCTTCCGATCCTTTCCGTCCTGGTCATCATGGTCGGCGGCTACTATATCATGAAAGATACGCTAAGCTACATCGGACTTGTAACGTTCAGCCTGTATGTATCCTCGTTCATTACTCCGGTCAGAAAGCTGGTCAATTTTGTAGAACAATACATGGCAGGAATGGCAGGCTTCAGGCGTTTCCTCGAGATCATGCGGACCGATCCGGAAATCACGGATGCGGAAGATGCGCTGGAGCTTAACAATGTTCGCGGAGATATCGAAATCAACGACGTGAGTTTCTCCTACGAAGAAGCAAACGGCCACAAGCTGGATCAATTAGAAGTCCTTAAGCATATTTCGCTCCGCATTCCTGCAGGAACAACGCTCGCCATTGTCGGTCCGTCTGGCGGGGGAAAGACGACACTCAGCAATCTGATCCCGCGTTTTTACGAAGTCAGTGACGGTTTCATCTCTGTGGATGGGCATGACATCCGAAGTGTCACGCAGCAATCCTTGCGGCGTGCGATCGGTATAGTGCAGCAGGATGTCTTTATGTTTGCCGGAACGATCAAAGAAAACATTGCATACGGAAAGCCGGATGCAAGTATGGAAGAAATAACAGAAGCAGCGAAAAAAGCTGAGATTCACGAAGAGATCATGCAGATGCCGGAACAATACGATTCTTATATTGGAGAGAGGGGCGTTATGCTTTCCGGCGGTCAGAAGCAGCGGATTGGAATTGCCCGTATCTTCTTAAAAAACCCACCAATCATTATCTTAGATGAGGCAACTTCTGCCCTTGACAGCATTACGGAGATCCGCATTCAGGATGCCTTCGATGAACTTGCCAAAGGACGCACCTCGATCATCATTGCGCATCGTCTGAGCACGGTTAGAAACGCAGATAAAATCGCTGTGATCGAAGACAATCAGGTGGTCGAATATGGAACCCACAACGAATTGATGGAGCTGAACAGCGAATATGCAAAGCTGGTAAATGCCCAGACCATCGCTTGATTCTAATCGATAGCAAAAATAAAAAGCGGCTTTTTGCCGCTTTTTATGTTCCTTCAGAATCAGTCCCTATGACACAATTCGCTCCAATAATTCAAGAGCCTCTTCCTGCTCCATGATCTGCCCAAGGAGTTCCTCCTGCAGAGCTTCCTGCTCTGCTATTTCTTTTTGGATTTCTCCCAGTTTCTCATAATCTGCAGAGGTTTCCGGATCATTGTACTGTTCATGCAGAGCGCTTAATCTTTCTTCGCTTGCCTCCAGTTCTTCTTCCAGTTTTGCCAGTTTACGTTCGATTCTCGATCGTTCCTTCCCTGGATTCTTCCGGATCGCCTCCATCATCTCTGCGCTCATTCCTTCCGGAATCTCTGCGAAAGGCAGATCTTCAGCAGCGCTTTCCGACAGTTCCTTAGCACTGTCATTTCGTGTTCCAGTTCCCGATGAAGCAGAAAGCAGTCTCGCTTCCCTTTTCTTTTTCTCTTCCAGATACTCGTCATAATTGCAAGGATAAAACTCTACCCGGTCATTCTCGAAGTCCAGGATCTGCGTTGCGATCCGCTTGATAAAATATCTGTCATGAGACACAAACAAAACCGTTCCCGTATATTCATTCAGCATTTGCTCCAATGCTTCTTTTCCAAAAATATCCAAATGGTTCGTCGGCTCATCTAAGATCAACAGGTTTGGTCTCGTAAAAAGCATCTTGCAAAGCGCAAGCCTGACGCGTTCTCCTCCAGAGAGCTGACCCAGTTTCCGTTCCACCTCTTCCTGTGTAAACGCAAAGGCCCCAAGCGCACTTCTGACCTGTTCATTCGTAAGGCGCGGATACTCATCATGGAAATTATCAAAGACCGTCTGTTCCGGGTCCATATCGTTGATAACGGCGGTCTGCTGGTCAAAATAGCCTGCTTCAACATTCCCTCCGAAGTCAAACTCTCCGCCGAGCGGCGCAACCTGTCCTGTCAGGGTTTTCAACAAGGTCGACTTTCCTTTTCCATTCTCTCCAATGACTGCAAGCCGCTCTCCCCGCATCAGATCAAAGGAGACCCGGCTCAGCACGCTGTCATATCCAATCCCTAAATCTTTCAGGACCAGCACATGCGAAAAGCTTTCCGTTTTCGGAAGGAAGTGAGCACGGAAGGTCGTCCGGTCAAAGCGGCGCGGCTTTTCGATCTTCACCATATGCTCAATTGCTTTTAGTTTTGATCTTGCTGCCGTGACCTTCGTCGGCGTGTTCTTCCACTTCTCTACCCACTCAGTCAGCCGTTTGATTTCTTTTTGCTGCGCCTCATAATCTTTTTCCTGCTTGGCAAGCGCCTCTTCTTTTTGTGCGATATAGGCGCTGTAATTGCCGGCATAGCGTTTCATCTGATGATATTCAATTTCATAGGTAACATCCGCGATCCGGTCCAGAAAGATCCGGTCATGAGAGACGATCACAACGGCCTTTTCATACTTTTTCAGATATTCTTCCAGCCACTCGATCGAAGGAAGGTCTAAATGGTTGGTCGGCTCATCGAGCAATAAGATATCCGGTTTGCTGAGCAGCAGCTTTGCAAACGCAATTTTAGTCTGCTGCCCTCCCGAGAAGTTTCCCATCGGCTTCCTGATTTCTTCCGGCGCAAAGCCGAACTGGCGGAACATGATATGCATTTCCCGCTCGCAGGAATCTCCGTCATACGCTGTCCACTGTTTCTGCAGATAATCGTAGCGTTTGATGAGCTGCTCATCCGGATTTTCAGAAAGCTTCCGCTCCACTTCCCTCATCTCGTCCCTGACTTCGTAGATTTTTTGAAATACTTTTTTGATCTCATCTTCTGCAGAGATCTCTTTATCTTCAAAATTGATCTGCTCCAGATAGCCGATGCTTTGCCCGCCTGCCAGCATGAACGTGTATTTTTCATCGCTTGCCGGGTTTTCCGGCTGCAGGATTCCTGCGATCAGTTTTAAGAGTGTGGTCTTCCCGCACCCGTTTCGTCCAACGACGGCAATCTTCTCATTTCCACGGATTTCAAAATCGACGTGGTCTAATATCGTATCTGCTCCATACTGAACAAGAGCATTTCTGATCTGCAGTCTCATAGTCGTTGATTATAACACAAGTCTCATCTGCAACGAATGAATTATTTCAGTTCAAGACTCTCTGCAATCTTTTTCATGTCATCCTCAAGCGCATCGCAGATTGCTTTCTGAGCTTCGTTCATTTCATCATAAGCAGAATCTGCTTCCGGATAGCGGTACATCACGATATACCAATCGGCTCCGCCCTTTTTATATTTCTTTATCGTCTGGTATCCATCCCTACCGTCACCGTATTCGTACGGCTCATTATAAAGGATCATGATCGTACGATTTTGTACTTCCGTCTGAACTTCGAAAGCAATGTAGCCCTCTCGATACTGCGCGATCACATTTCCGGCCCACGGTTCCGGAAGCAGGATTGTATAATCTCCGCCGTCAAATTCCCTCTCTGTGATTTCCGTTCTTGAGAGCAGTGCATCCATTTCCATCCAAAAACCATGATAGCCATCCGGGAATTTATTGGAGCCATTCGCAGAAATGGTCTTGCCATCAGCAAGGGTGGCATCAAATGAAAAACTGTAACCGTCAAGCACATTCGGATCCGAGCCACTGAATCCATCCCATGAAATGAGGTCATATTTTGCAGCCATTCTGGCAACTTGTTGATAAAGCGTTTCATCTCCATCCATCTGATGGATCATTTGTTTTTCTTCATTTCCATCATTATCAAAAAAGCCGCAGATATAATATTCCAGATGAACACCGTCTGCCGTCTTTTCCGCATAATAAACGGTGCTCCCTGCCATCATGCCGGATTCCGCTATTCGTATCGTTTGAAATTCCATAAGACCTCCTTTTATGTTTGAATCGCCTCCTGTAACTGTTTCCGGTTCAGGATCTCCCGGAGGTTTCTTTGCGATCCCGCATCCAAAACAAACAGCACTGATACAGATTACCCCTAATAAAAGAATTCCAATCCGTTTCATAATCTTTCTCCCTAACTGTTGTTCTAAAAGCAATTACCAAATCAATCGGTATTATCATTATTGCATATTTTCGTATGAGTTTCCACACTCCCTATTGTCTCTCTTATAGTTTTTCAAGCATGGAAAAGACCAGCCATAATAGCCGGTCTTTTCCTGATATACTTGTCGAATGTCTATTAGGAGATAACACGTAGTTTGTGTTTAAATATCATCTTCTCTCATGCCCAGTTCCTTCCATGGGTCCGGGCGGTTTTCTTCGATCAGGTTTTCGATTTCCATTTCATATGCGTTCAAGTCGTTGACTCCTTCCGGAATATCTTCCGTTTCAACGATTGGATCTTCCTCAAAGGATCCGTCAAAGTACTCCCGCTCAGAGTCATCTATGCCGTTTCCGCTACCGTCTCCACCTTTCGGTCCGTTCTTCTTGTTTTTACCATTCTTAACTGCAAGAACGATAACTGCTGCCAGAAGTCCAAGGATCACGACCCCCGCTGCCAGAAGCAGCATCTTTAATAATTTCGCCGTCTTTGCAGCCTTTTCTACGGCTTTCTGTGCTTCTTCCTGTGCTGCCTTGATCAGCTCATTGGAATTCAAGGATTCTTCCAAGCTCATGCAACGCTGAATGGAACCTTGCTTTACATCATAGGAATAGTATCCCAGAGTTCCGTCAGCAAGCGCCCTGATATAATAGAAATCTTCATAAGTCTTCTCATCCGCAACATAGCCTTTGACGGTATAGTCAGCGATCTTCAGATCTTTCGCGGTGTATCCTTCCGGTGCAGTTTCATCCGCCGGAATATCTAAAAGATAATATGTGATCTTGTTCTGTTCGATCGTTTTCGGAGCCTCAAACTTTTTGTTTGTTTCATTGTAGGTTCTGAAAATTATGCTTCCGTCATCTGTCTTTTTTAATACATATAAAGTCAGATCTTTTCCAAAGGAATAGACTTTGATTTTTTCGCCGTTATACGTTCCATCTGTTTCCGTAAATCCTTTCGGAGCTTCAATGCTGGAAATATCTTTTAATACGACATACTCCGCACCATCAACAGTGACTTTCAGTTTTTCTTCTGCTGGATCCGCTGTTGTGGTTTCTTCTTCCGGCTGTGCGTTATCTCCGCCATCAGTTTGCCCTTTATCCGGATTGTAGCCGCCGTCTGGGGCATAGACGTTGACGGAAACCGTCAGAGACGTGCCATCTAAAGCTTCCTCATCATATGTTGCAAGGGTATCAAAATAGATTGTGACCGTTCCCGAACCGACACTTGCACCATAGATTCCAATTGTGACAGTTTCATTATCCAACCATCCACCACCATTTGCCGATGCACATCCAGATGATGATACCGAATAGGACCCTGTAGCATTATCGACCCCAACTGAAACATATGCCGTATCCCCTTCAGCCACTTCAACATATGTATCTGAAACATATGCGCCGCCAGCTGCAAAGGTCGGAATCACAAAAATTGTACTTGCCAGAAAAGCAGCAAGTACAACAGCGATTATTCTTTTACTTTGTTTCAAAGTTTTGAACTTCATGAATAATTATCTTCCTAATATTGTATTTTTGATCCTGACGTAATCGAGGGCTGAAATCTTACCGTCGCCGTTGGCATCAGCAGCTTTCAGCTTGTCAGCATCTGTGATTGTTTTCTTACCTAAGATATGATTCTTGACCGCGACATAGTCCAGTGCAGAGATCTTACCATCGCCATTCGCATCGCCGGATGTATACTTCGGTGAAGATCCACTTCCGCCTGTAACAGGATCTTGTTTTGGCTCCTCTGCCACATCCTGGCCACTGCCAGCAGGTGTAGTACCACTGCCGCCGATTTGATCTGCAGTATTGATGGTTGCTGTCTTTCTTGCGATGACGCTGCCGTCTGCATTGTAACGGGCATTCAGCTGATTGGTTTCCGGCGGGAATCCCGGAGGATCTGCCGGCATCGTTGTATAAACAGGAATACGGAGAACGACAGACGCATTCGTATCGCCTCCAATTGCATTACGAAGGAAGGATGCACTTCCGATTGGATCATATGCGCCCTGTGCATACTGATGATCGAAGTTTCCGTTAATCACGTTGTAATCTTTATAGAAGTATGTATCCTGACCATACTTCAGATAACCATTGTAATAGCCTTGCGCACCGCCAAGGATGGATTTATAAACCGTATTCCAGCCCTGTTTCTTGGCATAAGCAATACCGTTTCCGATCACATCCGATCCGCTGGCTGCGAAGTTGAAGAAGTTATAATATCCATAAGAGCCGTCGATCAAAGGCGAGTTTCCGCTGGTGGGCTGTTCGATTCTAAGAGTTGCTGCAATAACATACGGGCTGACATGAGACTCTTCTGCGACCTGCATAATGGTATCAATGTAGCTATGCGTACCGGTGGAGTCTGTATAGTTACCTGCAAGGAAGGAGCCAGCAGCAATGTTTTCTACTCCGCTCCTGCTCTCAGCACCTGTATAGGTCTGCTGCACAAACATAAACATGTAACGCGTTGTAAGAAAATTCCGCGGGTCCATGTAGTATTCAATGACATCAATTCCTGCATCCGTCCAGTTTCCGGAATAGGTATTCCATTTACCGGTGCTGCGGTTATAGCAGGACGGATCCAATGATCTCCAGGAAACACCATCGCTATCTAAGCTGACCAATTTTCTGTGATCGAGAGTCTCCTGATAGACAGCCTCATCAAAACTCATATTGATATAGTCTGCCTGGAAAATATAATTCGGATAAACGCTGTGGATATTTTGGAGAAGACTCCTGTAGCTTTGAGGGAATCTGGCAAGCTGATCTTCAAAGCTGCCATAATCACCTGATACGATCTGCTGTGAACTTCCGGAATCGGAAGAGCCAAGCAGCGTAACATAAGAGCCAAAGATATAATACTCTCCGCCATTATAGCTGATCTTATACCAGAGATTTCCGGAAGAATCTGTTTCTCTTCCGAGAATCGTTACTGTCTCATAGGAAAGGGACCCGACGATCTGGGAACCGGAGGTGGTCGGCTTTGTGCGAACATTCAGACCGCTCGCATTGACATAGCCGTTCTCAGCACCGTAGGTGACGTCAGGTAAAAAGAAGCATACAAAAAGCACTGCTATAAATAATAGCACGCTTAAAATAATCATCGGTATGTATTTTGATTTTGTTTTTGTATTCTTCATCTCAGAAATCACGTGTCGCTGGGAGGCATTCAAGTGATTGAGGATGAATACGCTGTAATTATAGAAGAGGAAAAAGCGAAATACAATTACGCAGGTTTTAAATATTTATTACGTAATTATTAAAACCGGGAGGATTCCCGGTTTTATTTGACTTATTATTATGTTGATTTCTGACTAGAACAGTTTTGCCAGATGCGGCACCATTGCTTCGATATTCATAAAAGAAGTGTTAAGGCAGATATCATAGTTTGCTTTATCGCCCCACTTCTGAAGGGTGTAGTCTTCATAATAGGAAGCACGCTCTTTATTGATCCGCTTGATCTGCTTTTCCAGTTCTTTTTCAGAAAGGTTCTCGCCTTCCGGTGCTCTTTCGATGCAGCGTTTCAAGCGGCTTTCCGGATCTGCATAAACAAAGAGCCTGAATAGTTCGATCTTTCCCTCGTCGCGCAGGTCTTTTAAGATATAATCTCCGCAGCGTCCGACGATCACGCAGTTGGATTTCAGTGCCATCTCTTTGATTGTTTCTGTCTGAGCCTTGATAATGGACTGCATCTGATGGATCTGATAATCCACATTAATATTCATCGTCTGTCCGATGCTGATCGGGAAGAAACGATGGGATTTTCCTTCGACGACTTCTTTTACGAACCCTTCTGCAAGGTCTGTATGGTTGACAATTGCAGTAACGATTTCCTTATCGTAATATTCAAATCCAAGCGCATCCGCCAGGCGAACGCCAAGCTCTCTTCCACCGGATCCAAACTCTCTACCAATCGTAATGACTCTGTTCATCATCTCACCCCTTATCTTTCTATTTATAGAATGATTATAGCACAGTTTTATTCTTTGTCGCCTGTATTTTCTTCGACTTCGTTTTCAGAGATCTCTGAAGTATCAGATTCTGTTACATCGCTCACTTCTTGATCCATTTCAGTTTCAGTATTCTCTGCATCATCCTTCTTTACAGTATAAGTCTCCCACTTCGAAGCATTCTTCTTCTCTTCTCCATGCTCTTCTTTATACTTTTCGGCCTTGGCCGCTTTTTTATCAGCCTTCAGTTTTTCTGAATACGCAGCTGTTCCCGGTGCACCATCTGGAAGGACCAGAGTAAATTCAGGCTCCCAAGTCTTTCTTGCTATCCGGATCCGGTTGATCAGGAGAATGGCAAGCGCGCCTGCAACAAGTCCGATAGAAAGAAGCTGTGAGACCGGAATGTTGGTATGTCCAATGTAGAGCGCATCGGTGCGAAGGCCTTCGATCCATGCGCGTCCCAGCGCATATCCTCCGATATACCATAATGCGACCTCGCCATTATACCGCTGATACTTGCGGAAGATCATGATCAGGATAAAGACAACCAGACACCAGATCGATTCATAAAGGAAGGTCGGAGATACCTGAATATAATTCACGTTGTTGGCCTGCACCATATTCTGACGCATGAGCTCTGTAACATTATCCGTATTCACTTCTGAAAAACGAAGCTGCATTGCAAAGAGGGAATCGGTATACTCGCCGAATGCTTCACGGTTTACGAAATTTGCCCAGCGCCCGATTGCCTGTGCCAGGACGACACCCGGCATTGCTGTATCTACGACGCGAAGGAATTTTATCTTCTTTATCCTGCAGGTTATGTATCCGGCAATAAAGGCTGCGATCAGGCCGCCATAGATTGCAAGTCCACCGCCACGGATGTTAAAGATCTGTCCCGGGTTTGCCGAATAATAATCCAGACTAAACAAGACATAATAGATCCTTGCCCCGATGATGCCGAAGATGATAACAACAATTGCAAGATCAATATAGTTATCCGTAGACTGATTGGTCTTCTTTGCAAGTTTTAAAATTACAAGAACTGCAACGATCATTGCAATTGCAATGATCACGCCGTAAAAGGCAATGCTGAATTTCCCTATGGAAAAGCTGGTCGGAAAATATCCAATTTCAATCCCTAAATGAGGGAAGATAATACTTGGTACTGACTCCATGTTCTGCTCCTAAACTATTTTATACATTAAAGCGGAATACGATGATATCGTTATCCTGAACCACATAATCTTTGCCTTCCATACGGATAAGCCCCTTCTCTCTTGCAGCCGCATAAGAGCCCAAAGAGATCAGGTCGTCATAGTTCACGACTTCCGCTTTAATAAATCCTTTTTCAAAATCCGTGTGGATCTTACCGGCTGCCTGAGGTGCCTTCATGCCTTTCGTGATCGTCCAAGCACGCACTTCTTTTTCGCCAGCTGTCAGGAAACTGGTAAGTCCTAAGATCGAATAGCTTGCTTTGATCAACTTATCCAGGCAGGATTCCGAAAGACCCATGTCTTCGAGGAATAATGCTTTTTCTTCATCATCCAGTTCGGAAAGCTCTGCTTCCATCTTTGCAGAAACGACAAAGACCTCTGATTTTTCATTTGCAGCATATTCGCGCACCTGCTGAACAAACGGATTCGATGCCCCGTCATCTGCAAGATCGTCTTCTGAAACGTTGGCTGCATAGATCACCGGTTTATCCGTTAAAAGATTAAATGTTTTGGCAAGTTCCGCCTCATCCTCTGTAAGTTCCAAGGTCTTTGCAAGCTGTCCCTGTTCCAAATGTGCTTTGATTTTTTCCAAAAGTGCCAGCTCTTCTGCAAGTGCTTTATCGTTTCTTGCGCCACGGGCAGTCTTTGCAATTCTTCTTTCCAGAATCTCAATATCAGAGAAAATAAGTTCCAGGTTGATCGTTTCTATATCCCGGACCGGGTCGACGCTGCCGTCTACATGAACAACATTGGCATCTTCAAAGCAGCGAACCACATGAACGATCGCATCCACCTCACGGATATTTGCAAGGAACTGGTTTCCGAGGCCTTCGCCTTTAGACGCGCCTTTTACCAAGCCAGCGATATCCACAAACTCAACCGTTGCCGGTACGATCTTCTGGGTATTATAAAAATCACCCAACACCTTAAGACGCGGATCCGGCACGAAAGCGATACCAATATTCGAATCGATCGTACAGAACGGATAGTTCGCACTCTCGGCACCCGCCTTCGTCAAGGCATTAAACAATGTACTTTTTCCTACATTCGGAAGTCCTACGATACCTAGTTTCATTTATTTAAACTCCCTTTCAGTTATTCGCTCACGTAACGCTCCAATAAAAAAGAGCCCTATGCAACTTTGTAAGTATACCATTCGTGCGCTTTTCTCTCAAGAGTTTGATTTTTCAAAGGAAGCTCCTACCCTATTTAATAATGTCCACATACGACAGCTTGATGACTTTCTCCAGATCTTTTGCCGCCAGTTCCACCTGATAGCCAACTTTGCCGGCACTGAAAAAGATGGTTTCATAGTTTGATGCCGATTCATGGATCACAGTCGGAAACTGTTTTTTCATTCCGATTGGAGAACATCCGCCGTGTATATATCCTGTTAAAGGAAGCAGCTCTTTTTGCGGAATCATTTCAATGGATTTTTCCGAAACAGCTGCTGCCGCTTTTTTCAGATCCAGTTCCTCTGCGACAGGGACCATAAAGACGTAGTGTTGTTTCGTCTTTCCGATTGTCACAAGCGTTTTAAAAACCCGATCCGGATCCTCTCCCAACAGATGAGCAACCTCTACCCCATTCGTCGTCGTTTCCACACCAGCCTCCACAAAACAGTACTCTTTATATGGGATTTTTTTCTGATCCAACACCCGCATTACGTTTGTTTTTTCTGTTTCCTTTTTCTTACCCATTGTTTTTGTCTTCCTATCTCTTTTATGAATCCACATCCCAAAAAGTATTATACACGAACCAGCCTCATGCAGGCATGGAATTCAAAAAAAGAATCTGTTATGATAAATATATGTGAAACGAAGGTGTAGTAGGAAAAGGAGGTAACTATGGCAAAAAAGGCAGATGGTCAAAACATTTATCCGGCTAATATCAATTTCTTTGCGGACAAATGCAGAAATATTGCACAGGCCGGCTTAAATATGGAGTTAAAATCTGAAAACCCACAGGGCAACGGTGTCTGGTTCCGTATTCATCATGGAATGAGCTTTGCTTCCTATGGTGAAAAGATCACGATCACTTTGACTCCACAGGGAAACAGCACGCATATTCACATTTTATCTGAATGCGGAATGCCAACACAGCTGGTCGACTACGGAAAGAACAAGAGCAACGTCACCCTGCTCTTCCAATATTTGGAACAAGGGATGCCGATCGGGGCACCTCAGCCTGCGCCGGCGGCTCCTCAAGCCAAAGTTCAGCCGGATCCGGCAGTTGTGTTCTGCACTAGCTGCGGGCAGAAAAATGATGCGGCCGCAAACTTCTGCAAAGGATGCGGCGCTCCACTTAGATAATAAAAGATTCAGCAATAAACAAGTATCAAAAAAGGAACCGCTGTCGGCAGTTCCTTTTCTCTATTGTTGTTTCATTTCCTTTTTGCGTTCCAGCGCCGGGAGGATTCCCCGAAAGATCGCGGTATGAATCACCAGAAAGACTACACTGGTGATTACGATCAGCCAGACCATTGGCGCCGTTAACGGCACAATATCAAACACATTCGGCAGGATTGTGATTGCAAGTGCTGCAACTACAATAATAAACGCCAGTAAGATCCATTTCCATTTGTTCATCTTTCCACTGATATTGAAGACAACGATAAAGCCCGCCATCAGTGTCGTGATCGTTGCGATCGTATCCATCTGCAACCCATCTGCTCCCAAAGAATAACGAGCGATCAGCGAAACAGCCATAATGGCAGCTGCCGTCATGACACCGCTCGGGATTGCCGGTGTAAATACATTCTTTAAGAAATGCTGTTTGATTCTGTTATGGTTCGGTTCTAATGCCAGAAAGAACGATGGAAGTCCGATCGTTGTCGCTCCGATCAGTGTAACCTGGATATTCTCAAACGGATAAGCGAAAGCAACAAAAAGGAAGATAATTGCAAGAATGATCGCATAAGTCGTTTTCGTAAGATATAATGCAGCACTTCTTTGAAGGTTATTGATTGACTTACGTCCCTCTGCAACCACCAAAGGAAGCGATGCAAAGTTGGAATCCAGCATGACCATATTTGCAACATTTCTGGCTGCATCCGAACCGGACTGCATCGCAATGGAACAGTCTGCCTCTTTTAATGCAAGTACGTCATTTGCTCCATCACCTGTCATAGCTACCGTATGCCCATGTGCTTTCAAAGCTTTGATGATATCCAGCTTCTGATAAGGGGTGACTCGTCCGAAAATCGTATAATCATCGATTACTTTTTCGATATCGTCATATCCATTCAGCCCTGTAGCATCGATCCATTTGTCATACCCCTTAAGACCGGCTTCTGCTGCTACCATGGAAACTGTCTGAGGAGCATCTCCGGAAATGACCTTTAATTCCACTTCCTGCTGTACAAAATAATCCAGCGTTTGTTTTGCATCCGCACGGACCTTATCGCCCATGATAATAAATGCGGTCGGTGTGATCTCTTTCGGCAGTTTCTTGCCGTCTAAAGCTTCCTCGCCGTTCTCATTTAACGGCATGCCGCTGCTCTCTGCAAGAAGCAGCACACGTTTCGCTCTTTTTGTATAGTTATCAATAATAAATTTATATTCAGAAACTTTCTCCGGACAGACAAATTCCGGAGCACCCATAATCGTGCAGCCTTTTCCTTCTTCATAAAGCAGACTCCATTTTGCTTCTGAAGAAAATGGGATCGTATGGATATGCCCTGCCCCTTCTGCCGGATTCATGCTGACATCAAAGTATTTCCGGATGGCGTCGATCGTAGAGTTTTCGTCGTCCATTAAAGTCACAAATTTCTTCAGTTTCTCTTCAGATTCTTTTACATCCGATTTAAGGTCTAGCGGAACCAGCTGCTCCACATTCATAACGCCCTCTGTGATAGTTCCGGTCTTATCCAAACAAAGGACATCGACGCGGGCCAGATTCTCTACGCAGTACAGATCCTGAACCAAAGTCTTATGCATAGAAAGACGAATGACGCTGACCGCAAGCACGATACTGACCAGAAGAACCAACCCTCCTGGGATCATTGCAGAGATTGCCGCAACAACCTTTACGGTTGCTTCATTCACCGGCTGTGAGATTGCAAAAAAGTTTTTCCAGATTAAAAGGCCTGCTATCGGGATCAATGCAATCGCGATCACACGAACAATCGTCTTTACAGATTTCATGATGATGGAGGTCGGCTTCTTATAATACTTCGCACCAAGCGTAATCTGGTTCACATAGTTATCGGCTCCGACATGCTCTACTTCCGCCAGAACTTTTCCTGCGATCAGATAGCTTCCTGAAAGCAGATGGTCACCGGCTTTTTTCAGGATCGGCGTGTTTTCACCGGTGATCAGACTTTCATTCACCTGGCATTCGCCTTCTAAAACAATTGCATCAGCGCAGATCTGCCGTCCACTCTTCAGTTCCGTAATATCTCCCAGTACAATATCTGCCACCTGGATTTCCTTCACTTCTCCATCGCGAAGAACATAAGCCTTGGGTGCAGAAAGCAGGGACAGCTTGTCGATCGTGCGTTTTGCACGGATTTCCTGAGCACAGCCTAAAAGGAAGTTCCAGATGACGACCAGGAAAAAGAGGCCGTTCTTCCAGGAGCCGACCAGAATAACGCAAATAACTAAAATCAGGTTTACAAGGTTAAATAAAGAAAACAGATTATCAAAGATAATCTTTTTATAGGACTTCGTCTTAACATTCAGGTCTCCGTTCACCTGTCCGGCTTTGATTCTTTCATCGACCTCTGAAGCTGTCAGTCCGATATTGATTTTTCGTTCTAATTCTGTGTTCATAAGTTACTATTGTATTTGTATGTTGTGTTATTCTTTTGTCTTTTGAAGTTTCAGGCGGATCTGCTCGATCTTTGTTTTATCCACCTTTTCTGCCTTGATTGATACCTCGTCCGTGAACGCTGTGTCGCCTTCTTCCGGCAGCCGTCCCAGACACTCGATCAAGAGGCCTCCGATCGAATCATAATCTTCCGATTCCAGTTCTGTTCCCAAACGGTCGTTGATGTCTTCCAGACTGACGTGGCCTTCGATTAAATACTCGTTCTCGCCGATCTTTCGGAATTCGTTTTCTTCATTCTCGTCGTATTCATCTCGGATATCACCAACGATTTCCTCTAAAAGGTCCTCCATCGTAACAATACCGATCGTATCCCCATACTCATCCATGACCGCCATCATGCTTTCTCTGGATGCTTTCATCTCGTGCAGGAGTTCCGAAAGATGTTTTCCGTCATAGGTATAATGAATCTCGCGCATAATATCAGCAACTTGAAAACTGCTGATCTTTTCCGGATCATAGAAGACCAGGTCTTTGACATTTACGATGCCGATCAGTTTATCTTCCTCTTCATCATAGACCGGAAGACGGGTGAAGTGGTCCTCCTTGAAGACATTCATGAGTTCTTCGTAGGTCGAATCCTGCTCGATCGCCGTCACATGGATTCTCGGAACCATGACCTCCCGTACCGTAGTGTCCGTAAAATCGAATACGTTGTTTATGATCTCTTTTTCATCGCTTGTCGTTACGCCTTCTTCATGGCTGACTTCCACGATGGAACGGATCTCGTTTTCTGTATAAGACTCCGGTTTATCTGTCTTTCTAATGCCAAACAGCCGGATAACACCTCCGGCAAGAAAATTGATCGCGGCCGCGATTGGTGTAAATACGATCATCAGAACATGGATCAGTGGCGCAAAGGTTAGTCCGATCCGCTCTGCCCGATAGGTCGCCATTGTTTTCGGCGCAATCTCTCCAAAGATCAGAACGAGTAAAGTTAAGATACCGGTTCCGATTCCGATCAGTTTTGAGCCCAGGAGTTTTTGAAAAACGACTGTCGTCATTGCAGAAGCTGTCAGATTAACGATGTTGTTGCAGATCAGGATAACGCTCAGCATCTTATCTTTTTTATCCAGAATCTTTTCCAGCGTTTTTGCATGCTTGACGTCCGCATCCACAAGCATCCTGAGGCGGTGCGGAGAAATCGTAGTCAGCGCAGTCTCCGAAGAGGAAAAGAAAGCCGACAGGACAAGCAATATAACAATAACAACAATTTGTATAATTAACATATTAATTACTTATATTTGACGCTGTGGTATTATCTTTTTGCTCCGATTCGCTCGTCTGTGCTTCTAAGCTTTTGCTCCGAATTTTTTAGCGGCCGGAGCAACTCGAAAAGCTTCTTGATGAATCTTTTCTCGTGCTCCTAAATGCTTTCCGGACCTGTATTCCGAAGCATTTGCCTTAAAAATTCTTCGCAAAAAGCAAGAAGCAATACGACTCGTTCATAGTCACAAAAAGGTAACTCCACAGCGTCAAACAGCTCTAATTTATCACTACTTTTTATTTCACCACAATATTGATGATCTTGCCCGGAACATAGATCTCTTTCACAATGTTTCCGGAGAGCTTATCGCCAAGGACTTCTTTTGCCATGGCAAGCGCATCTTCTTTGCTGACATCGACCGGAAGTTTCACGGTTCCGCGGACCTTGCCATTGACCTGAACTCCGATTTCAATTTCATCATCCTTGCAAAGCTCTTCATCATACTCAGGCCATCCGCCAGCTGCATGGAAGACGCTTTCTTCATGACCATAGTCAGCCCAAAGTTCTTCTGCAACATGTGGTGCGAACGGTGCAAGAAGCTTGATATATGCTTCGATTGTCTCTTTATCGATGCCGCCCGCAGTCTTAGCCACATCCTGCAGCTTGTTGTTATATTCCATGAATCCGCTGATGACAGTATTCAGGCTGAAGTTCTCCAGTCTCTTTGTGATATCACGGATCAGCTTGTTGCGAAGCTTGATCATCTCATCTGTCGGAGCAACATTTGCTTCAAGGCTGTTCTGAGCCAGTGTATAGAAACGGCTTAAGAAGCGGTATACTCCGTCGATTCCTCTTTCATCCCATTCGCTGTCGAGTTCCGGAGGTCCGACAAAAAGCTCGTACATTCTTAAGGAGTCGCAGCCGTAATCTCTTACAAGGTCGTCCGGAGATACGACATTTCCTTTGGACTTACTCATCTTGATTCCGTTCTTACCGGTGATCATACCCTGGTTGAACAGTTTCTTAAACGGCTCATTGAAATCAACAACGCCGATATCATTTAAGAATTTTGTATAGAAGCGGGAATACAGCAAATGCAGTACCGCATGCTCTACACCACCGATATACATATCAACTGGAAGATACTTATCAGCAACTTCTCTATCGACTAATTTTTCTTTGTTGTGCGGATCAACATAACGCAGGAAATACCAGGAAGATCCGGCCCACTGCGGCATTGTGTTCGTTTCACGTTTTGCAGCTTTTCCGCACTGTGGACAAGTCGTGTTCACCCACTCACTGATTGCAGCAAGCGGAGATTCGCCGGTTCCTGTCGGCTCGTATTTTTCTACTTCCGGAAGAGTCAGCGGAAGCTCTTCTTCCGGAACCGGAACGCAGCCACAATCCGGGCAGTGAACGATCGGAATTGGCTCGCCCCAGTAACGCTGACGGCTGAAGACCCAGTCACGCAGCTTGTAGTTTACTTTCTTTGTTCCGATGCCCTTGTTCTCGATCTCTTCCGGAGCGTTCTTTTTCAGTTCATCGGATTTTCTTCCATTCCATTCACCAGAATTGATGACGATACCAGGCTGTGTATAGGCTTCTGTCAAAGGATTCTGCTCTTTTCCGTCCGGACTGATGACCTGAATAATCGGCAGATCAAATTTCGTTGCGAACTCAAAATCTCTGTCGTCATGAGCAGGTACGCACATGATCGCACCGGTACCATAATCTGCCAGTACATAATCTGCCAGCCAGATTGGAACTTTCTCGTTGTTGAGCGGGTTGATCGCATAGCTTCCCGTGAAGACACCGGTCTTTTCTTTGTCCTGAAGACGGTCTACCGAAGACTTCATAGAAGTCTTAAAGATATAATCTTCTACTTCTGCTTTTCTGTCCGGAGTTGCAAGATCTGCTGCTCCTTCATACTCAGGAGCTAACACCATAAAGGTTGCACCGTATAGGGTATCCGGTCTGGTTGTGTAGACCGTGATCTTTTTATCTGATCCATCAACCGCAAAGTCGATCTCTGCACCGAAGGATTTTCCAATCCACTCCGTCTGCATCTTGATGACCTTTTCCGGCCAGTCAAGTGTCTTAAGGTCATCCAGTAATCTGTCCGCATAAGCTGTGATCTTGAGCATCCACTGCTTCAGGTTTTTCTTTGTAACCTCCGCACCGCAACGTTCGCATTTACCATCAACGACTTCTTCGTTTGCAAGACCAGTCTTGCAGGAAGGACACCAGTTGATCGGCATCTCTTTCTCGTATGCCAAACCTTTCTTAAACATCTGTACAAAGATCCACTGGGTCCACTTATAAAAATCAGGATCTGTGGTGTTCACTTCTCTGTCCCAATCATAGATTGCCGCGATCTGATTGATCTGGCGCTTGATATTGGAAATATTGGAAGCAGTAGATACAGACGGATGGATTCCCATCTTGATCGCATAGTTTTCCGCAGGAAGACCAAACGCATCCCATCCCATTGGGTGAATCAGGTAATATCCCTGCATCAGTTTATATCTGCTCCAGACATCACTTATTACGTATCCTCTCCAGTGGCCGACATGAAGTCCGGATCCGGATGGATATGGGAACATATCCAGACAGTAATACTTTTCTTTTTTACCGTCATCGACATTGACCGGATGTTCTTCCCAAATGTCATGCCATTTCTTTTCGATTTCTTTGTGGTTATACGTCGCTTTCATTTGTCGTACCTTTCTATACTTAAAAACATTCCGAAATATTTTAGCACAAGCATATCTTAGATTCAATGAAAATGCATTGAAACTAAAGCATTTTTTAACCAAAAAGTCACTTCCTGAAAGAAGTGACTTTTGTGTTTATGTGAATGTAGGATCAGGACTATTTTCTGTCTTTAATTTCCTGCTGAAGCTTCTCAATAAAGTCTTCCACTTTTTCGAAAGATTCTGTCTGATCCGTTGCACGATCACGAACGGAAACAGTTCCGTCTGCAGCTTCTTTTTCGCCGACGATGATCATGTAAGGCACTTTATCATCCTGGCGTGCAGCACGGATCTTATAGCCGATCTTTTCGTTTCTATCATCGAGTTCCACGCGGATACGTGCCATCTTGAGCGCTCTATAGACGTTGGTTGCATAGTCCAGGCTCTTTTCAGATACCGGAAGGACTTTAACCTGAAGCGGTGCCAGCCATACCGGGAACACGCCTTTCGTCTCTTCGATCATGTATGCCATGAAGCGGTCAAGGCTTCCCAAGATTGCACGGTGAAGAACGACCGGAGTCTTCTCTGTACCATCTTTATCCACATACTTGAGGTCAAATTTTGCCGGAAGACAGAAATCCAACTGGCAGGTGGAAAGTGTGTACTCTGCTCCGACTGCAGGCTGAACATTCACGTCGAGCTTCGGTCCGTAGAAAGCCGCCTCACCGATTTCTTCTGTAAAGTCAATATTCAGTTCTCTTAAAACTTCTCTTAAAGCACTTTCTGCATGCTCCCACATTTCATCATCCTGATGGTATTTTACTTTATCATCCGGATCACGCAGAGACAGTACACATCGGTAATCTGTAATGCCGAAATCTTTATAGACATCAAAGATCATATCGACTACAGCGCTGACCTCATCTTTGATCTGCTCCGGCGTCACAAAGAGATGCGCATCGTTTTGGCAGAAGTGGCGTCCTCTTTCAATACCTTTTAAGGTTCCACTCGGCTCGAAACGGAAGTCATGAGCGATCTCACCGATACGGATCGGAAGGTCTCTGTAGGAATGAAGCTGGTTTGCATAGATCATCATATGATGCGGGCAGTTCATCGGTCTTAAAACAAAGCGGTCTTCTTCCAGTTCCATGACCGGGAACATATTCTCTTTATAATGATCCCAGTGTCCGCTGGTCTTATAAAGATCAACTGTTCCAACACATGGAGTTAAAACATGCTGATAACCCTGCATACGCTCTTTGTCTTTGATATAGTCTTCGAGCTGCTGCCAGATCGTATATCCTCTTGGAAGGAACATTGGAAGTCCTTTTCCAATCAGATCGTCTGTCATGAAGAGCTGCATTTCTCTTCCGATCTTGCGGTGGTCTCTTGCTTTTGCTTCTTTCACCTGCTCTTCGTATTTAGCAAGTTCTTCTTTCGTATGGAATGCGACACCGTTCAAGCGTGTCAGCATTTTGTTTTTCTGGTCATTTTTCCAGTATGCACCGGAAACAGCCGTCAGATGGAAGGCCTTTAATGCTTTGGTATAGCAAAGGTGCGGACCTTTACACATATCAATATAGTCACCCTGCTGATAGAAGGTGATCACGGCATCTTCAGGAAGATCATCAATGTGTTCCACTTTATACTTCTCTCCGCGCTCCTTCATCAGCGCAATGGCCTCGTTGCGAGGAAGCGGATAAACCTTGAACGGAAGGTTTTCCTTCACGATCTTCTGCATCTCTTTTTCGATTTCCGGAAGATCATCATCGCTTAAGGTCTTATCGCCCAGATCGATATCATAGTGAAAGCCTTTTTCCGTTGCCGGTCCGTAAGCGAACTTCGCCTCCGGATATAAACGGCTTACAGCCTGTGCCATGATATGCGCTGCGGAATGACGCAGTACTTCAAGTTCCAGTTCTTCAGGGCATTCGCCCACTTGTCCGTCATTGTAAAGAATTTTCATTTACTTTTTGCTCCTGTCATTTTTCATAGAGTGTTATTTTAACAGATTTCCAAGGATTCCGCGAACTAATTTATTCGCCGCTGTTTTTCCGGCACTGGTCAATACGTCCGTCGCTGCCTTTTGGAGTTTCTGTTTCTGTTTTTCTTTTTTCTTTGCAGCCTCTTTAGCGGCTTTCTCAGCTTCTTTTTCCGCTTTCAGTTGCTCTTTCGCTTCTTTTACTGCATCCTTCTTCATCTGCTCAAGTTCTTTTTCAGTCAGAGTCGTTGTACCTTGTGCCTCAGCCTGTGCAGATTGGACCAAGGAAGGCTCTACTGCCTGCGCCTGTTCTCCGGCTGCTTCCTGTGCCGCCGCTTCTCTCTGCGCTGCTTGTGCCTGAACTAAGGAAGGACCTGTCGGCTCCTCAGCTGCTGCTTGCGCTGCCGGCTGTGAAACCATGCTTGCCGCCATGGTTCCGCTTGGGCCTCCCATAATTGCAGAGTTATCAATCACAGCCTGACTGCTGATGGAAGGCGCCGTTCCCGGTGCAAAGCCCTGATTTCTAGGCTGTCCGCATTGCATGCAGAAATTACCCGGGTTCCCGGTCTGTCCGCATTTGCAGTCCCAAAGTCCTTCTGCCGGAGCCGGCTGTGGAGTCACTGTCTGCTGCTGTGCATACTGTGCTGCCTGCGCCTGTGCTACCGTTTGGGCCTGCTGCGCATAGGCTTGCTGCTGGGCCATGACGCTTGGCTGAACAGCTGCGCTACTAGCTGCATCCGGAAGAACGACTCCCTGTGCACTCTTTCCAGTCAGAAGTTCATATGCGGATTCTCTGTCATATGCGACATTATATTTTACACCCATATCGCTGGTTGCCACAGACTGCTGAAGGAGGGCTTCCTCACAGCCTCCCATAAGGCTCTGAGGCGGAAGGATCTTAGCTCTCTGTACCATAGACGGTGCGCCCTTTTCATCCAGGAAAGAGACCAGAGCCTCACCAGTTCCAAGCTGGGTGATCGCCTCTTCTGTCTTAAACTCCGGATTCACAACGAAACTCTGTGCTGCTGCTTTGACAGCTTTCTGATCAGCCGGAGTATAGGCTCTTAACGCATGCTGAATCTTATTTCCAAGCTGTCCTAATACGCTGTTCGGAATATCTGTCGGGCTCTGGCTGATGAAATAAACGCCAACACCTTTGGAACGGATCAGACGCACAACCTGCTCAACTTTGCTCAAAAGCTCTTTCGAGTCCAGATCAAAGAGGATATGTGCCTCATCGAAGAAAAAGACGATCTTTGGTTTTTCCAGATCACCGACTTCCGGTAAGGTTTCATATAACTCTGACAGCATCCAAAGGAGGAAGGCTGCATAAAGATCCGGCATTTGAAAGAGCTGCTCGCAGTTTAAGACATTTACCATGCCTCTGCCATCAGCATCTGTACGGAGCCAGTCTTTAATATCCAGCGCCGGTTCTCCGAAGAACTGGTTTGCGCCCTGCTCTTCGAGTCTTAAGAGGCCTCTTTGAATTGCACCGATACTAGCGGTCGTAATATTTCCGTAGGAGGTTTTATAGTCTGCTGCATTATCACCGACTGCCTGAACGACAGCACGGAGATCCTTCAAATCTAAAATCAAAAGATTTTGATCATCTGCGATCTTAAAGATGATCGTAAGGATTCCTTCCTGCACATCCGAAAGACCCATCAGTCTGGAAAGCAGCATCGGTCCCATTTCAGAAACCGTAGCACGGATCGGTGTACCTTTCTTTCCGAACACATCCCAGTAAGTGGTCGGATAAGGTTTATATTCCCATCCGGCCTCTGCCAGACCGAACTTTTCAATTCTCTTCTGCATATCTTCGGTGTTGTTTCCCGGAACACTCATGCCGGTCAGGTCGCCTTTGATATCAGAAAGAAAGACCGGAACACCTGCATCTGAGAATGCCTCTGCCATCACTTTAATCGTGATCGTCTTTCCTGTTCCGGTAGCGCCTGTCACGAGCCCGTGGCGGTTTGCCATTTTCGGGAGCAGATAAATTGGATTTTCGTTTTTTGCCATCCAGATTAAATCATTGAAAAACATCCCCATTACCTCCTGACGAGTGATGTACCTTTAACTGATTAATGATAGCATGATTCCAACCTAGCCGCAATGAAATAAACATGCTTAAAATAAAGGAATTTGCGGAAAAAGCTGGTGAAAAACGGATTATGTGTTAGAATACCAAACATGAACTTACACGATTTTTATTATGACTTACCAAAAGAGCTGATCGCACAGGATCCGTTAGAAGACCGCTCGTCTTCCAGACTTCTTGTGGTGGATAAAAAAAGCGGGCAGCTGAAGCATGATGTGTTCCGGAATATTACGGACTACCTGCGCCCCGGAGACTGCCTTGTGATCAATGACACCAAGGTCATTCCGGCACGTCTTTTCGGAACCCGAAAAGATACCGGTGCAATGGTCGAGATCCTGCTTCTTACAAGAAAGACCGATACTGACTGGGAGTGTATTGTTAAACCGGGAAAGAAATGCCGCATCGGACATCAGTTTTATTTTGGCGAAGCTTTAAGCAAAGCTGATTCTCAAACAGACGCGATTCTCGAGGGCGAGATCATTGATGTCTTAGATGACGGAAACCGCATTATCCGTTTTTCCTTTGATGGGATTTTTGAGGAGATTTTAGACCGGCTCGGTCAGATGCCGCTCCCTCCATATATCACGCATCAACTGAAAGACAAAAACCGCTATCAGACCGTTTATGCAGAGCATGACGGCAGCGCTGCCGCTCCGACTGCAGGTCTTCATTTCACAAATGAATTGCTGAAGAAAATTGAAGAAAGCGGAATCCGGATCGCCCGCGTGACGCTTCACGTCGGGCTCGGAACGTTCCGCCCCGTGAAAGAGGAAAACATTTTAGACCATAAGATGCATTCCGAATACTATATCGTGACCCAGGAAGCTGCAGATGCGATCAACCAGACGAAAGCGGAAGGCGGACGTATCATCTGCGTCGGAACCACTTCCACAAGAACACTGGAATCTGCGGCATCAGCCGATGGAAAAATGAGTGCTTCTTCCGGCTGGACCGATATCTTTATCTACCCGGGCTATCAGTTTAAGATCACTGACTGCCTGATCACCAACTTCCATCTTCCAGAGTCGACTTTGGTCATGCTGGTCAGTGCCTTCTCTTCCCGCGAGATCATTTTGAATGCTTATCAGGAAGCGATCAAGGAGCGCTACCGTTTCTTCTCGTTCGGGGATGCGATGTTCCTGACGGAGCTTACTGATTCCACTCAAAGATAATATTGCTTTGTTTTAATACACTTTTATCATCAAAAACGGGCTGCGCTAAATAGCGTCAGCCCGTTTCTATACTTCGATTTTTCGTTTTAGAACAGCTTCATATTTCCTTCAAGTTCTTCCTTGGTGATGGTCTTTTTCATCGCCATGGCCTTCTTTAATTCCATATCTTTGATTTCTCCGCCCTGCTGAACGATGGCGCGTCCGGTCTTTCCCTTTTCAATGCATTCGATTGCCTTAATGCCCATTTGGGATGCGGCAAGCCTGTCTTTCACGGTCGGGCTTCCGCCTCGCTGTACATAGCCGAGAACCGTGGTTCTGGTTTCAATACCAGTAAACTCCTCAATCTGTTTTGCGATTTCATTTACATCTCCGGCACCTTCTGCAACGATAACAATATAATGATGCTTTCCAATGTTTCTGCCGTTCAGGATCGTTTTATAGACATCTTTTTCCATGTCATATTTCACTTCCGGGATCAGGATCATTTCTGCACCGCATGCCATGCCGACGTTAAGTGCAATATATCCGGAATGGCGTCCCATCACTTCGATCACGCTGCAACGCTCATGGGAAGAGGCTGTATCTCTGATCTTATCAATGGCTGAGAGAGCTGTGTTCATTGCGGTATCAAATCCAATACTGTATTCGGAGCATGCCACATCATTATCAATGGTCCCCGGAATTGCTATCACCGGAATACCCAGCTTTGATAGAGCGAATGCACCTTTGAAGGAACCGTCACCGCCGATCACGACCAGCGCATCCAGTTCATATACCCGCATGATGTCTTTCGCTTTATCCTGTCCTGCTTTATCAATGAATTCTTTTGAGCGTGCGGTCATCAGCATCGTGCCTCCCCTATGAATGATTTCAGAAACATCTCTGGTTCCAAGGGGAATAATATCGCCCTCTAACAGACCTTTGAAACCGCGTTTCACTCCGAACATTTCAAATCCAGCATTGATTCCTGCGCGAACCAGAGCACGAATCGCTGCATTCATTCCGGGTGCGTCGCCGCCGCTCGTTAAAATACCGATCTTTTTGATTTTTTTCTCGCTCATCCTGATCCTCCCCTACTTATGATTGTTTAATATTTCCATAAACTTCTTAGTATTGCCAGCCGGGTCTTTGAACACAGCGCTTCCTGCGACAATGACATTCACACCGGCATCTAAAACTTCGGATACATTATCAAGCGTGATGCCTCCGTCGATTTCCAGATCAACAGGAAGTCCTGACTCATTGATCAGTTCCCTAAGTCTTGCTGCTCTTTCCAGTGATCCGTCGATAAACTTTTGTCCTCCAAATCCCGGCTCAACGCTCATCAATAAGATCATATCACAAAGCGGCAGAAATTCCTTAACAACATCCGGATCCGTCTTCGGTTTGATGGAAAGTCCGGTTTTAAGGCCTGCATCCTTGATTGCCTTAAGGGTTGCACCGACATCAGAACAGGCTTCATAATGGATTGTGATCAGATCTGCTCCAGACTCCTTGAACTCTGTGATATAGCGGATTGGCTCTTCGATCATCAGATGCACATCAAAGGTTTTCTCCGTTGCTGGTCGGATCGATTTGATGACCGGCATACCAAAAGAAATACTTGGAACAAATTTTCCGTCCATCACATCAATATGGACATACTCTGCTCCATTCTGTGCAATCTCTTCTAATTGTTTTCCAAGTCCCTTAAAATCTGCTGCTAAGATCGATGGTGCCAAAATATTCATGTAAGTTCTCCTGTCGATGATTTATCGTTTTCGGCAAAACGCAGGTATTGCCGCTTTTTATTATAAAACAAACAAGGCGCATGAAAAACATGCGCCTTTAATGAATTAATACTTTTTCTTTGCTTTCAGCTCTTCGTAGATGGACTTATAGCTGTTATAGCGGGTCTGCGGGATCTTGCCATCCGAAACCGCTTTTTCCACAGCACAATCTTTCGCCTTGATGTGGGAGCAGTCTTTAAACTTGCACTGACCTACATAAGGAGCGAATTCCGGGAATGCAGTGTGAAGATCTTCTTTTGCATAATCGTTCTCGTCCACTAATAAAGAGGTAAAGCCCGGAGTGTCAACGATCTTAATGCCTTTTCCAAGATCAAAGATCTCATTATGGCGAGTCGTATGTTTTCCTCTGCCGATTTTTTTACTGATGGAACCAACTGCTGCCTGCTCATCGCTGACACCATAAGCTAAAGTGTTCAGAAGAGTGGATTTTCCAACGCCTGACGGGCCTGCCATGACAGTGATCTTGTTACGCAGGATCCGTTTCAGGAAGAATAAGTTCGGCTTGTCACTTCCCGCTGCAATAAAATAAACTTTGCATCCGGAATTCTTATATGTCTTTTTCAGGTTCTTGATGTCATCGCCTTTTGCGAGATCTTTTTTGTTAAACACAATGATCGTCTCGATATTCTGTTTCTGCATCAGTACCAGAAAACGATCTAATGTGCTGAGGTTCGGATTTGGCGTGCGGACAGAAAAGACAACCATTGCCTGATCGACGTTTGCAACTGCCGGGCGGATCAGGGAATTCTTTCTCGGCTTTAACGCCGTGATATTTCCGGTCTTTTCAAATTCGCTGATCACGTCAAAACTAACATCGTCTCCTACTAAAGGTGTGATGTTGTCATTTCGAAATGATCCCTTTGCTTTGCACTCATAAAGTGCCTTATTTTCTGTTCTGACATAGTAAAACCCTGAAAGAGCTTTAACGATTTTTCCGTCCATGCTTCACCTGTTCCTGATTATTATTTCAATTCTTTTTTCAAATAGCCAATCACCAAATTCATCATCTGTTCCAATAGTTTTTATCAGAATCAGCCGTCCCCTTCACCGCCTTCTGCAGAGGTAGGTTCCGTCTGCGGTTCCGGCGCCTGTGTCGGCGGTTCTGTCGGTGGCTCCGTCTGCGGTTCGACACCGACTGTGATCGTGATCGATGCACCTTCTTCAACAGAAGATCCGGCTGCCAAAGACTGGTTGATAACGATACCTCCCTGCCCGGCTGCTTCCTGCGTCACGATATTGTAATTAAAATTTCCAGCGATCAGAGCTGCCTCTGCATCCCCTTGAGAACTTCCGACCAGCTGCGGAACCGTTACTTGTTTGGTTTCCTTTCCGCGGCTTACGATCAGTTCGATTACGGTGCTCTTTGAGATCTTCTCTCCTGCCTTCGGATTTGTTTCAATGACTTTTCCGGTCTCAACATCGTCACTGTATTTGGTTGTGACTTTCACTTGGAAGCCAAGTTTTACGAGCGCATCCTGCGCTTCCGACTGGGTCTTGCCTTTATAGTCATCCAAAGTGATCGCATCTTTTCCGGAACTTACCGTCAGAACGATCTTCGTATCGGTACTTTCCTTCGTTCCGGCTTTGACCGACTGGCTGATGACTTTTTCTTCTTCAACAGTGTCGCTGGCTTCATACTTTAGCTCAACCGTAAAACCAAGATCTTCTAACTTCTTCTTTGCTTCCTGCGCATCGGATCCTACAACATCGATCATCTCGACTGTTTCCTTATGCTGCGCGGAACCACCACATCCCGTGCCGGATGTGATCGCACGGATACTGACAACTGCAAGGACAATCAAAATGATTGCTCCTGCTACGATACCACAGATCAATAGAATCTTATCCATCTTACGGCGGGACGGGTCTTTTTTCTTTTTTCCATCCTCGTCATATTCATCGTCGTAGTCATCATAGTCGTCGTATTCGTCATCATAACGATCATCATAATCGTCATATTCATCGTAATCGTCATACTCATCATAACGATCCGGATTCTGACTTCTGACTCCTCTTCTTCCGTTTCCGCTTTCCCTGATCATGCGCGCATCGGCATCGGTCATCAGGATCGTCGCATTTTCCTGTGTCTCAGGTTCTAAAACAACGAAGTCCTCATTCGGAGAGATCAGCGAGGTTTTAAGATCTGAAAGCAGGGACGACATCTTCTGGTAACGGCGTTCCGGTTTTTTCTGCGTACATTTCTCAATGATCCGAACAACACTGGATGGAACACCGGAAACGATATCGCTTACAAGCGGTACACTTTCCTGAATATGTTTCAGCGCGATGGTGACGGTTGAATCTCCATCAAACGGCAGTTCTCCGGTTACCATCTCATAGAAAACGATACCAAAGGAATAGATATCGCTTCTCTCATCGACCTGACCGCCTCTTGCCTGCTCCGGAGAAATATAGTGAACGGATCCTAAGATATCCTGACTGATCGTATTGGCCGTCGTTGTTCTGGCAATACCAAAGTCCGTTACCTTGATTTTTCCTTCTCTTGAGATCAGGACGTTCTGCGGTTTGATATCTCTGTGAATAATATTGGCATTATGGGCAGCTTCAATACCCTGCCCAACCTGAATGGCGATACTGGTCGCTTCCTTGATCGGAAGTCTTCCGTTTCTGTCGATATAGCGTTTCAGCGTAATGCCATCAACAAACTCCATCACGATATAATAGATACCGTCAGTCTCGTTAACATCATATACGCTGACAACATTCGGATGCAGAAGCGCTGCAGCCGACTGTGCCTCGATTTGGAATTTCGCAACGAAGTTTTTGTCCTCGCAGAATTCCTGTTTTAAAAATTTAATTGCTACAAACCGATTAAGTTTATGATCTTTCGCCTTATAGACATCGCTCATTCCGCCTGAACCGATTTTGTCCAGGATCTCGTAGCGATCTTCCATAAACATTCCTGGTCTTATCATAAAAAGCACCTTCCGTCTTTTGTATTCTCAACACTTAAAACCCTTGGGTCTCTTAATACTTTGAAATCAAAACAACTGCGATGTTGTCCTTGCCTCCGGCTTCATTTGCCAGATCCACAAGTTTCTCTGCTTTTTCCTCTAAGGATCCGTTGGAATTCACAACTGCCTTCATGGTATATTCACTCACCATGTTGTAAAGTCCGTCAGAGCATAAAAGAATGATTTCATCGTCTTCCATTGTCACTTGGAAATAATCCGGCTCAACCGTTCTTTCTGCTCCGATTGCACGGGTGATGACATTGTTTTTCTTATGGAAGCGGGCTTCATCCTTGGTCAGCTTTCCTTCTTTTACAAGCTCTCCCACATAGGAATGATCCCAGGTGATCTGGGTGATCTCATCACCGATGATATAAGCTCTGGAATCACCGACATTTACGATGTAGGCCGTGTTATCACGAACAGAGCAAGCCACCAGTGTGGTTGCCATTCCTGTATACTGCGGTTCCTGCCCTTTGTGGTAGATCAGATGATTCACTTTATTGATTGCCTCTCTAAAAATAGAAAGCGGCATTCTTGCATCCGATTCTTCTGCAATATCAAAGAACAGCTCTGCTGCATTCTCTGAAGCGAACTCTCCTGCATTGTGCCCGCCAAGGCCATCGCAAACCGCATAAAGGTTATCCAGATTTCCAATCGGCTCGTCGCACTCCAAGGAATAATCCTGGTTATACTTTCTGGAAATACCGATGTCTGTGATTCCGTAAGATCTCAAAACTTCCTCCTTACTAACTGACCGCAGGCGCCGCTGATATCCCTACCCATCTCACGGCGTCTGGTGGTTGTTACACCTTCGTTTTCTAATATTTTCTGAAAGGCTTCAATGTCTTTTTCTTTCGCTGCTCCATAGTTGTTTTCCGGGGTCGGGTTGACCGGGATCAGATTCACATGGGCATTTCTGCCTTTCAACCTTTTTGCCAGTTCCTTTGCATGCTCCGGCTTATCATTCACCTGATCGATAAGACAGTATTCAAACGTCACCCGCCTGCCTGTCTGCTCAAAGTAAGTATCACAGGCTTCAAGAACATCCTGAATGGCATAAGTTTTCGCCACAGGCATGATCTTTTTACGGATGTCATCATTCGGAGCATGTAACGAAAGCGCTAAAGTGACCTTTAGGCTTTCTTTGGATAACTTTATAATAGCGGGTATGATCCCGCATGTCGATATTGTAATATTTCTCTGGCTTATATGCAAGGCATTTTCATGGCTGATGATCCTTACAAAACGCACGACATTGTCGTAATTGATCATCGGCTCCCCCATGCCCATGATGACCACATTTGAGACTCTTTCGCCGATATCTTTCTGGATTTCATAGACCTGACTTAAGATCTCTGAGGCCTTTAAGTCCCGCACGCAGCCGTCGATCGTAGACGCACAGAAGGAACATCCCATATTGCATCCAACCTGTGAGGATACGCAGACGCTGTTGCCATGCTTATACGGCATCATAACGCTTTCGATCAGTAAGCCATCGATGAGTTCAAACAAATATTTCTTCGTTCCGTCGATCTCTGAAGTAAGTACTTCTCTTTTTGTCAGCGTTCGGATTTCGCAGCGCTCATCCAGCTCTTTTCTGAGGTCTTTTGAAAGATTTGTCATTTCATCGAAGGAGTCCACGCACTTTTCATGAAGCCAGGAAAAAATCTGCTTGCTGTGGAAAGCCGGCTGCCCCATTTCTTTGAGGAATGCGGCTAATTCGTCATATTCTAATGATTTAATGTCAATTTTCTGTGAATTCATTCTTTATTTATTCTTCCTGCTGCCTTTGTTTATATCATCACGAATCCATTTTTCGGCGGAAGGCGGTCAGATAGAAGCCGTCGCCTTCATCCTGTCCCGGAACAAAAAGTCTCTCATAAAGCATTTCAAATGGAAGCTGCGTCCGGATCCATTCTGCATTCTCCTGGTTTTCTTTACGGTCGACCGTGCAGGTGCTGTAGATCAAAAGTCCACCCGGCTTCACATACTGCCATACGACAGATAAAATGTCTTTCTGCAGTTTGGAGAGGGATACGATATCTTCTTCCGTCACTCTTAACCTGATATCCGGCTTTCTTCCGATGACTCCCAGCCCGGAGCAGGGAAGGTCTGCAAGCACGATATCCATCTTTCCGATCAGGTTTTCATCCAAATCAAGGGCGTCGAATGACTCTGCATAGACATTGCTCCGTCCGCTGCGTTTGATATTATCGCGGATCAATTCCACTTTCTCTTCCGAGAGGTCTCTGGCACAGACCTTGGCCTTTGGGAACTTTTCCGCTAAATGCAGGCTCTTGCCTCCCGGAGCTGAACAGACATCAAGGATTGTTTCAACAGACTTCCCTTCGCTCAGTTCCCCAGCGATTTTTCCAACATGCATGGAACTCAGATCCTGAATATAAAGAAGGCCCTTTTGAAAAGCAGTTAGTTCTTTCAGATCGCTGACATGATGAATGCAGACGGCTTCTTCGATTCCCTCTACCCTTTCTGCTTCACATCCATCTCCCTCTAAGAGCCTTAAGATCTCTTCCGGAGACCTCTTTGAAAGGTCCATGCGAGCATAAAGATGCGGCGTAGGATCTGCCATCGCATCAAAAAACGCATCTGCAGCTGCTTTTCCAAGTTCCTTCACTTCCATATCATAGAGCCAAAGCGGAACCGAATGCTTGATATTCTCCGGCATTCCCGGCTTGATGCCGCCTCTTTGAAAAGCTCTTAATAGTCCGTTTACAAACGGAACCAGACCTTTCAATCCTCTGCTTTTTGCAAGTTTGACCGCTTCGTTGATGGCCGCATGGTCTGGGACGGAATCCATAAACAGCATCTGGTAGATGCTCATCCGCAGGATATTCCGGATCACCGGCTTGATCTTATTGAGTTTAACGCTGGAATAAGAGCTGATGATCCAGTCCAAAAACAGGCTCTGTTCCAGCACACCATGAAAAAGTCTTCCGACGAAGACTTTATTCTGTCTGTTCAGTTCATAAGAAGAAAAAGTCCGGTTAAGGACGATATGGCTGAACTGCCCCTGATCAAGGGTCTCTGTCAGCATAGAAAGAACGATATCTCTTGTACTTTTCATTCTCTGTTCAGCTGTCATCCGAAAACAAATCCTTTTTCGATTTTCTTACCCCGCAAAAACTCTTCGATCGTCATGCGGCGTTTTCCTTCGAGCTGTACTTCTTTGAGGGAAAGATACCCTTCCCCACACTTAACAATTAGCGTTTTTTTATCTACGTAAATGACACTTCCGGACTCTAAGCCGTTGCCGCCTTCTGTCCGCGGATCCTCGTCTCCTATCACATCTGCAAGCCAGATCTTGAAGGTCTTTCCATCAAGCGACGTAAAGGCACTTGGCCACGGATCACAGGCTCTGATCTGGCGTTCAATTTTGACTGCCGCGTCTTCAAAAGAGATCCGGCCATCTTCTTTTTCCTGCTGGCGGATATAAGATGCTTGCTCTTCATCCTGCGGAGTCGCAGTGATCTTCCCCTCTTCTAAAAGATCGGCCACTTTCACAAGCAATTTAGCTCCAAGCTCGGTCGCCTTCGGAGTCAACGTTGCGACAGTTTCTTTTGGGTCCATAACAAGTTCTTCCTGCAGAAGAATATCCCCCGAGTCGAGCTGTTCTGCCATCTTCATGATCGTAACACCAGTCACAGGATCTCCATTCAGGATTGCACCCCTAAGAGGTGCCGCCCCACGGTATTTTGGAAGCAGTGACGGATGAATATTTATGCATCCAAAAGGCGCCATTTCCAGAAGCCGTTTCGGAAGGAGCTGCGAATAGGCAGCAACCACGATCAGCTCCGGAGCCAAAGCCTCAAGTTCTGCCAGAGCTTCCTCATCGCGCACCCGTTCCGGTTGCAGCACCGGGATCCCAGCTTCCAGTGCCGTTTCTTTTACCGGTGAATATTTAACTGTCCTGCCCCGTCCGCTGGCTTTGTCCGGCTGCGTAACCACCGCGATCACTTCATGTTTTGATGCAATCAGCTCTTTCAGCGCTTCTGCTGCCAGCAGGGGCGTTCCCATAAAGATAATTCTCATTCTGCTTCTACCTCGATGTCCTCTTCGCCTTCTTCATCCGGGTCCGGGACATAATAGACTTCTCCGTTATCGACTTTGTCTACATATAAAACGCCATCCATATGATCGCACTCATGGCAGATGGCTCTTGCAAGGAGACCTTTTGCCTCTAATTCATATGGTTCTAAGTTTCTGTCGTATGCTTTCAGAAGAATATGGTTCGGTCTTGTGACATAGCCGAATTTTCCAGGGAAGGATAAACATCCTTCTGTCCCATTCTGGGTTTCCTCGTCAAGAACCGTAATTTCCGGATTGATGATCACCAGATCCTCCCCGTTGTTGTGGATGAGCGGATCGATTTCCATCTCAATCTCATTCCCCTCTTCGTCATACTCCGGCTCTGGTGGCTCTACCGTAACAATGCAAAGCCGTTTTAAAACGCCAACCTGAACCGCTGCCAGACCGGCGCCATAGGCGTCATGCACGGTTTCGATCATGTCATCGATCAGCTGACTGGTCCGCTCGGTGATCGCCTTGACCTCTTTGGATTTCTTTCTTAAAATCTCATCTTCTTCTGTACGAATTGTTCTTAATGCCATTTTAAATAACCTCGTTACTTCCCATCATTGAAAAATCAAAAATGATATCGATTGTTTTATCCGGATTTTCATCCATATATGTTTCCACTGTATCTTTGATATCGATCAGGTCCTGATAGACCGGCGACTTCAGATAGATCATCTTACGGTATTTATCGTTGATTTTTGCAATCGGCGCCTCACTTGGGCCGATCTTGTTCACCGCTGCTTTTGTTGGGTCTGCTGCCGCTTTTGCCCGGATCCGCCGTTCGATCACCTGACCGATCACATTGCATTGCTGCGTTAGATGCATCTCATTTTTTGATGCAAAGAGGATGCCCAGCATATTCATGACCGGTGGATAACCCAGCATTTTCCGGTATGCCATCTCGAAATCATAGAAGCCTTTATAATCCTGCTTTGCTCCGAAGCGGATGGAATAGTTGTCCGGCGAGTAAGTCTGGATCACAACGTTCCCTTCTTTTTTGCCTCTGCCGGCACGCCCCGCTGCCTGTGTTAAAAGCTGGAAGGTGCGTTCAGCCGCAAGATAGTCCCCTGAATAAAGAGACATATCGGCAGCCAGGATTCCAACCAGTGTTACATTCGCAAAATCATGTCCTTTTACGATCATCTGGGTTCCGATCAGGATATCAACCTGATGATCGGCAAACGCTGAAAGGATCTTCTCGTGACCATCTTTTTCCCTGGTCGTGTCATAGTCCATTCGAAGCGTTTTTGCCTCAGGATACAGGCGGTTGATCTCTTCTTCCACCTTCTGGGTTCCGGTTCCGAACGTGCCGATATATTTTGATCCGCATTCCGGACAGGTCTTGACCATCGGAATCTCATAGCCACAGTAGTGGCACATCAGTTTTCCGTTTTTATGATACTTCAGCGACACATCACAATGAGGGCACTTAAGCGCTGTTCCGCAGTTCCTGCACGAGACAAAGCTGGAATAACCCCTTCGGTTAATAAACAGAATGATCTGTTCCTGTTTGGAAAGGCGGTCACGGATCAGTTCATCTAAGCGTCTGCTGATGATAGAACGGTTCCCGGACTGTAGTTCCTCCCTGAGATCAACGACTTCCACCTCCGGAAGTTTTGCGCCGGTTGCACGACTGTCCAGATCATAAAGCTGGTAGTCGCCTTTTGCAGCCTTATAGTAGCTCTCAACCGACGGCGTAGCCGATCCTAACACAACAAAGCCTCCACTCATCTCTGCCCGCTTAGCCGCTACTTCACGGGAGTGGTAACGCGGAACATTTTCGTTTTTATATGTTCCTTCGTGTTCCTCATCGATAATGATGATGCCCAGATTCGGAAATGGAGAAAACAAAGCAGAACGTGGTCCGATAATAATGTCTACCTGCCCCAGCCTTGCTTTTTCCAGCTGATCATGCTTTTGCGCATTCGTCAGTTTGGAATTGATCACGGAGATCCGATCTCCAAACTTTTTATAAAAGCGGAGGACCGTCTGATAGGTCAGTGCGATCTCCGGGATCAGCACAACGGCCTGCTTCCCTTGTTTTACAACGCGGTCGATCAAATCAATATAGATTTCCGTCTTTCCGGACCCTGTCACTCCGCAGATCAGCGAAGGTCTCTTATCACCTTTCTCATATCGCATCCAGATATCATCCGAAATGGCCTGTTGTTTCTCGTTTAAACTTATGGTATAGGATTGCTTTTCTTTGATATCAAAAACATCCCTGAGGTTTTCTTTCACATCTTTACGGATCAGCCCTTCTTTTTCCAGAGAGTTGAGCGTCGATGCCGAAATATTCAATTTATCTTTTACAATATTCAGGGGAAGGACTTTTTCCTGCCTGATCTCTGTCAGCAGTCTCTTTTTTGCTACACTTCGTTTATCTTTGGAATAGCGTTCGATGGCTGCATCTAAAGTCTCTTCATCCGTATTTAATGAAACAAAGCTCTCCTTCACTGCCCCAGCGCTCTTCTTAACCGGAAGCACCGTTTTCAGTGCCTGGTTCATTGTCGAACCATAATGGGTCTTGATGAAATGCGCAAGTGCGATCATGTCCCCGGTCGCAGAGGTAGATCGCGGAACAATGCCGAAAATATTTTTCAGCTTAGAAGGATCAAACTGCGCGGTTTCTTTCAGGTTTAATACAAACCCTTTGATGATCTTGTTTCCTTTTCCAAATGGAATCTCCACCTGGCTTCCAACATGAACATCCTCCGCCATGCTCTCAGGAACAATATATTCAAACGGCCGATCCACTTTTTCGTGAGAAATATCAACAATGATCTCTGCGAATCTATTCATACTTCCAGCCTATTTCATCCAGAATTTCTTTGATGATCACGCGTTCATCAAACGGACGCTTGACGCCGCCTTTATCCTGATAGTCTTCATGTCCCTTTCCAAGAAGCAGAATGATGTCTCCATCATGTGCATTTTCAATGCTGTATTTGATGGCTTCTTTCCGGTCCGGGATGATGACATATTCTCCATCGGTTTTACTGATTCCTGTCACGATATCGGCGATGATATCATTTACATCTTCCAGACGGGAATTATCCTCCGTCAAAATGGAAAGATCCGCATAAAGACCGCTCATCTCGCCCATCTCATAGCGGCGCAGTTTTGAACGGTTTCCTCCGCAGCCGAATAAGCTTACGATCCGCTTTGGTTCATATTTGCGCATTGCTTTTAAAATGCTTTCAACCGCAACAGCATTGTGTGCATAGTCGATCAACAGCGTAAAACGCGGAGAGATCTTTACCGGCTCCATACGGCCGCGCACATGCACTTCCATCAATGCTTCTTTGATCACGGCAGTTTCGATTCCCGCTGCGTGGCAAACGCTGATCGCAGCCATTGCATTATAGACAGAGAACTCTCCCGGTGCGCTCAGTTTAAATTCATCTTCGATTGCCCCGGTGGTACGGAAGGCCATTCCCAAGAAGCCTTCTTCCCGCAGATAACGGATATCTTCGGCTTTAAGATCTGACGGCTGATGACAGGAATAGGTCATGATATCACAGCTGCAGTTCTCCACCATGGCTGCATAATGTTCATCATCAATATTGAAGATGCCGTGTTTGCACTGTTTGAACAACAGGCTCTTGCAATGGATATAGTCATCCATATCTTTATGCTCTGCTCCGCCGATATGGTCCGGTGAAAGGTTGGTGAATACACCGTAGTCAAAACAGATGCCTGACACTCTATGAAGCATCAGTGCCTGAGAGGAAACCTCCATCACGCAGGCATCACAGCCGTTCTTGACCATCGCATCGAAGAAACGCTCCACATCGATTGATTCCGGCGTCGTCGTTTCTGTCTTAATAAACTCTGCCCCTGTATCTGCTCCAACAGTTCCGATCGTTCCGACCTTCTTTCCGGATTTTTGGAGGATCTTCTGCACAATGCTTGTGATGCTCGTCTTTCCTTTGGTACCGGTAATGGCGATCGTCAGCATCTTCTTTGCCGGATGATCGAAATACTCTGCACTTGCTACTGCCAGAGCATATCGGGTGTCCGCTGTTTTTACGACTGTCACATTTTGAAGTTTCTCCTCGTTGATTCCTTCAGCTGCAAAATCAACATCCCTTTGGATCACCAATGCAGAAGCTCCAAGTTCTAAGGCTTTTGCGATATATTGATGCCCATCTGATACGGCTCCGATAAAACAGAAGAAGGCACTGCCTTCTTTGATCTGCCTGGAGTCATTCGTCAAATCGGAGATGAGAACATTCTCATCTCCGCAGATCACTTCATATGTTGTTTCCTGTAATAATTCTTTTAAACTCTTCATAACTCTTTATTCTTTTGACTGAAACATTTCTTCAAAGGTGTATAAATCCACAAGAATTTCCCTCGGTTTCGCTCCGTTCGGAGGACTGATGGCTCCCATTTCTGTCAGCTGATCAATGATCTTGGCAGCTCGGTTAAAGCCGACACTGAAATGACGCTGCAGCATTGATGAAGATGCCTTGCCCATTTCAATACAGAGTTTTCCTGCTTCAAACAGATACTCATCCTGCTTGTTGGCCGGGCTACTGGAAGAAGATTCCCCTCCGAAATCCATCTGTCCCTGGTCTGCATTATTCATAAACTCTGCAATCTGCTGGGCCTCTTCTGCGAAATAGTCCTCGGTCTTATTCTTCTTCAGGAAGCTGACCACATTTGCTACTTCATCATCTGAAACAAATGCGCCCTGCACGCGAACCGGTTTGGAATAGCCGGTCGGATAAAACAGCATATCACCATTTCCTAAGAGTTCTTCCGCACCTTTCATGTCGATGATCGTTCGGGAGTCAACCTGAGATGCAACCAATAATGCAACACGGGCAGGAATATTCGCTTTGATCAGACCGGTAACAACGTCAACAGACGGTCTCTGGGTCGCAATGATCAAGTGGATTCCGGCAGCTCTTGCTAGCTGTGCCAAACGACAGATCAGAGCTTCCGCTTCCTTGGACGCTACCATCATCAAATCGGCAAGCTCGTCGATCACGATGACGATCTGCGGCATCCTCTTCGGATTTTCTTCTTCACTGCTTAACGTGCCTTTATCAAATTTTTCGTTATAACTCTTAAAATCACGGACGCCGGAAAGCTGCATACGCTGATAACGGTTTGTCATCTCATTCACCGCCCAGCGCAGTGTGCTGACAGCCTGTCCCGGGTCTGTCACAACATCTTTTACAAGATGCGGTATGCCTGAGTAAACTCCGAACTCGATCTTCTTCGGGTCGATAATGATCAGGCCAACTTCCGACGGCTTTGCACGGAACAAAATGGACATGATGATCGAGTTCATAAATACCGATTTACCAGAACCGGTCGTACCTGCAACCAGCAGATGAGGCATCTTTGCGATATCAGCAACAACGACTTCTCCGCTGATATTAATGCCCGCTCCAAACGCAATTTTAGATTTATGATTGATCAGTTCCGGAGCTTCCAGAATGTCCCTAACCAGCACAGTTTCTTTCGTTGCATTTGGAATCTCAATTCCGACAGCTGCACGTCCCGGGATCGGCGCTTCGATCCGGATATCAGAAACGGCAAGATTCAGTTTCAGGTCATCCTCTAAGGCAGTGATCTTGCTGACTCTGGTTCCGAGCTCCGGCTGAAGTTCATAACGGGTAACGGAAGGTCCTGCCTGACAGTCAATGACTTTCGCACCGACACCAAAGTTCGAAAGGATCACTTCCAGATTACGCGCGACTTTATTCATTTCCTCTTCATTCGATCCTCTGCCCTTGCCTTTTCTCTGGGCCAGAAGACTCATCGGAGGATACACATATCCATCTTTTGCATTCTGCTTCACCGGTGCGATCTTTTTGACTTCCACATCCTCCGGCAAGGCTTTTGCCTGAGCTTTTTTCGGCTTCTCCGGAGTGATCTTCGTCTCCGTGGTAATCTTTGAAGACGGCTTCTTCTCCTGTCTTAATACCTTCGGCTCTGCTTTCTTCGGAACATTCACAGTAAGAGTGGCATCTTCTGCCGGAACTGCCGTCTGTGCAGGACGAACATCCTGTTTTTTCTTTGGCTGTTCCTTCGGCTCTATAACAGGAGCCGTGATCTCGCGGATCTCATCAATATTATTTGCTTTCGGAGTGATGCCCACATCAGCACTGACACCAACCGTTTTCGACTGGCTTCTGATCGTCGGTACTTTCCCGTTGCGAAGCGGCCGCGCTTTATTAATCGAACGCTTCAGCTCCGCCCTCGGTCTTCTATGGGATTTTCTGGAATGGACGATCTTAATTACGACACCTTCATCCGAAGTTGTCTCATAGACCAGTTCATCATCCGACCTGCGGCGTCTTCTTGGCTCATATTCCTGCGCATAATAGTCATCATCATAATAATCTTCACGCCTTTGCCGCTGCCTTTGCGTTCTGGCTCTACTCTCCCTGTATTCCGCTCTTGGTTCCGGCTCCCGTTTCTGCCTAGGACGTACGACCTTGTCCGGCTCCTCACCATAATCGTCATAATCATCCCTTGGTTCTCTGCTGAAAAAGCCTTTTGCAAGCTGAATCAACGGAACTTCACAGATGATCAAAAGACAGACGATCATCGCTAAAACAAGGACAACATAAGCTCCGACTGCGCTCAGCGCTTTGGTTAGCCCAAGTGCAAGAACTCCGCCAATCACTCCGCCTCCGATTGCTTTTTCTGCGCAGTCCGTGAAATAACTGCCGATGGAATAATCTTCAAATCCCTGAAAGCTGACCATATGCAAAAAGGCACTGAGGCAAAGGAAGAAGATTGCGCCACAAACGATCTTACTTGTCTTCTTTTTTGCTGCAAACGTATGAAAAAGAACGGCAGCAAAAAGCAGGATTGGGAAGATGTATGCCGCAAGTCCAAAGAGGCCAAACTCTGCATAGCTGATCCATCCGCCGACTTTCCCTAAAATATGGAAAAGGCACAGTTCAAGGAAAAGCATGACTGCCGCCGCGATGATGATTTTCACCTCACGGTTTCCGCTTTTCTCCGGTGCCTTTACATTATTTGCATTTGATTTTCTCTGAGCCAATACTCAAAACCTCTGTTTCTATATTGATAAATAATTGTCTATAAAAGCAGTTCAAACAATACATACTTAACTGATTTATTTTACATGGAATCGGCACTTTATTCAACACTCTTGAGCGATGTCGCCATATCGATCTTTTTGAGTTTCAGGTGAACGATCAGATTGACGATCACTGCAAATCCGATGGCAATCACGACCGATTTAATGAAACTTGGAAGGAAGATCTCACGGCCAAACATGACGATATCCACCTCGACCGTCGTTACAACAAATCGATTCAGGAAAATGCCGAAAACGACACCGATCGCTACCCCGATGATCGTGATCAGAACATTCTCCCGGTAAATATACTGACTGAGTTCAATGTCATAGAATCCCAGCACCTTAAGTGTTGCAAGCTCCCGTCTTCTCTCGCTGATATTAATGTTATTCAGGTTGAATAAAACAACAAAGGTAAGGCCTGCCGCACAGACGATAAGCACCAGCGTAATAGAGTCCAGGCTCTTTAGCATGTCTTCAAACTGTTCGATCAAAGATTCCACACACATGACGCCTCCGACCGCATCGTACTTTAAGAACTCTTCGCCGAAGTCACTTGGAGGTACATGAACATCCTCTTTGTTTGTTACCAGGATTTGATTATACTCGGCCTGCTGTCCATATAATGACTCATAAAGGACTGGAGACATATAGACATAGTGATAAACATAGTTCTCCACGATTCCGCCGACTGTCAGCGTCTTCTTGTCCTTTTGTCCGGAGGAGATCTCAAACGTATCTCCCGGTTTTAGATTTAACTCTGTTGACATCTTCTCTGAGATCAGGACCGACTGATCATTCAGGACCCTCTTCTCTTTTGTCACACGGTCTCTCAGGTCAACATTTTTCGGGAGTGCTGCTTTATCTTCCGGCACAAAAAGATAGACATTCATTATTTCATCGTTTCCGGCCGCTTCTGCGTCAACCGCACTTTGATAAATATACGTAAAGCTTTCAAAACGTTCATCGGTTTCCAGAATCTGCGTCAGTTCTTCTTTGTTACGATCCGTGGCGTCGCCATCTAAGACGATCACTTCGTTATAAAGGTCGATGTCACCAAACTGCGCATAGAGGATTGTGTTGATGGCATCCTTTAGCCCGAATCCAACCAGCAGAAGAGCCGTTGATCCAGCAATACCGAAAAGCGTCATAAACAGTCGTTTTTTATAGCGCACGAAATTTCGGAGTGCATTTTTCCAGTTAAACTTGATCCGTTTCCAAAGCCATGGAATCCTTTCGATCAAAAGCTTTTTCGCCTGCTTCGGCGCTACCGGACGCATAAGGTCAGCCGGCTGTTCCAGAAGAGATTTCGTGCAGGCAAAGAAGGTTGCCGCAAGAATGCATACAAGAGCAGCTCCCGCTGCGACTAGGCTATGCTCCAAATTATACGGAAAGTACAGCTTATCGATATTCGGATAAAGGATCTTGTAGACATTTAAAATGACAAAGGGGAAGATCTTTCCTCCCGCCAATGCTCCGGCCAATGAGCCAAAGACCGTTGCAAGCAACGCATACACAATATATTTGCGCATGATCATTCCCTTGCCATATCCTAGTGCCTTTAATGTTCCGATCTGGGTTCGCTCCTCATCCACCATACGGGTCATCGTCGTCAGACAGACAAGCGCTGCCACAATGAAAAAGATCAGAGGGAACACTTTTCCGATATTTCCGATTCGATCGGCATCGGACTTAAAAGAATTATATTCCGTCAGATAATTTCTTCCGAGAATAAACCACTCTGCCTTTTCTATTTTTGAGATCTCGCGTTCTGCATCATCCAGCTCCGCTTCGGCATCTTTGAGTTCCGCCTCACCGTCACTGATCTCTTTTTTCGCATCTTCTAATTCCTGCTCGCCGTTTGTGATCTCGTTCCAGGCATTAGCTAGCTGTGCTTCTGCATCAGCGATTGCTGCTTTTCCATCCGTGATCTTCTGTTCATTCGCTGCGATCTCTTGCTCACCAGCTGTAACCTGCGCATCATACCCGGCAAACTCTGCATCAGCTTTTGCTTTTGCATCATCGATCAATGCCTGCCCAGCTGCAATCTGAAGGAGCCCGGCCTGATATTCTGCTTCACTGATCATTTCGGCCGCATGCATGGCTTCAAGACCAGCTTTCTGTTCATCCAAAGCAGACTGCTGAGCATCGATCTGTGCATAGGCTGCATCTTTTTGTTCTTTCAGCGTCTGTTTTTTCGTTTCCAGTTCACTTTTGGCAGCCGCCAGGTCGCTCTCGCCTTTTGCAAGGTCTGCTTTCTTCGTCTCCAGTTCATTTACACCATTATAATAGGTGTTTTTTGCATTGTTCAGTTCCGCTTCGCCATCTTCAAACTGTTTCTTTGCATCATCCAGCTTTGCTTTTCCGTCTTCGTATTCTTTTTTTGCATCTTCCAGCTTTTCATTGGCTTCGCCAATGATCTCGTCATAACGGGCCTGTTCCCTGCTTTCCCGGATTTCTTCGATCTGGTCTTTTTCTTCATCGATCAGATCTTCATATTCATCCGAATAGCAAAGCAGTTCAGCTGCACCATCCACTAACAGATCGATCTCCGTAAAATAATCAGTCACAAATACCGAAGGCCTTACTGCCATCAGTCCTTCAATTTTACCGGAGCCGATCGTCGTATTTCCCATAGACATGGAAAGATACTCAGCGGAAGTAAAACTTCCTGTCACGGTAAATTCAGAGACACTTACCGTATCCGATAACTCCGTATCATTCCCAGAGAAAATCTCGATCGTATCTCCAATCTTGTATTCCCTGAGGTTCATGTAGTAGTCGTCGATCAGACATTCCTGATCCGTCTGTGGCATCCGGCCGGACTTTAAAGTGAGCTCATTGATACCGTCCGTCAGCGCCATCAGTTTCACGACATACTGGCTGTCTCCTAAATGGCAGATGAAATCGGAGGAATAGGTCCCGACCGCCTTTTTAACTCCTTTGACCGCTGAAAGCGCCTCGACATCTTCTTCCGTGAGCCCCAGGGTGCTCATAACGCGGATATCTTCCAGATTGGAGTCATCGTAGAAGGCGTCCGCCGTGATCATCATATCCGGCTTACAGGAACGGATTCCGGCATACACTGCAACGCCTAAGGCCACGATAAGAAAGAGCGATATAAACCGCCCTGCAGACTTCTTTATTTCCCGAAAGACATCCTTGTGTATGATCTTCATTTACCACTCAATTTCTTCCACCGGAAGCGGATTTCGGTTGATTCCCATTCGTTCCACTTTGCCGTTCTTGATCTGGATCACACGGTCAGCCATTGGCGCGATCGCCTGGTTGTGCGTGATGATAATCACGGTCATTCCCTTTTTCCGGCACATCGTCTGAAGGAGCTTTAAGATCGTCTTACCAGTCTTATAGTCCAGTGCGCCGGTCGGCTCATCGCAAAGCATGATCTTTGGATTTTTCGCCAGTGCCCTTGCGATGGAAACACGCTGCTGCTCTCCGCCGGAAAGCTGCGCAGGAAAATTATTCAGACGGTGAGACAAGCCCACCTCGTGCATGATCTTTTTTGCGCTCATCGGATTCTTACTGATCTGGTTGGAAAGTTCCACGTTTTCCAATGCCGTAAAGTTCGGTACAAGATTATAGAACTGAAAAACGAAGCCAACATCGAATCTGCGATATTTTGTCAGCTGTTTGGAGGAGTACTTGGAGATATCCACGCCATCCACCCAGATCTCACCTGAAGTGATCGTATCCATACCGCCAAGCATGTTCAACACAGTCGTCTTTCCTGCGCCTGACGGCCCGACAATCACGACCAGTTCTCCCTGCTCAATATGAAAATTTATGCCGTCGACAGCCCTAGTCGTAACGCCGCCTTTGGCACTGTATTCTTTTACAACATCGACGAATTCTATATAACTCATACGCCTACCACCTGTGAAAATGATAATTTAGTATTATACCATTTTTCTCTAATTATCGAAACAATCAAACACAGCATTTAGGCTTCGTGAAAATGAAAACACCGGCATTGAAAAATCAATGCCGGCATTCCTATTAATAATTTCAAGCCAATCTGATGTATTATTTTGCGTCCTTTATGCTGAAGGAAACACGTCCCATCTTATCCGGTCCAAGGCATTTTGCCTTAACGACATCACCAAGAGTCAGAACATCTTCTACGCGTTTGATACGCTCCGGAGCGATCTTGGAGATATGAACCATTCCCTCTTTACCCGGTGCAAACTCTAAGAATGCGCCAAAGTCTTTGATGGAAACGACTTTACCTTCATAGATTCTTCCGGTTTCAAACTCGGAAACGATCGTATCGATGATCTCACGGGCTTCTTCGAGTTTCTCTTTCTCTACGCCGCAGATGGAAACCATACCGTCATCGTTGATGTCAATCTTAACGCCGGTTCTGGCAATGATCTCGTTGATGACTTTACCCTGCTTACCAACAACTTCACCGATCTTTTCCGGATCGATCTGCATGCTGATGATCTTCGGTGCATATTTGCCGACTTCTTTACGCGGCTCAGCGATGACCGGAAGCATGACTTCATGCAGGATGTAGGTTCTTGCCTGCTTGGTTCTTGCGATGGCTTCTTCTACGATTGCTCTTGTAAGACCGTGGATCTTGATATCCATCTGGATTGCTGTGATACCAACGTCGGTTCCTGCTACTTTAAAGTCCATATCTCCGAAGAAATCTTCAAGGCCCTGGATGTCGGTCAGTACCAGATAATCATCGTCTGTCTCGCCTGTTACAAGACCACAGGAGATACCTGCAACCGGACGTTTGATCGGAACACCTGCTGCCATAAGACTCAGAGTGGATGCGCAGACAGATGCCTGGCTGGTGGATCCGTTGGACTCAAAGGTCTCGGAAACCAGTCTCAGTGCATATGGGAACTCCTGCTCTGAAGGAATAACAGGAAGCAGAGCTCTTTCTGCTAACGCACCATGTCCGATCTCACGACGTCCCGGAGTACGGTTCGGTCTAGCCTCACCTACAGAGTATGCCGGAAAGTTGTACTGATGCATATATCTCTTGGAAGTGACTTCAAGATCAAGTCCGTCGATCTTCTGTGCCTCGGAGAGCGGTCCAAGTGTTGTTGCTGTCATGATCTGCGTCTGTCCACGTGTGAACATTCCGCTTCCGTGTGCTCTTGGGAGCAGATCGATCTCTGCTGCCAGCGGACGGATCTGATCGATCGCACGTCCATCCGGTCTCTTGTGATCTTTGAGGATCATCTTACGAACCGTCTTCTTCTGGTATGCATAAACTGCCTCATCAATGCTCGGGATCCAGTCCTCGTGCTCTTCTGCAAACTTCTCTGCGAGCATGTCTTTGATCTCGGAGATGTTTTTATCTCTTTCCTGCTTCACGTCTGTGAAAACAGCTTTTTCCATTTCTTCTGGCGGAACCAGCTCTATGATTGCGTTGGTCACTTCTTCCGGAACAACATGGCTTTCGTAAGTGTGTTTTTCTTTTCCAACTTCTGCGATGATCTTTGCAAAGAATTCATTTACTTTTTTGTTGAGATCATCTGCTGCGAAGATTGCTTCAATCATTTTATCTTCCGGAACTTCGTTTGCACCGGCTTCGATCATGATGACCTTCTCCGGTGTGGAAGCAACGGTAAGTGCTAAATCAGAAACATGTTTCTGTGCTGTCGTCGGGTTGAAGATCAGTTCTCCATCGATCATACCAACCTGAGTCATCGCTACCGGGCCGTCAAACGGGATATCAGAGATGCAGGTTGCAAGTGCGCTTCCGAGCATTGCTACCAGCTCCGGCTGGCAATCCGGGTCAACGCTCATAACGAGGTTGTTTAATACGACATCATTTCTGTAGTCCTTCGGGAACAGCGGGCGCATCGGACGGTCGATAACACGTGCGGTGAGGACTGCGTTCTCGGAAGGTCTTCCTTCTCTTCTTGTGAATCCTCCCGGGATCTTTCCGACAGAATACAGCTTTTCTTCAAAGTCAACACTGAGCGGGAAGAAATCAATGCCGTCTCTCGGCTTTTCGGATGCGGTTGCTGTAGAAAGGATCACGGTGTCACCATAGTGAAGTAAAACCGCTCCATTTGCCTGTGCAGCAACACGGCCGATATCAGCGCGCAGCGTTCTTCCTGCAAGTTCCATTTCAAAAGTTTTGTAGCTCATTTTTCCTCCTAACTTCTCGGGCGGAATGCCCTAAAAAAACAACAATACTTCTCGGGCGGAATGCCCTAATAACATAACAATAGACCGGGCAGCTGTTTGCCTGGTCTATTGATTTGAACCAATTATTTTCTGATACCGAGTTTGTCGATCAGCTGACGATAAGCTTCGATATCTTTGCTCTTCAGATAGTCAAGAAGTCCTCTTCTCTTACCTACCATCTTCAGAAGGCCTCTTCTGGAGTGGTGGTCTTTCTTATGTGTCTTTAAGTGCTCAGTAAGCTCCTTGATTCTGTATGTCAGAAGAGCTACCTGAACTTCTGTAGAACCTGTGTCTGCCGGAGTTTTTCCATACTCCTTGATAATTTCTGCTTTGATTTCTGGTGTAATCATTTTAATTTCCTCCTTATTTTTGATTACCACCCGTATCTAAGATGCGGCCGGAGTGTCCGTCATCTGAGAAAGGGCTGACAACTTGCATATCTTAACAGTAAAACCAATACTTGTCAAACGATTTCCAACGGAGGTTGATTTTTGCGCTAATGCTGTGAAATAATAAGACAGATTTTTGAGGAAAGGACCACTACAAATGAACCTTCCTGAACTTTTTATTTTTGATATGGACGGCCTCCTCTTTGATACCGAGAGGATGTTTATGGAACTGCGGGCCACCGTGCTTCCAAAGTATGGCTATGTTCACAAAGAGGAAGATTATCTTCAGACAGTCGGCGTTTCCGGCACTGTTCTCTTTGAGATCTTGGACCGGATCTACGGACCGGATTATCCGAAAGAAGCAGTGACCAAAGACACCCGTGCATTGCAGCTGGAATATATCGAAAAGAACGGAGTGCCTGTTAAGCCCGGGATCAAGGAACTTTTAGGCTGGATCTGGGAAAAGAAGATTCCCTGTTGCGTTGCAAGTTCCTCTCAGACTCCATATGTGGAAAAGTTTCTTAACGCTTCCGGCCTTCGCGAGTATTTTTCTTATATCGTCGGCGGTGAGGCTGTCCGCCGCACAAAACCGGATCCTGAAATCTTCTTAAAAGCATGCGCGAATAATAACACAGATCCTTCAAAGGCGCTTGTCCTTGAAGACTCTGAAAACGGAGTCCGCGCCGCAATTAACGGCGGGATCCCCGTTATCTGTATTCCGGACATGGTGCAACCTTCCGCAGAGATCGCAGGAAAAGCTGCTGCCGTCCTTTCATCTGCAGCCGAGGTTGTCCCCTGGCTTACGCATTAATTTCGTTCACTAAGTTGATCATTTCAATTGCAGAGCATGCAACATCATATCCTTTGTTGCCTGCTTTTGTTCCTGCACGTTCGATCGCCTGCTCAATATTATCGGTCGTTACAACACCAAACAGAGTTGGAACTCCGGTCTTAAGGCCAACTGTTGCGATTCCTTTTGCAGCTTCATTGCAGACAAGGTCATAATGACTTGTAGCGCCACGGATGACAGCACCAAGGCAAAGGATCGCATCATACTTTCCGGACTCAGCCATTTTCTGTGCAATAAACGGAATCTCGAATGCACCCGGCACCCAGGCAACTTCGATATTGCCATCTTCTACGCCGTGACGGATCAGCGCATCCTGTGCTCCGCCAACGAGTTTTGATACGATAAACTCATTGAATCTTGCTGCTACGATTCCAATCTTCACCTGTCCGGCTACAACTTTTCCTTCTAATACTCTCATGATAATTCCTCCGATTGTTTTATTTCTGAATTCATTGTTTTACATTGCTAATGACAGTCTCTGCATGGATTTTGCTTGTTCCTGGCTTTATTCATAATTGGTCATGTGTTCCATTTTTTCCTGCTTTGTCTTCAGGTATCTGTAATCATATTTCTGCGGCTGAATCTGAATCGGCACCCTTTCAACAATGGATATGCCGTATCCTGCAAGGCCCGTGATCTTCTTAGGATTGTTGGTAAGAAGCCGTAACTGCTTCACTCCGATGTCTCTTAAGATCTGTGCACCGACACCATACTCCCTAAGGTCCGGAGCAAAGCCCAGCATGATATTTGCCTCAACCGTATCGTAACCCTGTTCCTGCAGTTCATAGGCTTTCAGCTTATTGATCAGACCGATTCCTCTGCCTTCCTGACGCAGGTAAAGGATCAGTCCTCTGCCCTCTTCCGCGATCTGTTTCATCGCCTGCTGGAGCTGTTCTCCGCAGTCGCAGCGGCTGGATCCAAAGACGTCGCCTGTCAGGCACTCGGAATGAACTCTGCAGAGCACCGGCTCTCCGTCTGTTACATCTCCCATAACAAGAGCAACATGATGATCCCCGTTCAGGACATTTTCATATCCTAAGATCTCAAAGTTGCCATACTTCGTCGGAAGCTTTGCATCTGCTTCTCTCCGTACAAGGCTTTCATTCTTCAAACGATATTTGATCAGGTCTGCGATCGTGATCACCGTAAGGTTTTTCTCTTCCGCAAATTCTAAGAGTTCTTTTGTCCGCATCATGGTTCCGTCTTCTCTCATGATCTCGCAGCAAAGACCTGCCGGCTTCAATCCTGCAAGGCGCATCAGATCCACAGTCGCCTCTGTGTGTCCATCACGTACAAGGATTCCGCCTTCTTTTGCACGCAGCGGGAACATATGTCCCGGACGTCGGAAGTCAGACGGTTTTGCATCTTCTTCCACTGTCTTAAGCGCCGTAAAGGAACGTTCTGCTGCCGAGATTCCAGTCGTGGTATCCACATGGTCGATGGACACGGTAAAAGCGGTGCAATGGTTGTCTGTATTGACACTCACCATCTGCTCGAGTCCCAGCTTGTCGCAGAGTTCTCCACTCATCGGCATACAGATCAGACCTTTCGCATCGCTTGCCATAAAGTTGACATTCTCTGTCGTTGCAAACTCTGCTGCACAGATCAGATCGCCTTCGTTTTCTCTTTCCGGATCGTCGATCACCAGGATGACTTTTCCGTCTTTCAGGTCCTGTAATGCCTGTTCCACAGTCCCGATTTCTTTTGCCATTATCTTGCTCCTCCTCTGTCTTTCTTTAAGGATTGTTTCGTTCAGGGTTACCCCCTGCATATTTTCTCTATTGCTTCTCCAGATCAGAACCCGTGGCTTCTTAAGAAGTCCTCTGTCAGCCCTCTGCCTGAGGACTGCTCTTCTTTCTCCGGTACATATGGCGTTAAAAGTTTCTCCACATATTTTCCTATGATGTCGCATTCCAGATTCACAATACTTCCGATTCTCTTTTCATGAAGCGCCGTGACTTTTTGGGTGTGCGGGATGATAGAAACTTTAAAGACACGCTCATCCACATACGCAACGGTCAGACTGATTCCATCGATCGTGACCGAGCCTTTCTCCACGATATATCGAAGGATCTGAGCCGGTGCGGAAACGGTATACCAGACAGCATTTGCATCCGTCAGAATCTGCTCGATCTTTCCGGTTCCGTCGATATGTCCTGAAACGATATGTCCGCCGAATCTGCCATCTGCCGGCATCGCCCGTTCAAGATTTACGAGACTTCCCGTACGAAGCTCTCCAAGTGAGCTCCTGTTTAACGTCTCCGGCATAGCGTCGGCCGTAAAGTAGTTGCTTCCAAAAGAGGTCACTGTCAGACAGACGCCATTGACTGCAATGCTGTCTCCAATCTTCGTATTTTCAAGGACCTCTCTGCAGCCGATCGTCAGAACGCAGGATGCGCCCCCGCGCTGTATACTCTGCAGTGTTCCTGTCTCTTCGATCAATCCTGTAAACATATGATCTTAATTCTCCCATTCATACTTTTTTGCATTGATTGTTTGTCGTGCTATCAGCTTGATATTTGCTGCATCACTGTTTCCGGCTGTTTGTGACCGGATAGCCTGTCATGCAGATATCCTCGCCAACCATTCGCACTTCCAGATCCCTAAGTACCGATGCATCTTTCATTGTCATCGCACCTTTTCCGGTCACCGGTGTTTTAGATGTCTCCCCTCCGATGATCTTGCCTGCAATATAGGCCTGCACTTTGCTTACGATTCCTGCAGAAAAGGCCGCCGCATTCAGTTCTCCTCCGCCTTCCAGCAGAATGCTGTCAATTCCTCTTTCCCCCAAAAGCTCCATCAGTTCTTTTAAGTCAACTTTCCCGCCTTTGGAAGTATGAAGAACAGTAACGCCCTTCTCTGTCAGCTGTTTTTCTTTTTCTTTCATATTTTCCAGTTTCATCGGTGAACCGAAAAAGTCACTCCCGAATGTACCAGCCGCAACGATCGTCGGAATGTCCTTTGCAGTCTGGACAATCTTGCTGTCCACAGAAATGCGAAGCGAAGAATCACAGATGATGCGGATCGGATCAACCCCTTCTTCCACTCTGCAATTCAGCATTGGGTCATCTGCAAGAACAGTTCCGATCCCGACCATGATAGCTGAATAGTATTTCCGGAGAAGATGAACCTCTGCTCTTGCTTCCTCTCCAGTCACCCACTTGGAGTCTCCGCTTTCTGATGCGATCTTTCCGTCCATGGACATCGCATATTTGGAGAGAACAAACGGTGTTTTCGTTGTAATGAAATGAAAAAAGATCTCATTCATCCTGAGGCACTCTTTTTCCAGAATTCCAGTCTCGACAAGGATACCCGCATCTTTTAAGATCTGTGCGCCTTTTCCTGCAACTAAGGGATTTGGATCCATACTGCCAATAAAGACTCGGTCAATCTTTTTTTCGATGATGATATCGGTACATGGTGGGGTTTTTCCCTGATGGCAGCAAGGCTCTAAGGTTACATAAAGATCTGCTCTTTCCGCATCTTCCTTACAGCGAAGGAGTGCATTTCGTTCTGCATGAAACTCGCCATATCTTTCGTGATATCCCTCGCTGATAATGCGCCCGTCCTTAACAACAACGCAGCCTACGATCGGATTCGGAGAAGTATATCCTCTTCCTTTTTTTGCAAGCTCGATGGCCCGTTTCATATACTGTTCGTGAATTACATTGTTCTGTGCTTCCATCTTGTTCCTTCTCTCGTTTTATGATCTTTCTTTATCTCATACCCTTTCACCGGCGATTTTGCTAATACTTCCAGTGGATTTCAGATATAAGAAAAGACCTCTGAATTACTTCAGAGGTCCGGATCAATCACAATCTATTAAATCAATCGAATAATATCCGCTTCTCCCATCCAGACTTTACTGTCGGCTTCGGAATTTCACCGAATCGGCATCCTGCATTCGCAGAATGTTCGCGGGCTGTACCGCCGGTAGGGAATTTCACCCAACCCTGAAGCTATTTGTATTTTCTATTTAATTTACTTTACTATATCACTGCGTAAAAGCAGATGCAACCTTCTTTTTCCCTTCTCTTTTCACAAGAATATCAAATATTAATCTTATGATACTAAAAAATTGACAACATGATTTGACTTAAGGATATTACTGAGCAATGTTATTGCAAAAAGAAAAATAGAAAAGGATTAAATAAAATGGAATACCAAATTACAAAAACGGAAGAAACCATGCTGAAAGCCCTCATTTCTTCTCCTGAGGTCGAAGGCTTTTTAGAGACGACCTATGATTTTGCAAGAATGATGACCTTTTATAAGTGTGCGCTTCTTGAGATCGAGACGAAATTCAATGTATTAAGTGAAGAGACTGCCCTGAAATTTGACCGTCAGCCGATCAGCAGCATTCAATCCCGCCTTAAAAGTCTTTCCGGCATTATGAAGAAACTGCGCAAAAAGGGCCTTGCGATGTCTCCGGAAAATATTGAAGCAAATATTCATGACATTGCCGGTGTCCGCGTTATCTGCTCTTTCCAGGATGATGTCTATGCTTTAGCCCAGGCCTTAGAACGTCAGGATGATATTGAAATCCTGAAAGTAAAAGATTACATAAAGAATCCAAAAGAAAATGGCTATCGCAGCCTGCATATGATTGTCAAGGTTCCGGTTTTCTTTGAGAAGGAAACGAGGCAGGTTAAGGTTGAGGTTCAGCTTAGGACGATCGCCATGGATTCCTGGGCAAGTTTAGAACATCAGCTGCGCTATAAGAAAAAAGCAAACTTCACACAGGAAATGTCTGATGAACTGAAAGCCTGCGCGGATCTCAGCGCAGAGCTCGATAAAAAAATGAACTCCCTGAAAGAACAGGTCGATACAGACCGTGAAAGCAATACGCTTTTAGATTATCTGAACCAGGAATTGTTTGGTTAAGTCTCTACTTCCAGGTTGTACGGTTGATAAAGAGCGGGCGGGATTTTGAGTACATGATCTTTTGGCCGGTGTAGATACCGTAGTAGCCGGAAAGACGATAGCTCACCGCTGCTACTAAAATATAAAGCGGGAGTCCCTGGATCCCGAAGAGTTCCAGACAAAGGCAGATCGATGCGATCGGGCAGTTTGTAACGCCGCAGAAAACGCCGCAGATTCCAAGCGCTGCTCCTACTGTTGGGTCAAGCCCAATAAGACCTCCAAATACGCAGCCGAAAGTCGCTCCGACAAAGATCGTCGGTATGATCTCGCCACCTTTATAGCAAGCACCTAAAGTCAGTGCTGTCATTATCATTTTCAAAAGAAATGCATACCAGACCGCGTTACCGGATACAGCGTTCATGATCACATTGACTCCTGCTCCGTTGTAGTCGTTTGTTCCGATGCATACTGTGATCAGGACGACTAAGAGACCGCCGGTAATTGCTCTCAAATAAGAGTTTGGAATATATTTCTGATAAGCATGCTCCACTCTGTGAAGAATGATACAGAAAGCAATGCTGACAAGTGCGCATGCAATTCCAAGGCCGATGCTCTGCAGACCATTCAACCAACTAAAGCCCGGGAAGGCTACACTTGGATAGCTTTCAGGAACATAGCCGATCCATTTTGCGATTAAGCCTGCAGTTAACGCAGAAACCACACACGGTACAAAAGCGGAATAATGAAGGATGCCGATGCTGACAACTTCCATCGCAAAGATTGCAGCCGTAAATGGGGTGCCGAACATCGCTGAAAACGCAGCACTCATGCCACAAAGGGTCATGATTGTGATTTCTCTTTTTCCTAAGCGAACAGCTTTTCCGAACCACATTCCAAGGCTTCCGCCGATCTGAAGCGCAGCCCCTTCTCTACCCGCAGATCCTCCAAAGAAATGGGTGATCGCAGTTCCGACCGTGATCAGCGGTGTCATTTTGATCGGAAGTTCTTCATCCGAAGAAATCGACTCTAAGACGCGGTTCGTTCCTTTCGGAGAATATGCACCTAAGAGATGATAGAAGCCGACAATAGCCAGACCTCCGACAGGAAGTAAAAGGATCAGCCAGTTGTGTTCAGTCCTGAATCCGGTGATCCAATTTATTAAAAGTGCAAACCCGGTCGCATAGGCTCCGATCCCAAGCCCCAGCAGTACAGCAAAAACAAGGTTGCGGAAAAAGGCATAGATATCAAAGCTGATCGCTTTGAACTTTTCTTTGCTGAACTCCACATCCTGATCTGCTTCCGTAACCTGAAAATGCGGTTCTCTATCATTTACTTTTGTCTTTTGTTCTTCCTGCATAGCTTCGCTATTATAGCACAGTTATGAAGCACTGCAAATCCGGGGAACAAAAAGATCCGGGACATTTAGTCCCGGATCTTTATCTTCATTTGATTAAATAATCTTTACAAATTATTTAATGGTTGTGTACATGAAGTATTTGTATCCCAGAGGAATGGAGAAGAATCCATCTACGGAATCGCTCAGCATGTACAGGTCAGTGTAGAAGTACAGTGGGCAGATAGCGCCTGTTTCCATAATCAGGTCTTCTGCTACGTGCATTAACTGATTACGAACCTCAAGGTTTGTCTCAGCTTTGATCCAAGATACCAGCGGATCAAAGGTCTCGCCCCATGTTCCGTTTGTTACGCTCTTGTCTTCATAGCCTTCAATACCGGAAAGATCCATTGTGTAAACAGCCTGTGTTCCATGCTCATCACGGCCAAACTGTACGTCGTTGTTACCGGATCCTGTTGTCCACATATCGATGAAGGAAATTGCATCGTTATAGTCAGCAAGCCATCCGTTACGAGCGATGGAGTACTGTCCGTTCTTACGAGTCTCAAGGAAGGTTGCCCACTCCTGGTTCTCAAGGTTCATTGTGATACCAACACCTGCAAGTGCAGACTGCAGATACTCAGCGATTGCCTTGTGGCCTTCGTTTGTATTGTAGAGATATGTCAGTGTCGGGAAGTTCGTGACTTTTCCGTCAGTAACTGTGTAGTATTTTCCAAGAACCTCAAGAGCTTTGTCATAGTTCTCCTGGATGCTAGCTTCATCAACTTTGTAGTATCCCGGATAACCATCATTGTGGCCAGCTGCCTCATAGAACTCGCCGCCGCCCGGCTCTGTGATACCCATAGCAACGAAGGAAGATGCAGGAACCTGTCCGCCCTGAGCTACGTCGTTAACAATGTAGTTACGGTCAAAGAGAAGTCCGATAGCCTGACGAACTTCAGCTTTCTGCTGCTCTGTTAAAGCTGCTCCGCCAACCGGGCTGATATCCTGGTTAACGTTCCAGCTTACATAGTAAGTACCGATCTGTCCGTCAATGTAGAACTCTGTCGGATAATCAGCCTTCAGAGTTGCGATCTCGTTTGTCGGAACATCGTCGATCAGCAGCCATTCGCCATTCTTGAAGTTAGCAAGCATGTTGTTTGCATCATCGCTTAAGTAGAATTTGATCTCCGGCATTGTAACTTCTGCTGCATCCGGATGGTTCTCATTCTTCTTCAGAGTGATAACGGAGTTGTGCTCCCAGCTATCAAGAGTGTACATACCGTTTGTGATGTAGGTAGACGGATCAGTTGCCCATGCACCGTCATCATCAACAACATCTTCTCTTACCGGGAAGTATGTCGGGAATGCAAGAAGCTCGTTCCAGAACGGATAGTTACCTGTTGTAGTAACTTCTAATGTCTTGTCATCGATTGCTTTAACCTGCATTGCGTTTTCAGCAACAGACGGAGCAAGATCATCGCCAGGATATCCTGCTACATACTCGAACATGTAGTAGTAGTCTGCTGCCAGAGTAGCTGTCGTTGCACGTTTCCATGCGAACTCGAAATCAGCTGCTTTTACCGGCTCGCCATCGGACCATTTAGCATCACGGAGTGTGTAGGTATAAGTACATGTTCCGTCAGCATTTTCCACAGGCTCAACCAGTTCTTCAGCAAGATCCGGAACGATTTCGAATGCATCGCCGTTCTTGGACCATTTTGCAAGTCCGGAGAACAGATGTACGATCATCGTAGCGCCGTCAACTGCAGAGTTGAGGGCCGGATCAAGAGTCTGTGGCTCAGAAGCGATGCAGACAGAGAGGCTGTCTTTAGAAGCAGGTGCTGCTGAACCACTTCCTGCAGGTGTGTTTCCACCTGAGGAACCGCAGGCTGCCAGTCCTAAAACCATGAGTGCAGCCAAAATGATTGCAAGTGTTCTTTTCATTTTCGTCTCCTTTTCAATTTTTGTTGCAATTTTATTTCTATTTGTTTTTAAAACAAATCGAAAGCAATAATAATTTTACTCTTATTGCCGAAAAAATCCAGTAGATTTTTCCTACGCTAGAGTTAATTAATCTCGTTTACGCGATGGCAGGCAACGAAGTGTCCGCCGCCAACATCTTTAAATTCCGGCATGCTTTCTGCACATGCCTCCGTTGCATATCTGCAGCGGGTTCTGAACGGACATCCGCTCGGTGCATTCAAAGGGCTTGGGATATCGCCTTCGAGGACGATTCTTTTGTTCGCTCTTGCGACCTTCGGATCCGGTACCGGAACTGCAGAAAGCAGTGACTGGCTGTATGGATGAAGCGGATGATTGTAGATCTCATCTGCATCTCCCATCTCAACCATTCTTCCCAGGTACATAACCGCAATACGATCAGAGATATGACGTACGACTAACAGGTCGTGGGCAATGAACAAATAGGTCAGGCCCAGTCTATCCTGCAGCTCATCAAACATGTTGATGACCTGTGCCTGAATGGAAACGTCAAGTGCAGATACCGGCTCGTCGCAGACGATAAATTCCGGATTGACTGCAAGGGATCTAGCAATACCGATTCTCTGTCTCTGTCCACCGGAGAATTCATGCGCATAACGAGCTGCATGCTCCGAGTTCAATCCGACATATCCCATAAGCTCAAGAACGCGGTCTTTTCTCTCTTCTTTGCTCTTGCAAAGTTTATGGATATCAAGTGGCTCTGCAATGATATCCGCAACTGTCATACGTGGATTCAGGGAAGAATACGGATCCTGGAAAACCATCGTTGCTTTTTTGCGGAATTCCTTAAGAGAGGCTTTACTCTTAATCTCCTGTCCATCATAGATGACCTTGCCGTCTGTCGGTTTATACAGCTGGAGAATCGTTCTTCCGACCGTTGTCTTACCACAGCCGGACTCGCCTACAAGACCTAAGGTCTCACCTTTTTTGATCTCGAAGGAAACGTCGTCAACAGCCTTCAGCGGTCTGGACTTAAACATTCCGACATTGATATTAAAGTATTCTTTCAGGTGCTCGACCTTTACTAATGTTTTTTTCTCGTCAGCCATTAATCAGCACCTCCCTTTTCTCTTCCGGAAGATCTTCTAAGGTAATCTTTCCTTCTTCCAGAGCTTCTTTGATCCACATCCAGCAGGAGGATGCATGATCTTCATTGACACCAATTCTTACTGGTGCGTCTTTCATGCAGATCTTCAGTGCGTTTTCGCAGCGAGGACCGAACGGGCATCCCTTTGGCATATTCAAAAGGTCGATCGGAGTTCCTTCGATTGGTTTTAACTTCTGTCCCGAAGTGTCTGCAGTCGGAATGGAGTGCATCAGACCTTTGGTATACTCATGTTTCGGGTTGTAGAAAATCTCATCTGCCGTACCCTGCTCACAGATACCGCCGGCATACATAACGATGACCTCATCACAAAGCTGAGCCACAACACCAAGGTCATGAGTGATCATGATGATCGCCATTCCGAGTTCTTCCTGCAAGGACTTCATCAGATCCAGAATCTGCGCCTGAATCGTAACGTCAAGTGCGGTCGTCGGCTCATCCGCGATCAGGATATCCGGCTCGCACGCAAGCGCCATCGCGATCATCGCACGCTGACGCATACCACCGGAAAGCTCATGCGGATACTGTTTTACACGTTTTTCAGGCTCATTGACATTACAAAGCTTCAGCATCTCGATTGCTCTTGCTTTTGCCTGCTCTTTATTTCTATCTGTATGAAGAAGGATTGCTTCTTCGAGCTGGTGCCCTACGGTATATGTCGGGTTCATGGAAGTCATCGGATCCTGGAAAATGATAGAAATCTTATTGCCGCGAATTTCTTTCATCTGTTTTTCGGAAGCTCCGACCAGCTCTTCTCCATCCAATAACACAGAACCGCCGACGATCTTTCCTGTCGGAGCTAAGATCTGCATGATGGAATAAGCCGTTACGGACTTTCCGGAACCGGACTCACCTACGATACCTAAAACTTTTCCTCTATCTAATGTAAAGGAAACATCATTAACTGCCTTGACCTCCCCGGCATCTGTAAAGAAGGAGGTTCTTAAGTTTTTTACTTCTAATAAATGACTCATATCTACCTCCTAGCTGTTCAGTTTCGGGTCAAATGCATCTCTCAGTCCGTCTCCGAACAGGTTCAAGGAAAGGACTATCAGAGAAATAACGATTGCCGGGATAACCAGACGGTATCCATAACTGTTGATTCCGTTGAGTGCGTCACTAGTAAGAGAACCAAGGGACGGCATCGGCGCATTAACACCCAGTCCTAAGAAGGACAGATAGCTCTCTGTAAAGATTGCGCTCGGAATCTGCAGTGCGGTGTATACAACGATAATACCAATGCAGTTCGGGAATAAGTGTTTCATAATGATCCACCTTCCTTTTGCACCGGCGGTCCTGGATGCAAGCACATACTCCTGCTCTTTTAAGGCAAGGATCTGTCCACGGATCTGACGTGCCATGCTGACCCAGTATAAAATACCGAATATGATAAACAGGGAAATCATGTTACTTCCCAGTTTTTCAAGCGAAGTTCCCTCCAATAGGGCCGATAGTGGAAGCCTGATAACGGATGCCAAAAGAATGATCATCAACATATCGGGCAGCGAATAGAACACATCGACTATTCGCATTATGACCATATCGACTTTTCCGCCAAAGTACCCCGATATCGCACCGATGACAAAGCCGATGATCAAAACGATAATGCTGGCAAAGAATCCAACGGCCAGTGAAATTCTGGTTCCGTATACAATACGGATGAAGTAATCTCTTCCGGCTGCATCGGTTCCGAAAATATGCGGGAAGACTTTTTCTCCTTCATCAATCATTCTCTGCTCTGTTCTTCCGTATTCAAACGGACGAAGATTTGCATAGGTGTTGTCGACCGGTTTGCCAGGCTGGTTGCCCAACTGGTTTTCATAAGCATACGGCCAGAAGAACGGAATAATGATTGCCGCTAACGCAATGATGACGATCACGATCATACTGACAGTTGCCACTTTGTTTTTCAGCAACCTTCTCATACCATCTTTAAAGAAAGTGGTAGAAGGACGCATCTGTACCATATAAGCCTTTTCCTCTGCTGTTGCAGGAAGGAAATTGTCCATATTTACCTGGAGGCTGAACGGTTTATTACTGTTAAACATACTCATGCTGCCTTCACCTCCTTAGCTAAAGTCGATCCGCGGATCGACGATCTTATACAAGATATCACTGATCAGTGTCATAACAACGATCAATACAGCAAGAACGATCGTCGTACCCATGACCATGGTGTAATCTCGGTTAATAATACTGGAGACAAAGGCACGTCCAATGCCTGCAACAGAGAAGATCTGCTCAACAACGAGAGAGCCTGTTACGATATAGGCAAGCATCGGTCCAAAGTAGGTGATGTCCGGGATCAGCGCATTTTTCAGTGCGTGACCGAAGATGATCTTCGTGTTGGAAACACCTTTTGCACGTGCGGTACGAATGTAATCCTGACCTAAAACATCGAGCATGGAAGACCTTGTCAGACGGACAAAGTTTGCCATTGGAGAAAGACCAAGTGTGATGACCGGCAAGATCAATCCCTTTGCTGTGGTGCCGTTCGCCGGCAGCCAGTGTAGACTGACCGCAAAGATCAGCAGGAGCAAGGATCCGACAATATATCCCGGCATCGATATAAAAGCGGTCGATATGACCATGATGATCCTGTCAAGCACGGTGTTTCGTTTCAACGCAGCAATTGCGCCAAGCACAATGCCGACGATCGTACCCCAGACAGCTGCGATCAATCCAAGCTTCACCGACGTCTTTAATCCATCACCGATAATATCGACGACCAAACGACCTTTCTGCTTTAAGGACGGGCCGAAATCAAACTTCGTAATAATGTCCTTCATGTAGGTTCCATACTGCTGGATCAAAGGTTTATCCAGACCATACTTCGCCTCCATCGCAGCCTGCACCGAAGGGCTGACTGCCTTCTCGCTCGTGAAAGGTCCTCCCGGCACAAAATGCATGACAAAAAAGGTTACCGTCATGACAACCCAGATCGTTACAATGGCCAGGATGATTCTCTTGATAATGTAAGCTGTTGTTTTTGAATCCATAAGAAAATCTCAATCCTTTTCAAAATATTTTTAACTACGCCAATTCTGCTACTCTGCTTCGCATACGCATTAATGCGCTAAAGCACAAAGTATATAGTTCACAAATTATACACCTTTTGGCCGAGATTTACAATGTATCTTTCCGATACACTGCTCCTCCCGGCCAATATAATTAAATCTATTAATAATTAATTACTGCAGTTTTCCTGCACAGCGTGGATAGAGTTCCACGTCACGGATATTGCTCATTCCGGTTACATACATGATCAAACGCTCAAAACCAAGCCCGAAGCCTGCATGCTTTACGGTGCCGAAACGGCGAAGATCCAGATACCACTTGTAATCCTCTTCATGAAGACCAAGCTCATGGATGCGTGCAAGAAGAACATCTTCCCGCTCTTCTCTCTGGCTGCCGCCACAGAGCTCTCCGACGCCCGGAACCAGCATATCTGCTGCCGCAACCGTCTTTCCATCCTCGTTGATCCGCATGTAGAAAGATTTGATATCCTTCGGATAGTCAGTAACGAAGACCGGTTTTTTGTAAACCTGCTCTGTTAAGAAGCGCTCATGCTCAGTCTGAAGGTCACTGCCCCACTCAACCGGGAACTGGAACTCTGCATTGTGTGGTTTTAAGATCTCGATTGCTTCTGTATAGCTGACTCTTGCAAACTCTGCATCTTTGAGTGCGGTCAGACGCTCAATCAAACCTTTATCATAGAAATTGTTAAAGAACTGCATCTCATCCGGACAGGTCTTTAAGAGATGGGCGATGACATATTTGATCATTGCTTCGGAAACCGCCATCTCACCGGCAAGGTCTGTAAAGGCGATCTCCGGCTCTACCATCCAGAACTCAGCCGCATGACGCGGAGTGTTGGAGTTTTCTGCACGGAAGGTCGGTCCAAAGGTATAGATCTTTCCAAACGCCAATGCAAAACTTTCGCCCTCTAACTGACCGGAAACCGTAAGGTTGGTTTCCTGTCCGAAGAAGTCCTGGGAGTAATCCACGTTTCCGTTCTCATCCAGCGGAGGATTCTTCGCATCCAGTGTGGTAACACGGAACATCTCGCCAGCTCCCTCGCAGTCACTTCCGGTGATCAGTGGTGTGTGGACATACACGAATCCATTCTCATGGAAGAAGCTGTGCAGAGCAAATGCTGCCTCACTGCGGATCCGGAAGACTGCCTGATAGGTATTCGTTCTTGCACGAAGGTGCGGAATCGTTCTTAAGAACTCCAATGTGTGGCGCTTTTTCTGCAGCGGATAGTCTGCTGCGGAGACGCCTTCCACTTCCACTTCCTTTGCATTGATCTCAAACGGCTGTTTTGCCTGCGGAGTTAAAACGATGATTCCTGTCACCGTAACGGAACTTCCGACAGATAAATTTGCCAGGGTCTTGAAATTATCAAAATTCTGTGCCTCGATGATGATCTGCAGATTCTTAAAGCAAGATCCATCATTGATCTCCAAAAAGCCTACATTCTTTGACTCTCTGGCGGTCTTCACCCAACCGGAAACGACGACCTGTGCGCCGTCTTCCGGAGCCTGTTTAAATAAGCTTGCAATTTCTGTACGGTCCATAATGCTCCTTCTTTCGCTGATTTTTCTTTACTGTGTCTTTTCCCTCCCGGATAAAAACGGGGAAAGTCAGCTGTTTTGATATTCCACAGCAAATCTTAACCCTACAAATATAGCATTATTAGATATGCACGTCAAAGATTTTTACTCTTCTTTTCGCTTAGCTGATAAGCTATAATGATAATGGGTATATCCCGTTTCGTTCCATATTATGGTTTCGTATTTAGAAAAGGAGGCTGTCTCATGTTTCCTCATGGTGTTTTTTATTTATTCTTAGCCCTTGCTGTTGTTTTTGCAGCAATTTTCACGATTCGAAGAGCAACGAAGACGGATACGGTCTCGCTTCTTCTTAAGACCGTTGCAAGCCTTTGCTTTATCCTGCTCGGCTTTGCAGGGAGAATGCTGGGGACTTCACATCCGCTCTGCCTGTATATTATTGCAGGCCTCGTCTGCGGTCTGATCGGAGATATCTTCCTGGATCTGAAATTCGTTTATCCGCAGGATGATACCCTGCACACCTTCACAGGCTTTGGCGGATTTATCCTTGGACATATCTTCTATATGTTCTTTATGTTCCTGGCATATGGGATCCGGCCGACTGCAATCTGGGGCAGCGTTGCCGCAGGCATCGTCGTCGGCTTCCTGATCTATGTGACACCAAAACTCATGAAACTGGATTATGGAAAGTTCCGCCTGATCTCATCCTGCTATGCGGCGCTGCTCGTGTTTGTAACCGTACATGCACTGATGCTGGAGATCACAACCGGACATACCCTGGCTAAACTTCTCTTCTTCGTAGGCCTTGTCCTCTTCCTGATTTCTGATCTGATCCTTTCCCAGATCTACTTTGGACAGGATAAGAACACAACCCTGAATAAAGCTCTGAACCACGCAACTTATTACGCCGGACAGATTCTGATTGCTTTATCGATCTTCTATTCCGGAAGCATCGGAATGCCAGGGGTGAACTAACTATCATATTATCGGAGAAACTACATGGCAAAAGCATATGTCGACGGAAGTTATAATATCAATACAAAGCGCTTCGGCTACGGAGTCGTTTTATTTACAGACCGCGTAAAAGAAGATGGGACGCCGGAAGTCATCGAACTTTCCAAAGACTTTGATGAGCCGGAACTTGCGGAAATGCGTAACGTTGCGGGCGAGATCATGGGCGCTGCACAGGCGATGAAAAGCGCCGCTGCCAGAGGGTTAAAAGAGCTTGTGATCTATCATGACTATGAAGGAATCGCGAAGTGGTGCACCGGCGAATGGAAAGCGAAGAAAAAATGGACGCAGAAATACAAGGCGTTCTACCAGGAAATGAGCAAACAAATACAGATTTCGTTTATAAAGGTTGAAGCACATTCCGGCGATGTGTATAATGACAAGGCTGACCAGCTTGCAAAAGAAGCGGTCGGAAATATTTAGTCAAAAAAACAGAGAAAGAATACAATCTCTTCATTGATTGTTAATTGAAAACCAAGATTCAGAGAGGAATTATCAATTGAGTACAAGATATCCAGAAGACCGTAATAGCGGAAGACCAACACGCGGAGAAATGCAGCGCAGACCTTCTTCAGGTGGCGGGCAAAGACGCCCGTCCTCGTCGGACGCTGCAAGAAGACGTGCCGCACAGGCTGCACGTGAAAGAAAACGTAGACAACAGCAGAAGATCCGTCTGATCACGATCATTGCTGCTCTGGTTTTGATCATTGCCATTGTCGTGGTCATTGCAGTCGCCTGCTCTAACAAGAAAAAAGCGCCTGCAGGATCCGGCGCAAATGAGCCGGTAACGAGTACAGTAAATGGAAAGGATCAGATTCCGGCAGAATATGTTGCTGCAACCGTTACCCACGATGAGATCGCTGTTACCGATGACAATCCCATCCAGGGAACCGATGGTTCCTACAGTGTCCGCGTTAATACTGCCTTAAATGTTACGACACTTTATGATGGTGACGGAAACGCGGTCAAAGCATTTGCCTGCTCTACCGGAAGACGGGATGGGCATGAAACTCCGGAAGGCACCTTCTATATGGGAGAATGGATCATCCTGCCGGATAATGAATGGTGCTACATGGCAGATGGTACCGAAGGTCTTTATGCTTACCGCATTATCGATGGTGTTTATAACGATATCATGTTCCACTCGGTTCCGTATTTTGAAACAGACCACGGAACACTGGAGACAGAAGAATACAATAAACTTGGAGATTATGCTTCCATGGGATGCATCCGTATGTGCTGCGGAGATGTCCGTTGGCTTGGTGAGCACCTTGCGACCGGCGCTGAAGTAGTAATCTATTACGATGAAAACGAACAGCTTCCGCTTGAAAAACCGGTACCATATAAGATTCCGACAGACATCCCTGAGATCAGCGGCTGGGACCCGACCGATCCGGTCAGCGCAAACCCTTGGCATTCCTATACGATCGATCTTCAGGTTCCAAACAGTGTAGAAGTTGCTTTAAACACTGATTACGAGCAGGATCCTGTTATCGCAGCAGCTACCGCAAAAGATAATTTTGGAAACGATGTCTCTCAGTATCTGAGCGTTTCCGGAACCTGGGACAATACAAAAAAAGGTGTCTACACAGTCCGCATTTCCTGTGATATCGGCCCTTCCCACGCATACAAAGATGTGTATGTAGTTGTTGAATAAGCAAACTTTGGGCCTATAGAAGATTTCATAATAATCCGCCCCAATCATTTGGCCAAATTTCAACCATTATGAGGCAGTTTGGGCCTATATCAAATTCCATGAAAAAATGACCCACGGTTTTCAATGAAAACCATGGGTCAAATTTTTGTCAAATAGTCTATAGGCCCAATTGCCCTTGTTTACTGCCTTTTTCAGCATCAAATCATGGGGCGAAATTTCACGAAATGCTCTATAGGCCCAAACGATCAACTAGGTGGCTAGCGGTCCTCCCGGAAGTACGAGAGGCCGAGGCTCGCAGGCGGCTGATTCTCTCTCTTGTTACGAAGGGAGGTAAAGATCAGTACGATGATCGTTACCAGATATGGAATTCCCTTGTAAAGTTCTTTCACTGCGAGGTTCGTTCCGGATGGAATGAACATATGCAGGATGCAAAGTCCACCAAAGAGGATCGATGCGAAGATCGCAATGTTCGGACGCCAGATCGTAAAGATTACGAGTGCGATTGCAAGCCATCCTCTGTCTCCAAATGCGTCGTTCGACCAGACGCCGCTGGCAAAGTCCATAACGTAATAGAGTCCGCCGAGTCCTGCGATCATAGCTCCTAAGCAGGTGGCAAAATATTTGTATCTGACAACCGGGATACCTGCTGCATCTGCCGTTGCAGGACTTTCTCCGACTGCACGAAGGTTTAATCCAACTCTTGTCTTTTTCAATGTGATTGCTGCGATGATTGCCATGGCAATTGCTGCATAAGCAAGGAAGCCATAGGATAAGAAGATCTTTCCAAACCAGCCTAAGTTCTTTGCAAACGGAAGTGTCGCACTGATATAAGCATGGGTCTTGGATAATGCGATAGATGGAACGTCTGCTCCACTCAGCTTGATCAACGAACCGCCAAAGAAGTTTCCGATACCAACACCAAAGGTCGTCATTGCAAGACCGGTTACGTTCTGGTTTGCACGAAGCGTAACAGTAAGGAAGCAGTAGATCAGTCCCATCAATAAGGAGCCAATCAGACAGCACAAAATCGGAATTGCAATTGCAAGGAAGCCGATCATGTGGTCTCCTGCTTTCTGCTCATAGATGAAGGAGCCAATAACACCACAGATACCGCCGACGTACATGATACCCGGAGTACCAAGGTTTAAGTTACCGCTCTTCTCTGTAATCGTCTCACCCACGCAGCCATACAGCAGCGGGATACCCTGAATTACCGCACGAGGAATGAAAGCAATGATATCAAACATAACTTATGCCACCTCCTTTTTTGAGGATTTCCTGAAGTGCATTTCATAATTCAGGAAGAATTCGCAGCCAATGATAAAGAACAGGATGATACCTGTCAGGATGGCTCCGAAAGAATCGTTAAATCCGAACATGGTAGAAATCTCTGATGCTCCTCTGCTTAAGAAAACTAAGAGGAAGCTGGTCAGGATCATAAAGAACGGATTGAATTTAGCAAGCCATGCAACCATAACACCGGTAAATCCGCGTCCTCCGACCAGAGTCGTGGTAAGCGTATGGTTGGTTCCGGCGACCATTAAGAATCCTGCGAGACCGCAGATCGCACCGGAAAGAAGCATGGTACGGATGATGACCTTCCGCACTTTGATTCCGACGTATCTTGCCGTCGGCTCACTTTCGCCAACAACGGCAATCTCATATCCATGCTTGGAATATCTCATATAGATGAACATGACAACTGCTAAGACGACTGCAACGATAATGATCAGAAGATATTTATTTCCTCCGATCTCCGGCAGCCATCCAAGCCTCGTCTGCTGATTGATAATACCGATCTTACTGGAGCCTTTCGGGTTTTCCCAAACGACAACGAAGAACGCGATCAACTGTGTCGCCAGATAGTTCATCATCAAGGTGAACAAGGTTTCATTGGTATTCCATCTTGCTTTAAAGAATGCCGGGATGAATGCCCAGAGCATTCCGGCTACGATTGCCGCAACAAACATCACGATCAGAAGCAGCCAGTTCGGCATAGACCCGCTGAAAAGGATCATGACAGCTGCCGCACCGAAACATCCCATCAAAGCCTGTCCGTCACCGCCCAGGTTCCAGAAGCGCATCCGGAAAGCAGGTGCCAGTGCAAGGGAAATGATCAATAGTGTTGCCAGATCCTGCCCCATGAACCAGATCTTTCTTTCGGTTCCAAAGTTTCCGGCGATCATCGTTTTATAAACTTCGATCGGATTGATATGCACCACGAAGGTCGTAATGATACCACAGAGTACCAAGGCCAGGATCACGGCGATAATACGAACGATCCAGGCTCTGTACCAGACAATATTTTTTCTTCTTGTGATATGTACCAGAGGAGTTTTTACGGTACTATTCATCTGCCTCACCTCCTCCAACTTTTGTCATCATCAGACCGACTTCATTTTTGGAAGCCGTTCTTCCGTCAACAATGCCGCTCACTTGTCCGTCGCAGAGAACTAAGATCCTGTCGCAAAGCTCAAGTAGAACATCTAGGTCCTCACCAACAAAAATAACGGCAACTCCCCGTGCTTTCTGTTTATTGATCAGATCATAAATCGTATAAGAGGAGTTGATATCCAGTCCTCTGACCGCATAAGCGGTTAAAAGTACTCTCGGAGCACTCGCGATTTCTCTTCCGACCAAGACCTTCTGAACGTTTCCGCCGGAAAGCTTACGGACCGGTGTCGTGATACTCGGTGTATTGACTTCGAGTTCTTCTACAACATGCTCTGCCAGATCATACGGCGCTTTTCTATCAGTAAACAATCCTTTTCCATGACGGAAGGAACGAAGCATCATGTTTTCCGCAAGATCCATATTACCGACAAGTCCCATTCCCAATCGGTCTTCCGGCACAAAGGAAAGAGACACACCCATGTCTTCGATCTTTAACGGATCCATTCCAAGGAGTTCTTCTTTTGATCCGTCATCTTCGATAAAATAGATATCTCCTTTATCAGCCGGCTGCAATCCCGCGATTGCCTCAAGCAGCTCTTTCTGTCCGTTTCCGGCGATACCTGCAATTCCAAGGATTTCTCCGCTGCGGGCCTCAAAACTTACATCATTCAGTTTTAAGACACCGTCCTGGCTTCTGATCGTAAGGTGCTCTACTGCAATACGCGGTTTTGCATCCTTTGGTTCCGGACGGTCAATATTGAGTGTTACGGAATGTCCTACCATTGCATCTGTGAGTTCCTGAACATTGGCGTTCTTTGTCTCCATATCGCAGATATAATGGCCCTTACGGAGGATCGCAACACGGTCGGAGATCTCCAGAACTTCGTTCATCTTATGAGTGATGATGATCACAGACTTTCCATCTTTCTTCATATTCCGAAGCACGTTAAAGAGCTTTTCGGTCTCCTGCGGAGTCAATACAGCCGTCGGCTCATCCAGGATCAGAATATCTGCATTCCGGTAAAGAACCTTAACGATCTCAACCGTCTGCTTCTGGGAAACGCTCATGTTGTAGATCTTCTGACCTGGGTCGATCTCAAATCCGTAAGTATCACAGATTTCGTTGATCCTCTCTGTTGCCTTTTTCAGGTCCAGCCCGCCTTTTTCTTTGAGCCCTAAGATGATATTTTCTGCTGCCGTCAGAACATCAACCAGTTTGAAATGCTGATGGATCATGCCGATCCCGAGATTAAACGCATCTTCCGGTTTTGCAATGCTGACCGGAGATCCGTCGACCAAGATCTCACCTTCATCCGGAAAATAAATACCGGAGATCATATTCATCAGCGTCGTTTTACCGCTTCCGTTCTCACCAAGCAATGCAAGGATCTCACCTTTATAAACATCAAGGTCGACCCCTTCATTGGCAGTGATATCACCGAAACGCTTCGTGATGTTCCGTAATTGTAAAATCGGTGTTTTGTTTTCCAATGCTTTTCCTTCCTAACAGCCCGCCTGAGCCAGCTGTCTGTTTTCATTCAAAACACGAACTGCATCAAAGGATAAATCAATTATCTTGATTTTTCCTTTGGTGCAATTCGATCAAAGCATGGCATTTCTGCCCGCCTTCTCTGCATTTTTGTTTACTAAAATGCAAATCAGGAGACCACCTGAAAGGCAGTCTCCTGAATTTGGTCTTAGTTACTGGACATCACCTAAGATCGTGATTCCATCGATATCAACATCGAAATACGGAGCAGATCTGAAGAAGGACTCTTTAAATACACCATTTTCGATAACCTCTGTATCCGGTGCGAAGTCGCCCATATCATCAACGTCAGCTTCATAAGAAGTCATCTTAGCGCCGCCAACTGTGAAGTTTGCTGTATCAAATACATTGATCTCGCCAGCTTCGAGTTTAGCCTTTGCATCAGCGATAGCTTCTACTGTTCCCGGTGCTGCTGCAGCTTCGTTTACGTCTGTAAGAACAACGCTGCCAGTTTCAATGGTTCCAACCCAGTCAGTATCGATTGCTGTTCCGTCAATCGTGCTCTGCATTGCATAGGTGAAATACGGAGCCCAATCGATTCTGGAAGAAACGATGAATGTATTCGGGCAAGCCTGGATTGTAGATCCGTTGTAGGATACGTTTGGAACGCCTGCTGCTTCACAAGCAGTCGGAGCACCCATGGAGTCAGCGTGCTGGCTGATCAGGACGCAGCCTTTGTCGATCAGAGTCTGTGCGCCTGTTTTCTCCAGAGTCTCATCATACCAGGAGTTTGTGAAGGTTACCTGCATTGTAACGCTCGGGCATACGCTCTTTGCGCCAAGGTAGAAGGAAGTATATCCGGATTTTACTTCTGCGTACGGATATGCTCCAACATAACCCATAACTGCCTGATCTGCTGTGATAGTTCCTGCTTCGATCATCTCATTCAGCTTCATTCCTGCAGCAACACCTGCAAGATAACGGCCTTCATAGATGGATGCGAATGCGTTGTGATAGTTCTCCTGATTAGAAGTATGTGCTTTTGTTCCTGTTGCATGGCAGAACTGAACATCTTCGTTCTCCATAGCTGCCTGAAGGAGATAATCCTCATGGCCGAAACTGTCTGCGAAGACAATGTCGCATCCCTGGTCAACAAGCTCGCTTGCTGCCTGATATGCTTCTTCGTTCTCGCCCTTATTTGTTTTGATGAAGTAGCTCTCACCTTCAACAAGACCCATAGCTTCACAAGCCTCTTTGAATGCGTTAATGAAGTTTAAGTCATAAGTGGAGTTTTCGTCATGAAGACAAATAAGTCCGGCTTTGAAGTCGGATGCCGGAGCTGCTGCTCCTGAACCAGCTGGTGCTGCGCCGCTTCCAGCCGGTGTGTTTCCGCTGTCGCCACATGCTGCGAGCATTCCGACAGCAAATACAGCAACGAAAACGAGTGCAAGAATTTTTTTGATTCCTTTCATTTCTGTGTTTCCTCCTAAAAAATACTACTAAGACAAGTTATATATAAGGCCGCTTAGATCAGCGGGTATATATCAATAAGTATGAAGCTCTAAGACCGTACTAACTCAGTCTTCTTCCGATACAAACTCCAAACGTCCATCATCATACATGGCTTTGATACGGGCAAGACTTTCTACGCGGATGCCCTGATCGCGAAGTCTTTTTCCACCTTCCTGAAAGGCCTTTTCAATCACGATTCCACAGCCGACACATTTGGCCCCCGCCTGCTCTACCAAGTCTAAAAGACCTTCAAGTGCCGCTCCATTTGCAAGGAAATCATCAATCAAAAGAACAGTATCGTCACTTGTCAGATACTTCTTTTCGATCCTGGCCTGATAATCATTTCCGTGCGTATAGGAATGAATTCCCACGCAGTAGCAGTCGTCCGAAAGGTTGTTGGTCTGGTGTTTTTTTGCAAAAAGAACAGGTACCCCGAAATTGATTGCGGCAAAACATGCAACCGGAATACCTGAAGTCTCTATCGTAAGTACCTTTGTAATTTTCTCGTTTTGAAATAAGGAATGAAACTCTCTGCCGATTTCTTCCATGAATTCGACATCGATCTGATGATTCAGGAAAGAGCCCACCTTAAGAACATTCCCCGGGTAAACTTTTCCTTCTTTAAGAATTTTTTCTTCCAAAGCCTTCATGTCGTACTCATCCCCTTTTGAAGATTGACAATAAAACAAAAAACGAGACGCATCTAAATAGCCAAATAAGCCTTGTCTGGTCTCGATCTTTCCTTGAGCCAGTAGTCGTAACTTCTAGGCGTTACGGTAGAAACTTTTGGGCCTGCGTGGTGAGCCTTTCCGCTCAAAACAGTCACTATCCAAAACTATACTGGAATCCCTATTTTATTATCAATATTCTCATCCTCAAAGTTGTTCATCAACCGTTATCCACAGCGTAAACAACCATGAAAGAATACTATCATTCCCGTCCTTAAAAGTCAATTGCTATCGGGCGTATTTCGGCTAAATCCGAGCCTGATCTGAAGACCAAAAAAAGGTGCAGGAGCGGTTTTTATAACCGCTGCTGCACCTTGCTGTTACAATTAAGTCTTTTCAGCCTCCATTGTTGTCATTTGCCACAGGCTCTTGTGACGTATCTGATGGCGGCTCTCCACCACCTCCGCCTGATGGCTGCGTCTCTGAGCTTGATGGCTGCGTCTGCGTCTCTGAGCTTGATGGCTGTGTCTCCGGCTGCTTCGTTGTTTCCGGCTGCTTCGTTGTTTCCGGCTGCGCAGGTTTCGTGGTCGGCTTCGTGGTCGGCTTCTTCGTCTCATCCTTCTTGGTCGACGAATCGTCTTCCTCGTCCGTTGGCTTTCCTTTTACCGGATGCGTCGGACAATAGCCGGTCGGTCCGGCGCCGAAATTATAGAAGCGAATCTCTGTGTTGGTACAGTTTTCTGTCGCCAGCATTCCCGTATCCTTACAGATACACTTGATCTCCTGAGACGGTCCTTCAAAGTATCCGCCCTGTTTTCCAAGTGCTTCCACGATGCGTCCCATTGTCTTGGAATAGATAGCCTGGTGCAGGTTGGAATTCCACAGTGTTGCGTTATCATCCTGTCCCATCCAGATGCAGCTGCAAAGTCCATTCGGAATAAAGCCTGCAAACCAGATATCACGGTTATCATTCGTTGTTCCTGTCTTGCCCGCAAGAGGAGCTGTCCAGAAGTTACATCCTGTACCAGTACCGCTGTTTACAACATCCTGAAGTGCCTGGATCAGCAAAGTTGTCGTATATTCCTGATAGACCTGCTCCGTTTTCGGCTTACGCTCCATAAGAACGGAACCGTCATAATTCAATATCTTGGTATAGAAGGATGGCTCAATATAAACACCCTTATTTGCGATCATGCCATAAGCTGCGCAAAGCTCTAAGTTTGATACACCATAGGTCAGGCCGCCTAACGCCGTTGCAAGGTTTGCATCCTGCTCCGTGATCGTTGAAAAGCCCATTTTCTGCAGATATGGAATCACGTTTTCAGGTCCGATACGATTCAGGTTCTTAACCGCAACAATATTCATAGAGTCGCGGATGCCGTCACGCACGGTTGAGGTACCGCGATATTTCTCGCCCCACCAGTTTCGAACCTGTTTGCCGTCGGAATATGGATAGGTAAATGGCTCATCAACGATCGTCGTCTCAAGCGATGCCCTGCCCATATCGATCGCCGGTCCGAAGGATGCCAGCGGCTTGAAGGTTGATCCCGGCTGACGGAAGGTATCTGTTGCACGGCTTAATGTCAGGTTTGCAGTCTTTTCTCCTCGTCCACCATTAACGGCCAGCACGTGGCCATTTGTGTAGTCCATGACGGAAAAAGAAACCTGTGGCTGAATCGGATAAAGGACGGTCTCTGTCAGGATCGTATCACCTTCATCTAAAACAGCATTTTTATATTCATTGATGGCTGCGTCGGCATCTGCCGTCGACCAGTAGTCCATCTTGTACCAAGTCTGTCCCAGGGTCTCTCTGTGATAGGAGGACAGCATGTTTTGGTCGTAGTTTTCTGTCGTTCCATCGGCCTTCTGTACCGACATATTCCATATGATGGAATAGCTCTGTACTGTCCACAGGTAATTGTTCGGATCGTTCATCTCTTCATCGACGATAGCCTGAACTGTCGGATTCTGAGTGGAATAAATCGTAAGGCCTCCTGCATACAGCAGTTTTTCCGCCTCTTCTTCGGAGTAGCCGCACTGTTCCTGAAGATCCTTCAGAACCTGCTCGAGCATGGAATCGGTAAAGTAGGAATAAACCGTTGCGCCCTGCTTTGCATCAACGACCGTTTTGATCCGGTTATAAACATCCATATCAGCAAAAGCATCATCATACTGAGCCTGCGTAATATGTCCTAATTCCAGCATTTTATTCAGAACCAGAATCTGACGTTCACGATTCTTCTCCGGATGTCTGTATGGGTTATTGGCGCTCGGATTCTGAGTGATGGCAGCTAATACTGCACTCTCAGAAATGCTCAAATCCGCCATTTCTTTATTGTAATAGTAACGTGAAGCCTGCTTTACACCATAGACGCCGGACCCTAGGTTGATCGTGTTGAGATAGGTGACCAGAATCTCTTCTTTCGTCATCTGTTTTTCCAGATCCAACGCCAGTTTCCACTCGCGGATCTTACGGATCACCCGATCCCTTAAGGTATCTTCCATACCACCTGCAAACACTGCATTCTTGATCAACTGCTGCGTAATGGTGGATGCTCCCTCACTACGGTCGGAACTCAAGTTCGTCCTGACGGCACGCAGGATTCCCCTAATATCAACACCTTTATGATCATAGAAACGTTCATCTTCGATATCTATGACGGAGTAGCGGATATTATCTGTGATTTCCTCCGCGGTCAGTTCTGCACGATTGGAACCGTCTGTCGTCAGCTTGGCTACCAGATTTCCATCCACATCCAGCACGTTGGTCGGATACATCGTCGGATACACATCTTCTTTCGTCATCGGCGGTGCAGTCTGTGCAATACCAAGAACAGTTCCTGCTGCAAAGGCGGCAGCTAAAACCACGATGCTTACCAAAACAAGAAGGGTAATACCTACTCCTTTGAAAAAGCCTTTTACAACCTTAACTCCTGTAGACTGCGCAGCTTTCTTTGCTGCCTTTCTTTCTACTTTTGCTAAGTATTTCGCCTGCTGCTCGATTGCTTTTTGTTCTCTAGCCTGCTTTTTGGCCAGCTTAGCCTTCGCCTTTTCATCCAGTACCGGCGCTAAAGCAACCGCAGCGGCAATTGCTGTTCCGTCAGATTCAGCTTCTGCTTTTTCTTCTGCTGGTTCTTCCGCAGATTCTTGTGAAGTTTCTTCAGAAGTTTCTTCTGTCACTTCTTCTGTCGTTTCTTCAGCTTTTGTTTCTGCAGTTTCTTCAGATGCTTCTTCTTCGCCTTCGGATTCGACTGTCTCTTTTACAGGTTCTTCTTCAGTTGATACTTCCTCTGCATCTGATTCTTCTGTTCCTGATTCAACCTCTTCTGCAGATTCCTCTACAGCTTCTGGTTCTTCTGTAATCTCTTCAGCTTCCGTTTCTTTCTCTTCTGAAGATGCATCCTCAGACTCAGTTTCTGTCGTTTCTGCGGTTGCTTCCTCAGTCTCGACTTCTTCCGTTTCTGCTGTTTCTTCTTCAGATTCCGTTTCTGTCGTTTCTGCAACTTCTTCCTCGGAGTCGGCAACTTCTTCTGTTCCCAGTGCTTCCTCCTCTGGCTCAGTTTCTGTAACCTCTGCAGTTTCTTCCTCGGAGCCCACTTCGGCTTCTTCCGCTGCTTCAGCAACTGTTTCTTCTACTGCTTCTTTTGTAGTCTCGGCAGTTTCTTCCACTGCCTCTTCCACTGATTCCGCAACGGTTTCTGTATCTTCTACTGTTTTTTCAGCGACTGCTGTTTCTGTTTTACCAAAGATTCCCTTCAGCCCAGAAAGGAGTTTTCCAAAGAAGCCGACACTGCCTACAGCAGCTGCTGTAGCAATTGCCGGAGCCGCAGACTCTTCTGTAGTTTCTTCCTCAACAGTCTTTTCCTCAAATTCCCGAACTGTTTCTTCAGAAGCTTCTTCTGTCACTTCTTCTGTCGTCTCATCCTCTGCCTCTACAGCTTCTTCAGTCGGTTCTTCTTCGTTTTTGGATTCTATAGTTTCTGCTTCAGTTGTCGCTTCCTCTGCAGCAGTTTCTTCAGATTCTAATTCGGTCTCTTCTGCAGATTCGTCTTCAGCTTCTGTTTCTTCTGATTCTTCTGCAGTTTCCTCTACAGCTTCTGCTTCTTCTAATTCTTCCGCAGTTTCTTCAACCTCAGAGGCTGCCTCCTCTGAAGATGTATCCTCAGATTCGCTTTCTATTGTTTCGGCTGTTTCTTCCTCCGCCTCAGTCTCTGTAGCCTCTACAGCTTCTTCCTCGGAGTCTGCAACTTCTTCTGTTTCCGCAGTTTCTTCCCCAGCCTCAGTCTCTGCAACCTCTACAGTTTCTTCCTCGGAATCCACTTCAGCTTCTGCAGCTGTTTCTTCTACTGCTTCTTCTGTAGCCTCAGCAGTTTCTTCTACAATCTCAGCAGTTTCTTCCACTGCCTCTTCTACTGTTTCAGCAACTGTTTCTGTAACTTCTGCTGTCTTTTCATCGACTGCTGTTTCTGTTGAACCAAAGATTCCCTTCAGCCCGGAAAGAAGTTTTCCAAAGAAGCCAACACTGCCCGCTGCAGTAGCCGCTGCGATTGCCGGAGCTGCAGTCTCTTCTTTTGTTTCTTCTATTGTCTCTTCTTCTGCTTCTACAGTTTCTTCAGACGGTTCTTCATTGCTTTCAGTTTCGATTGTCTCTTCTTCAGATTTTATTTCTTCAGTTGTCTCTTCCTCTGCAGCCGTTTCTGCAGATTTTGATTCAACCTCTTCTGCAGATTCGTCTTCAGTTTCTGTTTCTTCTGATTCTTCTGCAGTTTCCTCTACAGCTTCTGCTTCTTCTAATTTTTCCGCAGTTTCCTCAACCTCAGAGTCTGCCTCCTTTGAAGATGTATCCTCAGATTCGTTTTCTGTTGTTTCGGCTGTTTCTTCCTCCGCCTCAGTCTCTGTAGCCTCTACAGCCTCTTCCTCAGCCTCGGCAACTTCTTCTGTTTCCGCAGTTTCTTCCTCAGCCTCAGTCTCTGCAACCTCTACAGTTTCTTCCTCGGAATCCACTTCCGCTTCTGCAACTGTTTCTTCTACTGCTTCTTCTGTAGCCTCTGCAGTTTCTTCTACAGTCTCAGCAGTTTCTTCCACTGCCTCTTCAACTGATTCAGCAACTGTTTCTGTAACTTCTGCTGTCTTTTCATCGACTGCTGTTTCTGTTGAACCAAAGATTCCCTTCAGCCCGGAAAGAAGTTTTCCAAAGAAGCCAACACTGCCTGCTGCAGTAGCCGCTGCGATTTCAGGTGCGGATGTCGCCCCCTCTTCCACCTCAGCGGTTTCTTCTTGAGATTGATCTTCTTCCGGCTTTTCTTCTGATACTGCTTCCGGTACTGATTCTTCCTTTTCTGCAGAATCTAATAATTCTACATCAGAAGTAACTTCCGGTACTGATTCAGATTCCTCTTCAGGAACAGACTCAGCTACTTCCTCAACAGAATCGCTAACTATATCTTCAGACTCTTCCACTGCATCTACTACTTCTGCAGCTTCCGTTTCTGGCATCTGTTCGTTTGTTTCCTCATTCAAGATATTGATATCTTTTTCGTTTTCCATCAAAGTTCCTTACAGCTTCCTTATTATAAAACGACACACTTCTTCACTATGAAAACATAGCCTATATATTGTACCTCATTCTGCTCAAAAAGGAATAGATAATATTGCCGAAATTCAAAAAAATTTTAAGGATATGTAATATATTATTAATAAGACAAGCACATTCGCAGGCAAAGCTTGCTCATGCATTTTCCTGCGGAAAATACATGCGGTGCTTATTGAGAAAAGCCGCAAGGCGACATGCTATGCACGTCGCCTTGCATTTTGCTTCGCAAAACTGCGGTACTTCCCAAAGGAAAGCACATTCGCAGGCAATGCCTGCTTATGCTTTTTCCTGCGGAAAATGTAATCAAAAGAAAAAGAAAACAGCCTCATTAATGGGCTGTTCTCTTTTTCTTCCGATTTCGCTTTCCTTTGGAAGTGCCGCAGATCGGAATCGAACCGATACTCTGTTGCCAGAACGGGATTTTAAGTCCCGCGCGTCTGCCAGTTCCGCCACTGCGGCACGGGGTGTAAAACACCTCTTAAAGTAGGAAGCCAACAGAAAGCATTGCTCCCCATCGACTTCAAACGACCCAGATGAGACTCGAACTCACGACCTCCGCCGTGACAGGGCGGCGCTCTAACCAACTGAGCCACTGGGCCACATTATTTAATATTTCAAGTCCAATGAAGGGAATGGACCCTCAGGGACTCGAACCCGGGACTTACCGGTTATGAGCCGGTTGCTCTAACCAACTGAGCTAAGGGTCCCAAAAGCCGATAGGGGGACTCGAACCCTCAACCTGCTGATTACAAATCAGCTGCTCTGCCAATTGAGCCATATCGGCGTGGTGAAGCACTTAGTGAAACCGAGCCATTGGCGAAGGTTGAGCTTAGTGCGTACCCTGCCAAACCCTTAGTGAGGTGAATACCGAATTTAGTAGTTTGGCATAATGACCCCGACGAGAATCGAACTCGTGTTACCGCCGTGAAAGGGCGATGTCTTAACCGCTTGACCACGGGGCCATAAAAAGTAAGTAAATATATTAAAAAGCTCCCCGAGTAGGGCTCGAACCTACAACCCCTCGGTTAACAGCCGAGTGCTCTACCATTGAGCTATCGAGGATTATTGAAAGTATATACCTTCAAAATTTCACACAGATTAGAAAAGTATCTACTTCGAAAAAGGTCACCTCAATTCCACAGGCAAGCCTGCTCACTGCCGTCTTTCGCAGTTTCCTTTTTCTTTTCTTTTTGGTCAAGCCCTCGACCGATTAGTAACAGTCAGCTACACACGTTACCGTGCTTCCACCTCTGCCCTATCTACCTTGTACTCTTCAAGGGGTCTTACTTCTTTCGAATGGGATATCTCATCTTGAGGGGGGCTTCACGC
>JAZQCK010000014.1:0-2150 GCA_045546255.1 Lachnospiraceae bacterium | reverse complement strand
CTTATCGCAACAAATGATGTGGAGAGGGATAAAAAACTGACTCAGCTTCCGGGAATTCAGGTCTGGCTTGCAGATAACTATGATAGAAGACTCTTGATCTATGAGAATCAGCCGGATGATTTCTTCGGATTGAAATATGGTTTGAACATGGCCATTTCCGAAACGCCTTCCGCAAAAGCACAGACCGCACTTCGGTTTAAAAACTGGCCGTACGTGACGATTGCCCTGATTGCGGTCAATGTGATCTGGTTTATCGTTCTGGTCGTTGGCGGAAATGTCAGCGATGCGAACTATATGCTTTCCAAAGGCGCGGCATATGGACCATATATTTTTGAAAATTATCAGTTTTGGCGCTTGCTTACCAATATGTTCATGCATTTCAGCGCCAGCCACCTGGTTGGGAACATGATCTATCTGGGAATCGCCGGATATAGTATTGAAAGAACGGCAGGACATTGGCGTTATCTGGCACTTTATCTGCTTTCCGGTTTTGGCGCAAGTGTCGTCTCTGCCGCTTATTATTATCTGACCGGTCAGAACACTGTCTCGGCAGGAGCAAGTGGAGCCGTTTACGGCTTGATCGGAGCGGCTGTTTATTTAATGGTGAAAAACAGGGGGAGAATGCGCCCGTCCATGCTTTGGATGCGGATCGGTATTATTCTGATCTTCCTTTTCTATTCGAACTTTATTAATACCGGGGTGGATGCCGTTGCTCACGCAGCTGGTTTCATCTTCGGAATCCTATTGGCAATAGCATTGATTGGAGGTAAAAAGAAATGAAAGACGAAAACTGCATTTTTTGTAAATTAGCAAATGGAGACATTCCGACAATGTCCCTTTATGAAGATGAAGATTTCAATGTAATCTTTGATGCTGGTCCGGCAACTTTGGGACATGCGCTGATCCTGCCGAAGGAGCATTTCAAAAATATCTTTGAGATCGATGAAGAGGTACAGGCGAAAGCCTATAAACTGGCAAAGAAAATGGCACCGGTCCTGACCGAGGTCTTTCATGCAGACGGCCTGAACGTTCTTCAGAACAATAATGAGGCAGCAGGCCAGACCGTCTTCCATTATCATATTCATCTGATTCCGAGATATGAAGGCGAAAAGGCTATGGTTGCCTGGGTTCCGGGAGAGCAGGATAAAGAAAAACTGGAAAAAGCGCTCGAAGAGATCCGCAGTAAATTAGCATAAGCCCTTCCAAAGAGCAGATATTGACAATAACTGAATGTTCATTTATTATAAAAGCCACAGACAAGGTCAGTGGCTTTTATAGATAACGGAGAAAAATATGCGTACACGCGATTATGATAAACAGCAAAGAATCAAAGAAGCAACCGTCCGGCTGATCCTGAGAGAAGGCATCAACGGCGCTTCGGTTGCAAAGATCGCTCAGGAGGCAGGCGTCTCTCCGGCCACGATCTATATTTATTACTCCAACAAAGATGAAATGCTTGCTGAAGTATTCAAGGAGTATTCGCATCAGTCATATCATTATCTGATGCAGCGCATGGTTCCGGAGATGAGCGGCGCAGAGCTGATCGACACTTTGGTACGCGGATTTTTTAATTACACGGTGGAGCATGAGGAAGCGTTCAGTTTTGTGGAACAGTGTTCCCGCTGTCCGAGCCTGGCTCAAACCGTCTGTGAAACGGAATGCTGCTGTGATGTGTTTGATGTGATCCATCATTATCAGGAGCTCGGCATTGTAAAACGATACAGCGATCCGAATCTTTCCGCCGTACTCTTTTCGCCGGTCCGTTTCCTGGCACTAAACAGCCGCAAGATGCAGTTTGATGTGGAAGCGGAGCTCAGCGAACTGGTCGCGATGCTTCAGGAGCTGCTGCTAAGGTAAATTGACAGCAGAAGATATGCGATTGATAAAACGCCAGGATATACAAAACAAACGATCCCCTGCGAAGGCAGGGGATATCAAAAACCAAGTTTTAAATGAATAATCATTTATTATAAATAAATAAATAATAAGGACTCTGATAAAGGAGGAGACAGATGTTAGTAGTACCTGTTCACAATATGATATTAACACCGGATGCGACGCTGTATTTTCAGACGGACGAGCTTAGAAAAAGTGCCGGCAGCAAAGGTATTTCGGTGAACGAAAAGATCATCCTGATCGTCACAAAAGAA
>JAZQCK010000013.1:0-10047 GCA_045546255.1 Lachnospiraceae bacterium | reverse complement strand
TAGGAGGGCGGATATGAAGAAATACATTATGGCTTTAGATCAGGGGACGACGAGTTCGAGATGTATTTTGTTTGATAAAAAGGGTGACGTAAAAAGTGTCAGCCAGCGGGAGTTTAAGCAGATCTATCCGAAACCGGGCTGGGTGGAGCATGACCCGATGGAGATCTGGTCGACCCAAATCGGTGTTGCGATTGAAGCCGCTGCGAAACTTGGAATCAACTTTGAGCATATCGCAGGCATCGGCATTACGAACCAGAGAGAAACAACGATCGTCTGGAATAAAAAGACCGGTGAGCCGGTCTATAATGCAATCGTCTGGCAGTGCAGGAGAACAGCGGACATGATCAATAAGATCCCTGCGGATATGAAAAAGAAGATCCGCCAGAGAACCGGACTGATCCCGGATGCTTACTTCAGTGCTTCAAAGATCAAATGGATCTTAGACAATGTAAAAGGTGCAAAGAAGGCGGCTCAGAAGGGGGATTTGCTGTTCGGCACCGTGGACACCTGGATCATGTGGATGCTAAGCGGACACAAGATCCATGCAACGGATTATACGAATGCTTCCCGCACCATGCTATTTGATATCAAAAAGCTGAAGTGGGATGAGGAAATCCTGGATTACTTTGGGATCCCGATGTCCATGATGCCAGAGGTTCATCCATCTGGCTACCAGTATGGATATACCGATATTGCGGTTGCAAGCGGCGAGATCCCGATCTGCGGCGTGGCAGGTGACCAGCAGGCGGCGCTGTTCGGTCTTTGCGGCTTTGAAAAAGGAGATGTAAAGAATACCTATGGAACCGGCTGTTTCCTGCTTATGAACACCGGTGAAAAAGTGATCCGTTCCAAGAACGGCCTGTTGACCACGATTGCTGCGAACGTGGATGGCGAAAAAACCCAGTATGTTTTAGAAGGCAGTATTTTTATCGGCGGCGCAGTTGTGCAGTGGCTCCGCGACGAGATGGAGTTTGTTAAGAAATCTCCGGTCAGCGAGAAGATGGCTCTGTCAGTGGAAGATACCGCAGGTGCCTATCTGGTGCCGGCTTTCACCGGTCTTGGTGCTCCGCACTGGGATCAGGGCGCACGTGGAACCGTGGTGGGCATTACTCGCGGTTTCAATAAAAAGCATTTTGTCCGTGCGGGACTTGAGTCAATCGCATATCAGACACATGATGTGATCCGCGCGATGGAGGCAGACGCCGGCTACAGCCTGAATTCACTGAAAGTAGACGGAGGCGCAAGCCAGAACTGCTTCCTGATGCAGTTCCAGGCAGACATTATTAAGAGCGAGATCGTGCGGCCAAAGGTTGTCGAAAATACCGCGCTTGGAGCGGCTTATCTTGCAGGCTTAACCGCAGGTTTCTGGAAAGATAAAGCAGAACTGAAAGCAAAGCAGAAAATCGGAAGGACCTTTGAGCCGTCCATGAAAGAAAATGAAAGAAAAGAAAAGCTAGACGGCTGGAATAAAGCGGTTGAAACTGCTAAATTCTGGTCAAAACTGAATGCAAAATAGAAGGAGATTCCAGACAATGAATATTTACTCAGACAGAATTGATCATCTTCGGAAATTAATGGCAGAGGAAGGCATCGATGTTTACTACATTCCGATGAGTGACTGCCATAACAGCGAATACGTCGGCGACCATTTCCGCTGCATCGAGTTTATCACCGGCTTCTCCGGATCTGCAGGACATGTTGTCATTACAAAGGATGAGGCATGGCTCTTTGCAGACGGAAGATATTATATTCAGGCAGCGCATCAGCTCGAAGGCAGCGGTGTGCAGTTGATGAAATGGGGACAGCCAGAGGTACCGGAGCCGGATGCATTTCTTCGTGAAAAAGCCAAAGGCAAAGTCTTAGGCTTTGACGGCTGCGTTGTTAGTACCAACTTTGCGAAAAAAATCTCTGAGACAGCAGTGGCTGTCAGATATAAAAGAGACCTGGTTGGCGAGATTTGGACCGACCGTCCGGAGCAGACGTTTACGGAGATCTGGAGCATGGCACAGGAATACTGTGGAGAGAGCGTAGAGTCCAAGCTGAAAAGGATCCGTAAGGAAATTGAAAAGATGGATATCGGCTACCAGAACTATGCATATCTGATCGCATCTCTGGACGATATTGCCTGGATCTATAACATCCGTGCAAACGATGTGCCGAATAACCCGGTCGCTCATGCATATGCAGTGATTGAACCAGAAGCAAATCGCCTGCTCACACATGGGGAAGGTTATGGCAGGGAGTGGTATAAATGTGTTCATGCCGAGCCGGAACTTCCGGATACCATACCGGAAGTTGTTAAAGACAAGTTAAGAGAAAAAGTGTTCAACCCACTTATGAAGGCACTGTCTGATAATGTGGATGTTGACAGATTAAAAGAGATGCTTTCTACGCAGGTCCGAAAAGTTGTATCTGACGTTGTGTCAAATTCTTCCACGGCGAATAAAGAGGATGACAGTCTCGATGGCGCAGTATTGGAGCAAGAAATAGCGGAGAATGCTGAAAAGGCTCAGGGTGAAGTGGACATGATCCCTGAAGTGCATGATGAGAACCTGACCGCGCCGGTCGAAACGACGGAAATGGAAGACAGACCAAAGAATGCAACCTGCATTCTCATGGATATGAACCGCGTCGGTTACAGCACTTGGAGATACTTTACCGACCGCAGGATCAAGGTAATCCATATTGATGATCCTTCTACAAAGATGAAGGGCGTAAAGAACGAGACCGAGATCAAGTGCCTCAAAGAAGCGATGAAGAGAGACAGTGCTGTCGTGATCAAGCTGATGCACTGGGTCAAGAATCAGGCAGGAAAGATCCATATCGATGAACTCAGCATTGATGAATTCCTGCTGAGAACAAGGTCGGAAGATCCTCTGTTTATTGAACCAAGCTTTGATACGATTGCGGCATATAAAGAAAATGCAGCGATGATGCATTATGAAGCAACGACGCAGACTGCAAAATCGATCGATGCAGAAGGAATGCTTTTGGTTGATAGTGGCGGACAGTATAAAGACGGCACGACAGATATCACAAGAACCTTTATTTTAGGACCGATCTCTGAAGAAGAGAAGAAGAGTTTTACATTGACAGCAGCTTCCATGCTTCGGCTTTTGAATGCAAAATTCATTGAGGGCTGCCGCGGAGAAAATCTGGATATCATGGCCCGCGAGCCGATGTGGAAAGAAGGCTGGGATTATAAGTGCGGCACTGGTCATGGCGTCGGCCATGTATTAAACGTCCATGAAGGACCTCATAATATCCGCTACCGGATCGGTGCAAACGGACCATCTGCGGTTATGGAAGAAGGCATGGTGGTCACGGATGAGCCGGGCGTTTACAGAGAAGGCAGATTCGGTGTCCGTACTGAAAACGAATTGCTGGTCGTGCCATTTAAAGAAACAGAAGACGGCAAGTTCCTTCAGTTTGAAAACCTGACATTTATCCCGATCGATCTGGATGGAATCGATACGTCTTACTTGACAGAAGAAGATAAAAAGTTATTAAATAACTACCATGAGTCTGTCTATGAGACGATGGCTCCTTATCTTGACGAGGAACTGAGAGATTGGCTTAAGGAGTATACAAAAGCCGTATAAAAATGGACGAGAAGAGACTGTTATTTATTTATAATCCGAATGCTGGTAAATCTGTGATCCCGAAACACCTCGATGAAGTCACGGAAATCTTTGAAAAAGCAGGGTACTCTGTAGGGCTTTATCGTACGCAGGGACCAGGAGACGGACCGAAGGAAGTTATCGAAAAAGCTGATCTTTTCGATTTGATCGTCTGCTCTGGCGGAGATGGGACGTTAAGCGGGACGGTTGCCGGTATGATGCAGCTTCCAAAGGAAAAGCGTAAGCCGATCGGCTTTATTCCGACCGGTTCTACGAATGATACCGGAAAGAGCTATGGTCTTCCGTCTGTGATCACAGAGGCTGCAAAGATCACTGTGGAAGGGAAAAGGTATACAACAGATATCGGAAAGTTCAATGATACCTTTTTCACCTATGTAGCATCGCTCGGAAAGTTATCAGCAGTTTCCTGTTTTACTCCACAGGAAGTGAAAAAACGCTGGGGCTATCTGGCCTATCTGGTAGAAGGAATCAAGGTTCTTCTGCATTTGGACGCCTATGACCTGAAGATCACTTACGAAGATACAGAAGGGCAGGAGCAGGTCATCATGGACAATTTCTTCCTGGGGATGATCACCAATACCTTGAGCGTCGGTGGATTCAACGGCATCACCGGGGGGAATGTCGATCTGCAGGATGGTTTGTTTGAAGTTGTTCTCTGTCATCGTCCAAGATCGCTCAGGGATTTCAGCCAGCTGGTTAACAATCTCTTCCTTGCAGCGAATAAAGACTGGAACAATGAGATGGTGACGAAGTTTAAGACCCGCAAGATAAAGATTGAATCGGATGCAGAAGTGCAGTGGGTGATCGACGGCGAAAATGCCGGCAGACATAAACTTGTAAATATTGAAAATGAGCATCATGCAATCGACATTATGGTCGACAAAAATCGATAAAATGTGTAAAAACTAAAAAGTTATCCACAAATATCCGAATGAATGGGGATAACTTTTATGCGTTAAAGTATCGATATCCTAAATTATCAAAAGAGCAGAGGAAACGTTTTTTATAATGACACAGCGATTACCGAAAGAGGAAAATGATAATATTCCAGCTTCCGTTCGGAGGCTGAATTTTGACTCGGAAGAAATCGAACATACGGATGAGCCCGAGGAAATAGAAATCTTATCTCCGAAAGAATTAAGAAAGCAGAGAAAGGCAAAACGAAGAGCCGCACATCCGGGGCTCTACGCTGTTTTGGATTGGGTTGTTGTCATTGTTATTGCTCTGGCAGTGGCATTATTCATCAATTTCTTTATTATCGTGAATTCAACCGTTCCTACCGGGTCCATGGAAAATACGATCATGTCGGGATCCCGTATGATCGGCTTCCGCGTAGCTTACCTTTTCAGCGAGCCGGAACGCGGCGACATCATTGTCTTCCGCTATCCGGATGATCCCTCACAGTTCTTTGTAAAGAGGGTCATTGGAACGCCGGGGGATACCGTTGAACTGATCGATGGCATTGTCTATGTAAATGGCGAGGCACAGGAAGAAAACTATATCAATGACAACTACTGGATTGAGTGGGAAAATATCAAGGACGATCCAAGCGCAGTTGAAGCCCAGGGAAAACGCTATAATGCCGGACCCTATACGGTTCCGGAAGACAGTTATTTCTGTATGGGAGACAACCGCGGAAATTCCAGGGATTCCCGCATGTGGACCAATACGTATGTGACGAAGAAGGCAATCATCGGAAAGGCATGGCTCTGCTATTGGCCGTTCTCCGATTTTGGCGTACTGAAATGATGGAAGAGAGACTGGAAAGACAGCTGAATTTTATAAGGGAAGCGGATAAGATCAAGCATATTTTCCGCCAGACAAATATCGGGGACAATTCGAGGCCTGAAAATGATGCCGAACACAGTTGGCATTTGGCGCTCATGGCAATGTTCCTCAAAGAATATGCAAATGAAGAGGTCGATCTTGGCCGGACGATCCAGATGGCGCTGATCCATGACCTTGTTGAGATCGATGCCGGAGATACTTATGCGTATGACCCGGAGGCAAATAAATCCAAGCGGGAGAGAGAACTGAAGGCAGCAGAGCGGATCTTTCACATCCTGCCGGATGACCAGGCAGAGTATTTAAGAGCACTCTGGGATGAATTTGAAGCCGGCGAAACGAAAGAGGCTTGTTTTGCAATTGCGATGGATGTCCTGCATCCGATCATGATGAACGATATGGGAGAGGGGAAAGCCTGGACGGATCATGACGTGACAGCAGAGCAGGTGAAGGCGCGTGCCGAAAGGGTGCGTCCTGGAAGCGAAAGGCTCTATCAGCTCTGCATGGAGTTTATTGAAAAAAATGTGAAAAAAGGATATTTGATTTAACAAAAAACAACACATATGGTAAGATAAAGCCAGTGAAAAAGTACAGTTATCCGAAACGATAAGGAGTATGGTATGGATAAGAAAACTAAGAATTCATTATTGAATGTGGCAGCAGAGCTGATCGTTCTTCCGATCACTGCATTTGTTGCTGTAAAGAGAGCAGCTGATTCTTTTAATCAGAGCGAGACCGGACAGAAAGTAAAGGCTTATGCAAAGCAGGCTGGCGAAGAGATCAGCGAGGCAGCAAAAAAAGCAGCTGAGAGCGAGACTGTTCAGAATGCAAAAGCTAAGATCGAAGAGTTCTCCAGTAAAGCGACAGAAAAGGTAAAAGAATATACCGAGACCGCAAGCGCAAAGTTTGAAGAGTTCAAGGATAATGCAGAAGAGAAAATGCAGGAGTTTGCTGACAAAGCAGATGATAAAGCAGAGGAAGTGAAAGACTTTGCTGAAGTAAAAGCACAGGATTTCTCTGATGCAGTTGAGCAGAAAGTCAGCAAAGTGCAGGGCGATCTGGACAAGATCTTTGATGAGGTTCAGGATAAGATCGACCGTCCGTAGGAGCAGTACTTTCCTCAAAGCCTTTAATTGTAAGAAAAATGTAACAGAAATTTAATATCGCGATCGATTCAACAGATTGACTTCCCGTGACAATTGTTATATTATTCGTATAACAATTAGAACGAGAGGTCTTTCTATGTTTATAGATATCGATTTCAATAGCGATGAAGCTATTTACATCCAGCTTAGAAACCAGATCTTTTTAGCGATTGCAACCTCCCAGATCAAGGAAGGAGAATCGCTCCCGTCTGTCAGAGCTCTTGCGGACGATATCGGCGTCAACATGCATACCGTGAACAAAGCATACACGACTCTTCGCCAGGACGGCTTTTTGAAAGTCGACCGCAGGAGGGGCGCTGTTGTTGCGGTGGACGTGAACAAGATGCAGTCCATGGAAAAGATGCGCGCGTATCTTCGACCGCTGATCGCAAGGGGGATCTGCAAAGGTTTAACACGCGAAGAGTTTAAACAGCTGATCGACGATATTTACGATGAAATGAAATAAATAATTAGGAGATTATACAATGAGAAAAAGACCATTTACTAAAATGGCACAGGCAGCAATTGCCGAAGCAACGGAGATTTCTGCAGAACTTCATATGACGTATATCGGGACCGAACATATCCTGATCGGTCTTACAACGGTTGACGGTTCTGTTGCACAGCAGGTCTTAGCCGCACACGGCATTACGACCAAGGCCGTCAAGAGCCTGATCAAGAAAACCTTTGAGACACCGGATATGGTGGTCGTAAGCGATGGCGGAACCTTTTCACCAAAGGCAGAAGCCATTATTCAGACTGCCGGTGAGCTGGCGGAGCGCTTTAATATCGCAGAAGTCGGAACCGAACACCTGCTTCTTGCTCTTCTAAAGGCGGAAGACAGTGCGGCAATTCGAATTCTGTCTGGACTTGGAATTAATAAACAACAGCTTTACGCAGAGCTCTTATCTTCGATGGGCGAGGATGTGAATGCCCATAAAGAAGAAATCATGAACAATGCGCAGAGCAAAGGCCCTCAGGCTGAAGGCATCTTAAAAGATTTCAGCCGTGATCTGAACGAAGAGGCAAGAAACGGAAAACTTGATCCGATCATCGGAAGAGAAGATGAGATCAGCCGCATCGTCCAGATCTTAAGCCGCAGGACCAAGAATAATCCGTGCCTGGTCGGTGAGCCTGGTGTAGGAAAGACCAGTATTGCGGAAGCACTGGCAGAAAAGATTGAAGCAGGCGAGATCGCAGGTCCGGTTGCTTCAAAACGCGTGCTTGCGCTGGACCTTCCGGCCATGGTTGCGGGAAGCAAATACCGCGGCGAATTTGAAGAACGCGTAAAACGTGTGATCAACGAAGTGAAAAACGACGGTCATATCATTTTATTCATGGATGAGATCCACACGATGATCGGTGCCGGCGGAGCAGAGGGCTCCATCGATGCAGCGAACATCTTAAAACCGGCTCTTGCTAGAGGCGAGATCCAGATCATCGGTGCGACGACCTTAGACGAGTATAGAAAACACTTTGAAAAAGATGCTGCATTGGAACGCCGCTTCCAGCCAGTTCATGTGGAGCAGCCGACAAAAGAAGAGACGATTGCGATCTTAAAGGGACTTCGGCCCAATTATGAAGAGCATCATAATGTTACGATTACGGATGAAGCCGTTGAGGCAGCAGTGAACCTTTCAATCCGTTATATCAATGATCGCTTCCTTCCGGATAAGGCAATCGACTTGATCGATGAAGCTTCTTCCAAGGTCCGTTTATCTTCTTATATCCTTCCGCCGGATCTGAAAGAGATGGATGATCAGCTGAAGGCAATGGAAGAAAAAAGAGAAAACTATGTCAAACACGGAAACATCAAGATGGCTTCCGAAACACATAAAGATATCCGCATTTTAAGAGGCAGGATCGATGACTACCGCCAGAAACTCCTTGATAAGAGCGGCGGAAAACTGAAAGTTAATCCGGAAGATATTGCTGATGTTGTTTCTAAATGGACGAAGATTCCTGTCAGAAAACTCGAAGAGGAAGAGGGCGAACGCCTTCGCCATCTTGAAGAAACACTGCATAAGAGAGTTATCGCACAGAACGAAGCGGTTACGGCTTTGGCAAAAGCAATCAGAAGAGGCAGAGTTGGCCTCAAAGATCCAAACAAGCCGATTGGAACCTTCCTGTTCTTAGGACCAACCGGCGTTGGTAAAACGGAGCTCAGTAAGGCACTTGCTGAAGCAATGTTTGGAACGGAAAATGCGATCATCCGTGTTGATATGTCTGAATATATGGAAAAGCACAGCGTATCTAAGTTGATCGGATCGCCTCCGGGATATGTCGGATATGATGAGGGCGGACAGCTTTCCGAGCAGGTTAGAAGAAATCCGTATTCCATCCTTTTGTTCGATGAAGTGGAAAAGGCTCATCCGGACGTCTTTAACGTCTTGCTTCAGGTGCTGGATGATGGTCGTATTACAGATGCGCATGGCCGCATGACAGACTTTAAGAACACCGTCATTATCATGACCAGTAACGCCGGCGCGCAGCGGATCATGGAGCCAAAGAGCCTTGGCTTTGCAACGGAAAAAGATGACCGTGCAAATTATGAGAAAATGAAATCTGCCGTGATGGATGAGATCAAACATCTCTTCCGTCCGGAGTTTATCAACCGTATTGATGACATTATCGTCTTCGAATCTCTGTCGAAGGAGAACATGAAGGATATCATTGAGATCCTGCTGAAAGAGTTTAAGGCAAGAGCCAAAGAGCAGATGGAACTCAATGTGCGTGTCGCAGAAAGTGCGAAAGTCTTCCTGGTGGACCAGGGCTATGATCCAAAGTACGGCGCACGTGCACTGAAAAGAAAAGTGCAGTCTCTCCTGGAAGATGAGATCGCAGAAGCGGTTCTTTCCGGCGAGATCAAACGCGGGGATACCGTGAGCGTTAAGGCACCAAAAGATGCCGGCAAATTAGTATTTACAGTTGCCAAGCCTCGTAAAAAGGCGGCAGCAGCACCAAAGAAAGCGGTAAAGGAGAAGAAAGCGAAAGCGACTCAGAGTAAATAGTATGGCAAAGGCGAAAGAAACCATCTTTTTCTGTAAAGAATGTGGATATGAGAGCGTCAAGTGGGCGGGACAGTGTCCTGCCTGCCACGAATGGAATACTTTCGTAGAAGCGCCGTCTCAGAAAGCTCCAAAAGGTGCTCCGGGAAGAGCGCATGCTTCGCTTCGCCTTTCGGAAGATAGAAAACCGGTTTCCATGAACGAGATCGAGGCAACGGTCAGTGTCCGGACTGCAACAGGCATGCAGGAGTTTGACCGCGTCTTAGGAGGAGGGATCATCAAAGGATCCCTCGTTCTTGTAGGCGGAGATCCTGGTATCGGAAAATCTACGCTGCTGACGCAGCTTTGCAAGAACTTAAGCGATGAAGGGCACAAAGTCCTTTATATCACTGGCGAGGAAAGCTTAAGCCAGATCAAACTCCGTGCAGACCGCATCGGAAGCTTTACAGACAATATGAAATTGATGGC
>JAZQCK010000012.1:0-31750 GCA_045546255.1 Lachnospiraceae bacterium | reverse complement strand
TGCCGAAGATAATCACTGCGAAATTGATTTCCTTCGGTCGGATCTTTTTGAAGCATTGAAAGAAGGAACCAGCTTCGATTTGGTCGCATCCAATCCGCCTTATGTCAGTGACAGTGAATATGAAACGCTGATGCCGGAAGTAAAGGAGCATGAACCTTCCCTGGCGCTTAAGGCTGGAGCGAGAGGTCTGGATATTTACGAACGGCTGGTTAGGGAAGCTCCGTCTTATTTGAAAAAGAATGGAGTGCTGTTAGTGGAGATTGGCTGCAGTCAGGCAGAGGCCGTAAAAGGACTTTTTCAGGAGGCGGGCTTTCAGCAGATAGAAGTTGTGAAAGACCTCGCCGGGCTTGACCGTGTGGTGCTCGGAAGCCTTTAAACTAAAAACAAATCATAATTTAGACACAGAAAGCAGGATCACAATGTTTGATAAACTGGAATCCATTGAAAAACGATATGAAGAAGTGCTCGAAGCACTTGGAAAGCCGGAGACCGCTTCTGACCAGAATCAGTTCCGCAAACTGATGAAAGAGCAGAGCGACCTGACACCGATCGTTGAGACTTACCGGAAATATCGGGACGCGAAACAGACGATTTCAGACAGTCTGGAACTTCTGGAAACAGAAAACGACGAAGAACTCAAGGAATTGGCAAAAGAAGAACTTTCAGAGGCCAAGAAAGATGTTGAGACTTTGGAAGAAGAACTTAAGATCCTCCTGCTTCCAAAAGATGAAAACGATGATAAGAACGTTGTCATGGAAATCCGTGCCGGAGCCGGTGGAGATGAGGCTGCACTGTTTGCAGCAGAGCTTTACCGCATGTACTGCAGATACGCAGAGCGCAACGGCTGGAAGACAGATCTCGTTTCTTTAAACGAAATGGGACTTGGAGGCATGAAGGAAGTTGTCTTCATGGTCAATGGACAGGGTGCATACTCCAAGCTGAAATATGAAAGCGGGGTACACCGTGTACAGCGCGTTCCTGTAACGGAAAGCGGCGGAAGGATCCACACCTCAACGGCAACCGTTGCGGTCATGCCGGAAGCAGAAGATGTGGATGTTGAAATCGATATGAACGACTGCAAGTTCGACGTCTTCCGTGCATCCGGAAACGGCGGGCAGTGCGTCAACACGACTGACTCCGCAGTGCGTCTTACGCACATTCCGACAGGCATTGTTATTTCCTGTCAGGATGAAAAGAGCCAGTTGAAAAATAAAGATAAGGCTCTGAAAGTCTTAAAGAGCCGTCTGTATGACTTAGAACTTCAGAAAAAGCAGGCAGCAGAGGCAGCGGAACGCCGCAGCCAGGTTGGTACCGGAGACAGAAGCGAAAAGATCAAGACTTACAATTTCCCGCAGGGACGTGTTACGGACCACCGCATCAACTTCACTTCTTATCGCTTAGACAGTATCCTGGACGGAGATATCTTCGAACTGGTCGATAACTGTATTGCAGCAGATCAGGCAGCAAAGTTATCTGCACAAAGTTAAAATAAATCCGACACAGAGACCGGCAGCTATGCTGTGATTGTGACTATGGAGCGTGTTCTAGAAGCTCTTAATAGAAAAATGCCCGTCGCAAGGGTATGAAAACGTGAATACAAGTCACGTTTTTCATAGGGTTACTGAGAAAAATATTCATTTAGAATATTTTTCGAATGGCCCGGCCCTTGCAGAGGGCATTTTTATATTTAGAGATTCTAACACGCGGAATCGGAGCAATCACAGCATAGCTGCCGGTCTCTGTGTCGGATTTTTTTAAAAGTGAAAAAAACGGTTGACATTTGCATATTAAGTGTTATAGTACAGATAGAACATTAGCACTCAAAAGCAAAGAGTGCTAATGTTCGAAAAAGAAACAGGAACAAATCTCCCGGAAAGAGGTGATAGTTATGAATATCAGCAAATTTACACAAAGATCCATTGAAGCTGTCAATGACTGCCAGAAAGTCGCCAATGATTACGGCAATCAGGAAATCGGTTGCGAGCATCTTTTATACTGTCTGTTGACACAGGAAGACAGTCTGATCGCGAAGCTGATCGAAAAGATGGGCATCGATCCGAAAGACTTTACAAATGCGGTCGTACAGGAAATTCAGAAGAAAGTAAAAGTGCAGGGCGGACAGCAGCATTTAAGCGTGAGCCTTAACGATACCTTGCTTTCTGCGGAAGATGAAGCAAAGGCAATGGGCGATGATTATGTCTCTGTTGAGCATCTGTTCCTTTCGATGATCAAGAAAGGAAACAAGGAACTCAAAGAGCTGTTCCGTGTCTATGGAATCGACAGGGATGAATTCCTCAAAGCGTTATCGACTGTAAGAGGCAATCAGAAGATCACCACTGACAATCCGGAAGCAACCTATGAAGCATTGGAAAAATATGGTACGGACCTTGTGGATAAAGCAAGGCAGCAGAAAATGGATCCGGTCATCGGACGTGATGCGGAGATCCGTAATATCATCCGTATCCTTTCCAGAAAGACGAAAAATAACCCGGTCCTGATTGGTGAGCCGGGCGTTGGTAAGACAGCAGTTGTAGAAGGCCTTGCCCAAAGAATCGTAAAAGGTGATGTTCCGGAAGGACTGAAGGATAAGACCATCTTCTCTCTGGATATGGGCGCTTTGGTCGCAGGTGCGAAATACAGAGGCGAATTTGAAGAGCGGTTGAAGGCTGTTCTTCAGGAAGTCAAAGAAAGCGACGGACAGATCCTTCTGTTCATCGATGAGCTGCATACGATCGTCGGTGCAGGAAAAACCGAAGGCAGCATGGATGCCGGCAATATGTTAAAGCCGATGCTTGCAAGAGGCGAACTGCATTGTATTGGAGCTACGACACTTGATGAATACCGCAAGTATATTGAAAAAGATCCGGCGCTTGAAAGACGTTTCCAGCCGGTCCTGGTAGATGAGCCGACAGTAGAAGATACGATTTCAATCCTTCGTGGTATCAAGGAACGTTATGAAGTGTTCCATGGCGTAAAGATTACCGATTCAGCACTGGTCAGCGCAGCGGTCCTTTCAGACCGGTACATCACAGATCGTTTCCTTCCGGATAAGGCAATCGACCTGGTAGATGAAGCCTGCGCAATGATCAAGACAGAGCTGGATTCCATGCCGTCCGAGCTGGATGAACTCAGAAGAAAAGTTATGCAGCTGGAAATCGAAGAGACGGCATTAAAGAAAGAAACCGATAACTTAAGCAAAGAACGTCTGGAAGAACTGCAGAAAGAACATGCAGAACTCAAAGATGAATATACTGCAAAGACGGCGCAGTGGGAAAATGAGAAAGCATCCGTGGAGAAACTTTCCCAGATCCGTGAAAAGATCGAAGATCTGAATAATCAGATCCAGATCGCAGAGCGCGAGTATGATTTGGAGAAATTATCCGAGTTGAAATATGGAGCACTTCCTCAGGCACAGAAAGAACTGGAAGAGGAAGAGGCAAAGATCAAAGCCAAGGATCTTTCTCTGGTAAGACAGAATGTTACAGAAGAAGAGATTGCAAGGATCGTCTCCCGCTGGACCGGTATTCCGGTTTCCAAACTGAATGAGACTGAGAGAGCAAAAATCCTTTCCTTAAGCGAGATCCTCCACAAAAGAGTCGTAGGACAGGACGAGGCAGTTTCGAAAGTCGTAGATGCGATCTGGAGAAGCAAAGCCGGAATCAAGGAACCGGACAGACCGATCGGATCCTTTATGTTCTTAGGACCAACCGGTGTTGGAAAGACCGAGCTTGGAAAAGCTTTGGCACAGGCTCTCTTTGATGATGAGAACAATATCGTTCGTATCGATATGAGCGAATATATGGAGAAACACAGCGTCTCCAGACTGATCGGAGCGCCTCCGGGATACGTCGGATACGATGAAGGCGGACAGCTGACAGAAGCGATTCGCAGAAAACCTTATTCCGTTGTTCTGTTCGATGAGGTGGAAAAGGCCCATCCGGATGTCTTCAATGTTCTGCTTCAGGTCTTAGATGACGGACGGATTACGGACTCTCAGGGACGGACTGTCGACTTTAAGAACACCATCCTGATCATGACCTCGAACATCGGATCCCAGTTCCTGCTGGACGGCATTGATGAAAACGGCGAGATCGAAGCAGACGCACAGGAGATGGTCATGGAACAGCTGAGAGGCTCTTTCAAACCGGAGTTCCTCAACAGACTGGATGAGATCATCATGTTCAAGCCACTGACCAGAGATAACATCGCCTCCATCATTGATCTGCAGCTGAAAGAGATCAATGACCTGATGAAGGATAAAGAGCTGTCCATCGAGTTGACTCCGGAAGCAAAAGAACTGACAGCAGACAGATCCTACGATCCAGCGTATGGTGCTAGACCGCTTAAGAGATTCCTGCAGAAGAACGTTACGACGCTTGCTGCAAGACTGATCCTCGAAGGAAACCTTGTACCGGATGACGTGATCGTGATCGATGTGGATGAAAAAGGAGAACTCTGCGCAAAGGTCAAAAAAGAGACAGAACCACAAGAATAAGCTCTTTCGCGAGTTGACAGCGATAAAAAGATTATTTATGCATAACACCATAGGGGCAGAGGAGAAATCCTCTGCCTCTTATATTGTATGGGGACTTTAGCGCTTTAACGCAGATGAAAAATACCGTTGACATTATGCCTTTACCTCACTATAATTTTTAGAATAATTAGATATTGTTTGCAGAATCGAGGCGCGGAAAACATGAGTAAGCTCAGCAAACGGCAGCAGGAGCCGCTGATACTGAAAGGGAATTCCGCCGAAATGGTTTTCTCATCCTGAACAAGGGAAAGCTGTTGGGGCGCAGGGAAATACCCTGCGGACTGTCACATATGTGGAGAGCTTTTTTGCAGGAGGCGCTTAAAGCCTGATATATGTGATGTTTTGCAATTGGTAAAACATCTTTTTTTATTGAAACTTCCCATAGCAAACGATTTCTGAGCATGGAATTCCATGGGACCAAGCAAAGTAAGTGTAACTAAAATCGGAGGTCATTATGAGACATTTAAGAAACGAACTGTTTGGACAGAAGAGGCAGCTGTCAAGGGGAAGACAGATTGCCCGTATCGTGATTATTGCGGCAGTCTTAATCATGATGTTTGCATGGACTGTCTTTGCTGATGATGGCGAAGCAGTAGCTGAAAGCATTTTTTATGGTAAGTTCTGGTCACTGGTTCCGCCTATCGTAGCCATTGTCCTTGCACTGATCACAAAAGAGGTTTATTCCTCCCTGTTTGTCGGGATCTTAGTTGGCGGATTCTTCTATTCCAATGGAAAGCCAATCGGAGCCTTAGAGCACATCTTCAGTGATGGCTTTGTAAATGGTGCCCTTGCTGACAGCTGGAATGTTGGTATCTTAGTTTTCCTTGTCATTTTAGGAACGATGGTCGTTCTCATGAACCGGGCGGGCGGAAGCGCAGCATTCGGACGCTGGGCTGCAAAGCATATTAAGAGCCGCGGTGGCGCACAGGTTGCAACGATCATCCTTGGAATCCTGATCTTTATCGATGACTATTTCAACTGTCTGACAGTCGGCTCTGTCATGCGTCCTGTCAGCGATGCTTCCAAGATCAGCCGCGCAAAACTGGCTTACCTGATCGACGCAACGGCAGCTCCTGTCTGCATTATTGCTCCGATCTCTTCCTGGGCGGCAGCTGTATCCGGCTATGTTGGAGAAGGTCAGGGACTTCATGCGTTCATCGCATCCATCCCGTTTAACTTCTATGCGATCCTTACCATTGTTATGATGTTCTTCCTGATCATCTTCAAAATGGATTACGGCCCAATGAGAAAATATACTGATGCAGCAGATGCGGGGGATATCTTTAATGGAATGAATCCGTATTCTAATACAGAAGAAGATCAGGCAAATCCGAAAGGCAGAGTCATCGATCTGATCTTCCCGATCATTGTTTTGATCATTTGCTGTATCTTCGGATTGATCTATACCGGCGGTGCAATGGAAGGTGCAAATGTGATTGAGGCATTCTCCAATTCCGATGCTTCCATAGGTCTGATGTATGGCGGGGCAGTCGCATTGATCATTACGATCATCTACTATCTGTGCAGAAGAATCATCAGCTTCAAAGATTGTATGGCAGCAATTCCGGAAGGCTTCAAGAGCATGGTTCCTGCAATCCTGATCCTTACCTTTGCATGGACGCTGAAAGCAATGACAGATTCTTTAGGCTCTACCGAGTTTGTTGAGAGCATTATGGCCGGAGCAAGCGGAATCACCTGGTTCCTGCCGGCACTGGTATTCGTGATCGCAGTTGTAATCTCCTTCGCAACAGGAACCAGCTGGGGAACCTTCGGTATCCTGATCCCGATCACTCTTGCAGCATTCCCGCTTACAAGCTCTTTAGGAGTTGTTAATATGAGTGCGGCAATGGCCGGCGCCGTTTGCGGCGATCACTGCTCACCGATTTCCGATACAACGATCATGGCATCAGCCGGAGCACAGTGTGATCACGTGACACACGTCAGCACACAGCTTCCATATGCGATCACTGTTGCAGCAGTATCCTTCGTCTCCTATATCATCGCAGGTCTGCTTCCAAACGCAGCAATCGCTCTTCCGATCGCAGTTGTGCTGATGATCTTAACTCTGTTAGTGATCAAGCTGATCACCAGAAAAAAAGCTGCTTAAAAAAACAATTGCAGAAATAGCAGAGTGATAGTATGATGAAAGGCGCTGGTTAAAAACTGGCGCCTTTTTCTGTTTGGTGATCGTCTGAAATTGTTACAAAATCATGGCAAAAGGACAAACGGTATCGATGAATCAAGATGTTGTGGTGTATACAGAAAGAGTATCACAAGAATTAGTGGTATTTTTCCTCTTTTTAACAGATTATTCACAAATAGAAAGGTTGACTTTTTAGGAATCGAATGTTATATTTAGTAAGAAATTTGTAACAATTATGTAATAAAATCGATTTTAAATATGTTCGAAAAGTTCAAATTCACGAAAAAAACTATGATCGCTCTTGCAGGTGCCGTAACTATTTTAGGTGGCGGCATTATGTCTGTTACTTCTCTTGCAGCGAATCCGGCTCAGACTAAGATGAATGTCGTTATGGCAGAAGAAAGCTTAAAGCTTCCGGGTGCCGGCATGGGCGGAGTGATTGACAGCTACGTTGGAGCTACTTCCGGCAGTTCTGTGGAACTTCTTTCCACGACCGCGTTAGCTTCTTCCTTGGGCGATACTTATAATGAATATTATGATGCAAGCGGCAGCACCATCGGAAAACTCATTATTTATAATGGTGAGGGAACCGTTGATGTGTATGATAAGATCAAAGGCAGCGAGCGTGTAGAACAAGGCGCAGCTGCTGCAAAAGTGATCGGACATATGCATCCGGGAGATGTTGCAACGCTTGTAAAAACACAGGGCGATTGGTATGAGATCGTTTCTGATGCTGTGCATGGCTTCGTTAAAAAAGACGGATTTGCCCGCGGTATTGAGGCAGAAGGTCTGGATGGTTCTTCCTATATCAGTGCTGCTTATGCAAACAGTGATGATGTCTATCTGTACGAAGAAGACTGGGATGGCAGCAGAGTCCTTTGCGTTCTTCCAAGCGGTGTCAGATATGCGCTTTTGGAAGATGGTGATGAACTGAGCAAGATCAGTGTTCCGTCAGTTGGTGAAGGCTGGGTCTATAATGATCAGATGACCTTTGCTGTTGTCCGCAGATATGCATCCTTAGTTTCTGCAGAAAATGATGCTGCGAATCGTATCAACAATGGTGTCGCATCTGCAGAAGGCGTTGAGGAAGATAAAGCAAGAGCAGCAGAAGAAGCTGCAGCAGCTGAGGCAGCCCAGGCAGCTCTCTCTGTTTATTCCGGTGACGTTGACCCGGCAACTTTGGCAGGCATCAGCGCAGGATCTTTTGTCATTCCTCTGAACGGTCAGTTCTCCTCCGGATTTGGTTGGCGCTGGGGCAGTTTCCACAAGGGTGTCGATTACTGGTGCGGCTATGGAGAACCAATCTGGGCAAGCAACGGTGGTGTCGTACTCGAAGCAGGATGGAGCACTTGGGGCTATGGAAATTACGTCCTGATCCAGCATGATGACCACATCGTGACCAGATACGCACATATGAGTTCTTTGAATGTTTCTGCAGGGCAGACGGTAAGTCAATATGACGTTATCGGATTTGCAGGTGAGACCGGAGATGCGGCAGGCGTTCATTGCCACTTTGAGCTTCTTGTTGACGGAAATCCTGTTGACCCGCTCGCGTATGTTTACTAAAGGATCAATATGACACTTGAAAAAATGAAACAATTTAAATTCAATAAAGCAGCAGCAATTATACTTGCTGCTGCGGTTGCGTTTACAGGAATTGGCGTGATGGCGCTTACAAACCAGACCGTTTCCGGAAAGACTATGAAAGCGACAGAGGAAAACACGCTGCTGGTTCCAGGTGCCGGTATGGGCGGCGTCTTAGACGGTTATGTGGATGCAACTTCCGGAAGTTCGATTGAACTCCTTTCTACGACAGCACTGGGTGCATCTCTGGAAGGGGACTTTAATGAATATTATGATGCAAACGGCAGCACGATCGGAAAGCTGATCATTTATAACGGTGAAGGCACTGCTGATGTTTATGATAAGATCAAAGGCAACGAGCGGATCGAAAAAGGCGCTCAGGCTGCTAAGGTCGTAGGACATATGTATACCGGTGATGTTGCGACACTTGTAAAAGAGCAGGGCAACTGGTATCAGATCATCTCGGATTCTGTAAATGGCTATGTCCTCAAAGACGGCTTCGTTCGTGGAATGGAAGCGGAAGGCTTAGACGGCTCTACCTACATCAGCGCAGCATTTGCAAACAGTGACGATGTTTATCTGTATGAAGAAGACTGGGACGGCAGTAAAGTTCTTTGCGTTCTTCCAAGTGGTGTCAGATATACTTTGGTGGAAGAAGGCGATGAGCTCAGTAAGATCAGTGTGCCGGGAGTTGGTGAAGGCTGGGTATTGAATTCTGACATGACCTTTGCCGTCGTTCGTAAATATGCAGCGTTGGTATCCGCAGAGATTGATAACACGAACCGGATCAATGACGGAGTTGCTGCAGCAGAAGAGGTAGAAATCGCAAAAGAACAGCAGCAGGCATTAGATACGGCAGTTGCTGCACAGCGTACGATCAATATCGCGCCAGGCGCTCCGGATTCCGCAGACACGGCAGCTTTAAGGCAGGCAATTGCGGATTATGCACAGCAGTTTGTCGGTGTCCTTCCATACATTTGGGGAAGTTCTGATCTCAGCTACGGCGCTGACTGCTCAGGTTTTACGAGTGCGATCTACAGGGCTTATGGAATCGAAATCTCCAGATCCGCCGGCGATCAGGCTTGGGGCGGAACTTCTGTTCCGATCGAAGATATCCGGCCGGGAGATATCGTAGCTTACTCAGGGCACGTAGCTCTGTATATCGGAGATGGAACGGTCGTTCATGAGTCTGTCCCCGGTACTACAGCAAGCTACGCCAGCATGTACATGATGCCGATCATAAACGTGGTAAGATACATCAACTAAAAAGTTAGAATTTTTTGTGAAAGAGTTCCCACCGGGAACTCTTTTATGATACAATAAATCCATAAAAAAGGCGGAAAGGGGTGATATAGTGAAATACACTATAACTGGCAGAAATGTTGAAGTCACAGAAAGCCTTAAGTCAGCCATCCAGGAGAAGATCGGCAAGCTTGAAAGGTATTTTTCAAAGGAGACGGAGGCACAGGTTACCTTAAGCGTAGAAAAGAGCCGCCAGAAGATTGAGGTAACGATCCCTGTTAAGGGCGGAATCATCCGTGCAGAGCAGACAAGCTCTGATATGTATGTTTCCATTGACCTGGCAGAGGAAGCCATCGAGACCCAGCTGAAAAAGTACAAAAACAAGCTGATTGATAAGTATCAGGATCGCAAGACGTTCACAAAAGAGTACATCGAGCAGGACTACGATGAGGACGAGAATGAGATCAAAATCGTAAAGAATAAACGATTCGATTTCAAACCGATGGATCCGATCGAGGCATGTATGCAGATGGACCTTTTGGGACATAACTTCTTTGTATTTACGAACTCCGAAACAGACACGATCAATGTCGTCTACAAGAGAAAGAACGACACCTATGGTCTGATCGAGCCGGAATAAAATACGGAAGAAACAATTAAATAGGGAAGAAACAAGGCGCCGCCACAAAAAGCGGCGCCGAATCTTGAATAGACAGGAGTCATTTTAATCAATGGGTTTAAAAGAAAAACTTTTTGGAAGTCATAGTTCGAAGGAAATCAAGCGGATCACGCCGCTTGTTAACAAAATAGAAGAACTGCGTCCTGCCATGATGCAGCTGACAGATGAGCAGATGTGTGCCAAGACAGATGAGTTTAAAAAACGTCTGGTTGAGGGCGAAACTCTGGATGATCTTTTGGTGGAAGCCTTTGCACTGGTAAGGGAAGCGACCAGAAGAAAACTCGGAACAGAACATTATCCGGTTCAGCTGATGGGCGGAATCATCCTGCATCAGGGACGTATTGCAGAGATGAAGACCGGTGAAGGAAAGACGCAGACCTGTCTGCTTCCTTCTTACCTGAATGCGTTGGAAGGCAGAGGCGTTCATGTCGTTACTGTCAACGACTATCTGGCAAACCGTGATGCGGAATGGATGGGACAGGTACACAGAGCTTTAGGCCTTACCGTCGGCGTCGTATTAAACAGCATGAACAGTGAGGAACGCCAGGCTGCCTATAACTGTGATATTACTTACGTAACGAACAACGAACTTGGATTCGATTATCTGAGAGACAACATGGTTGTCAAAAAAGAAGACCTGGTTCAACGAGAATTAAATTATGCGATCGTCGACGAGGTCGACTCCATCCTGATTGACGAAGCGAGAACGCCGCTGATCATCAGCGGACAATCTGCAAAATCCACAAAACTGTATGAGCTTTGTGATATCCTGGCGAAACAGTTAAAACGCGGCGAAGCGAAAGAACTCGGCAAGATGGATATCATCATGGGCGAGAAGATGGAAGAGACCGGGGATTTCGTCGTCAACGAAAAAGAAAAATCCGTCAACCTTACAGAAGAAGGTGTAAGGCGTGTCGAGCAGTTCTTTAAGATCGACAACCTTGCAGATCCGGAAAACTTAGAGATCCAGCACAATATCATTCTGGCGTTAAGAGCACATAACCTGATGCATCGAGATCAGGACTACGTTGTAAAAGATGATCAGATCCTGATCGTTGATGAATTTACCGGACGTATCATGCCGGGAAGAAGATATTCGGATGGTCTGCACCAGGCAATCGAAGCAAAAGAGCATGTGCAGGTAAAACGTGAGTCCAGAACACTTGCAACGATCACCTTCCAGAACTTCTTTAACAAATACCGTAAAAAAGCGGGTATGACCGGTACCGCGCTGACAGAAGAAAACGAGTTCCGGAATATCTACGGTATGGACGTTGTTGAGATTCCGACGAACGTTCCGGTCATCCGAAAAGACCTTCAGGACGCCGTATATAAAACCAAGAAAGAAAAATATAAAGCCGTTATTGATGAGATCGTGGCAGCACACGAGAAAGGACAGCCGGTCCTTGTCGGTACGATCACGATCGAGACCTCTGAGCTGCTCTCTAAGATGCTCAGTAAACGCGGCGTAAAACATAACGTTTTGAACGCAAAGTTCCACGAGCAGGAAGCTCAGATCGTCGCAGAAGCCGGAAAACATGGCGCGGTTACGATCGCAACCAATATGGCCGGCCGTGGTACCGATATTAAGCTTGATGACGAGGCGAAGGCAGCAGGCGGACTTAAGATCATAGGAACTGAGCGTCACGAAGCAAGACGTATCGATAACCAGCTGCGTGGCCGTTCCGGAAGACAGGGGGATCCTGGCGAGAGCCGCTTCTATATTTCTTTGGAAGACGACCTGATGCGCTTGTTTGGTTCTGAGCGGCTGATGAGTGTCTTCAATACCTTAGGCGTGGAAGACGGCGAACAGATCGAGCACAAGATGCTTTCCAATGCGATTGAAAGAGCGCAGGAGAAGATTGAAAATAACAACTTCGGTATCAGAAAGAATCTGCTGGAGTATGACGAGGTCATGAATGAACAGCGTGAGATCATTTATGCAGAGCGCCGCCGTGTACTTGACGGAGAGTCCATGCGTGAATCGATTTTTACGATGATCGATGCAACAGCCGAGCGGATCGTAAATGGCAACATTGTGGAAGGAACCAAGCCGGATGAGTGGGATATGACTTCCTTTAACGAGAGCTGGATGCCGGTATTCGGAACAATCGTTGGCCTTTCAGAAGAGCAGCGCTCCGGCGGATACAGCAAGGATGACTTCCGCCAGGATATGATCGAGCTTGGACACCGTCTGTATGAGGCAAAAGAAAAAGAGTTCCCGGTTGAAGAACACTTAAGAGAAGTGGAACGTGTGGTTCTGCTCAGGGTCATCGACCGCCATTGGATGAACCATATCGACGATATGGATCAGCTCCGCCAGGGAATTGGCCTTCAGGCTTACGGTCAGCGTGATCCGGTCGTGGAATATAAAATGGCCGGTTATGACATGTTTGATGATATGATCGCAGGAATTCAGGAAGATACTGTCCGTGTGATGATGCATATTAAGATCGAGCAGGAAGTCAAGCGCGAGCAGGTCGCAAAACCGATGGCGACCAACAAGGATGATTCCGCTGTGAAGGCGCCTAAGAAACGCGCGGATGACAAAGTTTATCCGAATGATCCGTGTCCATGCGGTTCGGGTAAAAAATATAAACACTGCTGCGGAAGAAAAGCATAAGATAATTTTTTGTTGACAGACCTGTCGTCACTGCTATATAATCTTAGCTTGTGACGACAGGCTTTTTATGCCCTTTCAAAAGCCCCGAAAGACATTTAAGAAACTGTCGGAAGTAAAATGTATATAACGGTTCAAATTCTGAAGGAAACTGTCCGGACATTACAGTGAAAGGCGGAATGGGAACCAAAGACATTTAGGAGGAAAATCGATGAAGACATTTATGGCTAATCCGGAGAAGATCGAGAGAAAATGGTTTGTCGTTGATGCTGACGGAAAAACTCTCGGACGTCTCTCCAGCGAACTCGCAAAGATCTTAAGAGGTAAGAACAAACCGATCTACACACCTCACGAAGATACCGGTGATTACGTAATCGTAGTTAACGCTGAAAAGATCAAAGTTACAGGTAAGAAATTAGATCAGAAGATTTACTACCGTCATTCCGATTATGTCGGAGGAATGAAAGAGACAGACCTCAAGACTATGATCGCAAAGAAGCCGGAAAAAGTTATTGAACTTGCAGTTAAGGGAATGCTTCCAAAAGGACCTTTAGGACGTAAGATGATCAAGAAAATGTTCGTTTACGCAGGTCCGGAACATCCGCATCAGGCTCAGAAGCCGGAAGCATTGGAAGTATAAGCTGAAAGGAGGAAATAACATTGGCAGATAAATTTTACGGAACCGGAAGAAGAAAAAAGAGTATCGCAAGAGTTTACCTTGCACCGGGCAAAGGAAATATCACAATCAACAAAAGAAGCATTGATGATTACTTCGGATATGAAACACTGAAAGTAATTGTTCGCCAGCCTCTCGAAGCTTTAAGCAGCGCTGACAAATATGATGTTACCGTTACTGTTAAGGGCGGCGGCTTCACAGGTCAGGCAGGTGCGATCCGTCATGGTATCGCAAGAGCACTGGTACAGGCAGACGCAGAGAACAGACCGGTTCTTAAAAAAGCAGGATATCTTACAAGAGATCCGAGAATGAAAGAAAGAAAGAAATACGGTCTCAAAGGCGCAAGACGTGCACCGCAGTTCTCCAAACGTTAGTCAAAAGAGAACAAGACAGAAGACTTTCAAACCCCTGGAAAGAATCTTTTCAGGGGTTTCTTTTTTTTCTTCGGAAGAGTATCATGAATTGCAAAGTCAGAAGCAGGAGATAGACAATGAGAAAAACAAAGATTATTTGCACCATAGGACCAGCCAGCGAAAGCGCAGAAGTATTAGAAGAGATGATGAAGGCCGGCATGGATGTCGCCAGGCTTAATTTTTCTCATGGAACGCATGAGGAAATGAAGGCTAAGATTGATACGATCAAAGCTGTTCGTGATAAGCTTCACCTTCCAATTCCGATCATGCTGGATACAAAAGGGCCGGAGTATCGGGTCGGAACATTTCAAAATGAAAAAGTGGAACTGACGGAAGGTCAGTTGTTTACCTTGACTACGGAACAGGTCGAAGGCGATGAAACAAAAGTGTCAGTTAACTATACAAATCTCCCGAATGAACTGGAAGCGGGAGATCGGATCCTGGTAAATGACGGGCTGATCGAACTGCGTGTTGAAGAGATTCAGGGAATGGAGATCATTTGCCGGGTTATTTACGGAGGCATCCTTTCTAACCGTAAAAGCATGAATTTCCCGGGAAAGCTGATGCAGCACGAGTTCTTAAGCGAAAAAGATAAGGCGGATCTTTTGTTCGGAATCCAAAATGATATTGATTATGTTGCAGCATCCTTTGTATCGAATAGAAAAAATGTCGAGGAGATGAGAAGATTCCTGGATGATAATGGAGGAGAAGGGATCAGTATCATTGCCAAGATTGAAAACCGCTCCGGCGTGGATCATCTGGATGACATTTTAAATGCAGTATCCGGCATCATGGTAGCAAGAGGTGACCTTGGCGTGGAGATTCCATTCATCGAAGTTCCTGCGGTTCAGAAGGATATGACTTATCGCTGCAGGATACGTGGAAAACGTGTTGTTACGGCGACGGAAATGCTGGAGTCAATGATCACAAAACCACGTCCAACAAGAGCAGAGGCATCGGATGTGGCGAATGCTGTTTATGAAGGCACATCGCTGATCATGCTTTCCGGAGAAACGGCCAGCGGAGCATATCCGGTGGAAGCGGTGCGGACCATGGCAGCGATTGCAGAATATACGGAAGAGAAAATCGATTATGAAGAATGGTTCCACAACACTGGCTACCGGATCAAAGATAATCTGGATTCCATCTGTCATGCAACCTGTGCGATGGCCAATGACGTCGATGCAAAATGCATTGTTGTGAATTCCATTTCAGGGCATACTGCAAAGATGATCAGCCGCTTCCGCTGTCCTTCTTTGATCATCGGGGCAACAATGGATGAGCGTGTCTGGCGGAGGCTAAACATCAGTTGGGGTGTGAAGCCGGTGCTTACAGAGCATTTTGATAATCAAAAAGAGATGTTTGAAAATGGTCTGAAGGCTGCAATCCGTGAGATGAATCTCAAACCGGGAGACAAAGTCGTTATGACCGGAGGTGACATCGGTGGAGAGCCCGGAAATACCAATGTAATCCGGATCGAAACAGTAAAATAACTTATTAATATATAGTTTGGACAGAAAGAATGCGGAGGCTTCCCTCTGCATTCTTTTTTGCTTATGGTAATAATGAAAGAAAATTATAAAAATATATAAAAGTACAAAAATCATAGAAAAAGAACGTAAAATAGTTATAAAAATTGAAAATAGTTCAAGAACTTATGACTATTTTCACGTATTCTTATGCTCGACGGTCAATGAGGAGTAGGTTTGGCCGAAAAAGAAACACGACCAACAAAACACAAATAAAAGGGGTAAAAAATGAAATATTCAAACATAAAAAACTGGCTCGATGTTATGCGAGTGACCGAGAAGAAACAGCCGATGCCGATTCTTTCCTTCCCGGCAGTGCAGATGCTTTATGTAACCGTAAAGGAACTGGTCACCAACAGCAGCAACCAGGCGCTGGGCATGAAGATGATCGCAGACCGTTATGATCTTCCGATCGCACTTGGTTATATGGATCTTTCTGTAGAGGCAGAGGCATTTGGAGCAAACACAGTTTATTCCGTTGACGAAGTACCAACAATCACCGGACAGCTGATCAAGTCACCAGAAGATGCAGACGCACTTCAGGTTCCTGAAGTCGGAGCAGGCCGTACCGGCGTCAATATTGACGGTATCAGAAAAGCAATGAAAGTCATTACAGACCGTCCGGTCTTTGCAGAGTGCATTGGACCATTCTCATTAGCAGGGCGTTTAATGGACGTTAATGAAGCAATGATCAACTGCTATGACGAGCCGGAAATGGTTCATACCTTACTTGAAAAATCAACAGAATTCATTATCAAATATATTAAAGAATTCAAGAAAATCGGCGCACAGGGCGTTGTGATCGGAGAACCGCTTGCAGGTATCCTTTCTCCTCCGCTTGCAAAAGAATTCGCATATGATTATGTTCAGCAGATCGTGGATGAAGTTCAGGATGAGAACTTTGCAGTGATCCTGCATAACTGCGGAAACGGAGTTGTATTCCAGGCGGAAGATATCTTTGCAATTGGCTGCATGGGATATCACTTTGGAGATGCGATCAAAATGGTAGATATTCTGGAAAAAGCACCGAAGGATGTTCTTGTTTTAGGAAATGTTTCCCCGGCAAAAGAATTCCGCCATGGAACACCGACTTCTGTCAGATGGACAACCGCAAGACTCATGGAAGAGTGCAAGGATTATCCGAACTTCTGGGTTTCTTCCGGCTGTGACATCCCGCCGCTGACAGAATTTGAAAACATTGACGCCTTCTTCCAGGGAGCACAGGAATTCTATTATAAGAATGAACTGTTAGAACTGATCAACCGATAGAAGAGGGATTGTACGGGTCACTTTTTACGATCGTTATACGACCTTCTAATAAAGCATGGAATAACAAAACGGAGCTTTTTCGCGCAAAGCTCCGTTTTGTGTATATCAGTTTTAAATTGAAATCTTATTTAGTCTGTATAGTTGTCGAAATATCCCTGGATATAGATGAATGGAGTACCTTTATCTCCGGAACCGCTGGTCAGGTCACAAAGGGAACCTAAAAGGTCCGGAAGCTGACGAGGTGTCGTTCCTTCTGTATCCATCTTGCCTTTCAGGTTCGCGTCTTTTTCTTTGATCGCCTGATGGATTGCATCTTTCAGTTCGTCGCCTCTAAGGTCTGCAAACTGATTGTCAGCAAGATATTTCAGTTTCAACTCATTCGGCTGTCCGTTTAAGCCGGCAGTAAAGCCAGGGGATACGACCGGGTCGGCGAGTTCCCAGATCTTTCCAACCGGATCCTTGAAAGCGCCGTCGCCATAAACCATGACTTCAACGGTCTTTCCTGTCTTTTCCAGGATATCAGCTTGAATGCCGTCTACAAATTCCTGGCAGTTGATTGGGAAAAGCTTAATCGTATTTTCAGTTGCCTTATTGGAACCTAAAATACCATAATCCGGGTTGTATCCGGAGCCATCAACCGGAGCATTCAAAAGCTCATCAAGACCAACGACGACTTTTGCACCAGCAGCCTGGATATGTTTCTTTGTTCTCTTTCTTGTGTGGATATCTGCACAGATGACGTGATCTGCGTAATCCACGATCTTACGCGGGTTGTTTGCGAAGATGATCTGAGCTTCCGCTCCTTCTTCTTCGATCAGTCCCTTGTAGTAGTTTACATAGTCAACATCGGTAAATGTGTGTTTGGATTTACCGAACATTCCCTCGAATTCCTCCTGTGTTAACACATCTGTGTAAGGGTCAACGCCCTTTTCGTCCAACAGGTCAATATCGAGAAGGTGATTGCCGACCTCGTCGCTCGGATAACTAAGCATCAAAACGACCTTCTTGCAGCCCTTAGCGATACCGCGCAGGCAGATTGCAAATCTGTTACGGGAGAGAATAGGGAATACGACACCAACTGTTTCGCCGCCAAGTTTTTCTTTAACGTCTTTTGCGAGCTGGTCTGTCGTTGCATAGTTTCTCTGGGAACGCGCTAAGATGGACTCTGTGATAGCAAGTACATCTTTTTTGCCGATCTCAAACTCACCGTTTTCCAGGCAATCCATGAAGGTATCGACAACGATCTTTCTTAAGTCGTCACCTTCTTTGACGATCGGTGCACGAAGTCCGCGTGAAACTGTTCCGATTCTTCTCTGCATGTTTTTAACTCCTTTACTAAATATTCATCCTTGGTGATTAACCTGTGACAGTATACCATACAGTTTTTCTCTCATAAATATTTTTTTGAAAAAAATTGACTTTAACGCGCTAAAATAGTAGCATACTACCATATCATTTGCTCGGTGTGATAAAGGACCGGGAAGAGAGGAAGAGTAAAATGAAGAAAAGAATCAGTACTATTATTATAAGCGGACTTCTTGCAATCACCGTTGTGCTGTCTTTAGCGGCATGTGGCGGAAGCAACAGTGGAGGAGATGCAGCTCCGGCAGGAAGCGGTACAGGAACTGCGGAGAAAACAACATTTATTATGGGCATCGATCCGGAATATCCACCATTCTCCTACTTGGGAGATGATGGAAAGTATACGGGATTTGATGTTGAGATCTGCCAAGCGGCATGTGATAAGCTTGGGCTCGAAATGGAAATCTTTGAAGTCAACTGGGACAACAAGCTGATCCAGCTGGATGCAAACGAATGCGACTGCATCTGGTCAGGAATGACAATCCTTGACAGCATGAAGGAAGCAGGATATGTCCTTTCGGCTCCGTACTATGATAATACACAGGTGCTGCTGGTTAAGTCTGATAGCGGAATTAAGTCCTCTGCAGACCTTGCGGGCAAGGATGTTGCGGTTCAGCTTGGAACAAGCGGAGATCAGCTCCTTAGCGAAGATCTTGCAGACCTCGCAGCAAGCTTTAACAGTATTGTAAGAGCAGATAGCTTCTTAAAGTGCTTTACCGAGCTTGATGGAAATGCTGTTGAGGCGGTATTAGTCGATTATCCGGTAGCAAAGGCTTATATCAGTGAGCATGAAGGCTTCGAGATCCTGGATGAGGAACTTGGCGGCGAGCAGTATGGTATTTGCTTCCGCTCCGATGATCAGGCACTCTGCGATCAGATTGAAGGCGCAGTTGCTGAGCTCGTAGCAGACGGAACCTACAAGCAGATTGCTGAAAAGTATCCGGATATCATCGAGAATCTCTCATTCTTACAGTAATCAATCATACATGAAATAAGGCCGAAGGTGCGTATGCACCTTCCGGCCTTTATCTTTTTTTATGAGGTAAATTTATGTCACTTTGGACAATGATCGGATTAATGGCAGGTGGATTTGGAAAAACCTGCGCTATTTTCTTTCTTACACTTTTATTCTCTTTGCCTTTAGGAATGGTCGTTGCTCTTCTTCGTATGAGCAAGGTCAAGGTGATTTCTAATGTTGTAAGATTTATCATTTCAATACTCAGAGGAACCCCGCTTCTGCTTCAGATCCTGGCCGTAACTTATGGTCCGCATTATCTGTTTGGAGCAGACGTATCCAAAAATAAGCTGATCCCGGTTGTCATCGCTTTCGCGATCAACTATGCAGCCTATTTTGCGGAAATCTACAGAGGCGGTATCGAATCCATGGCCATCGGTCAGTATGAGGCGGCCGATGTGCTGGGCTATTCTAAATTCCAGACCTTTATGCATATCATACTGCCGCAGGTGATCAAACGGATCATGCCGAGCATCACCAACGAGATCGTAACCCTGGTAAAGGATACTTCCCTTGCATTTGCAGTTTCCTATCAGGAGATGTTTACGATCGGCAAGCAGATCGCAAATTCCCAGACCAGCTTTGTGCCGTTCCTGGTAGCTGGTGTGTTCTATTATGTATTTAATGCCATTGTGGATTTCGTGATGGCAAGAGTTGAGAAAAGACTGAATTATTATCATTAAGAGCAGGAGCATTAAGATGATACTTGAAATGTCAAATATAAAAAAATCTTTTGGCAGTAATGAAGTGCTGAAGGATATCAGTATGCAGGTAGATAAGGGTGAAGTCGTCAGCATCATCGGACCGAGTGGCTCGGGAAAGAGCACACTCCTTCGCTGTGCAACCTTTCTGGAGACGATCGACTCGGGAAATATCAGTTACATGGATAAAGCCGCGGCCGTAACCGATGAAAGCGGAAAAGCAGTGTATGTTCACCATAAGGAACTTACAGAATTTAAAAGCTATTTCGGACTGGTTTTTCAGCAGTTCCATCTCTTCCCCCATTTTTCTGTCCTGAAGAACATCATGGATGCACCGGTTAAAGTGCAGAAAAGGCAGAAAGAAGAGGTCCGGAAAGAAGCTTTGGAGCTGTTAGATAAAATGGGACTTACGGGCAGAGGTGATGCCTATCCCTGTGAGCTTTCAGGAGGGCAGCAGCAGCGTGTTGCCATTGCGCGTGCGCTTGCATTGAAGCCGGAAATCCTCTTTTTCGATGAGCCGACGAGTGCACTGGATCCGGAGCTGACCGGAGAGGTGCTGAAGGTAATCAAACAGCTTGCGGAAGATAAGATGACCATGGTCGTTGTCACCCATGAGATGCCATTTGCAAGAGCAGTCAGCAACCGAGTGATTTTTATGGATGGCGGTGTTATAGTAGAACAGGGAGATCCGGAGGAAGTGTTTGGTAATCCTACACAGGAAAGAACCAAGCTTTTCCTTCAGAATTATCAGAAGTAATCGTTTACATAACAGTCATGAAAGCAGAGCTGGATAAACCATATCATTATACAATTATGGATCCGACCGGGAATATCACTGCGCTTGTTACAAGCTGCGCAGAGATTTCCCGGCAGCCTTTTATAGCGGGAAAAATCATGGAGCGGCATCCGGAGGTGGAACAGGTCGGTTTTGTTTTCATTGAAGACGCGGTTGAATCCGGGCTGCGTGGAAAACTCAGGATGGCAGGCGGAGAATTCTGCGGGAATGCTGCAATGAGCACGGCAGCACTGTTTGCCTTGACTCGTGAGCCGAACACCCAGTCAGAGATGAGGTGTCATCTAAATGTTTCCGGTGCGGAAGAAACTGTTGAAATCCGCTTGCGGAAAGAAGGAAATGAGAATTACGCAGCAGGGGTTAAAATGCCTGCTGCAATCGAAATTAAAGAACAGAATCTGGAATATAGTGAGATCAAAGGATCGCTTCCACTCGTCAGAATGCAGGGCATTTCACATCTGATCATTGAAGCAGATTCGCCGTTTACAGTATTAAAGGAAAACAAAGAAGATGCAGAAAGAGCCGCTAAAAAGTGGTGCAGAGAATTCGGAGCAGAAGGTCTGGGGCTGATGTTTCTTTCTGGCGCCCGAGACGATGCGACACTGACACCGCTTGTTTATATTCCAAAGAGTAATACGATCTTCTGGGAGCATTCCTGTGGTAGCGGAAGTTCTGCCTGTGGTTTTTACTTTTCAGAAAAAGAAGCGAAATCGGTGAGGGTCACATTAAAGGAACCGGGAGGAACGCTTCGCGTGGAAGGAAACCGGAAAGAACTCTGGCTTTATGGAAACGTGAAACGGATCGGAGAATATCAGTTGTAAGAGAAAAGAGGAAATACAAATGGCACATCCGGGAAGAGGGTTAGGCCCGTTTGGCGCAAGAAACTTTTTGACTGATGAAGAAAAACAAAATATGCCGAAAGTGACAGGGGCGCTGCTGAAGCGGATTTTCAGTTATCTGAAGCCATATCTGCTTCAGTTTATTATAGTCTTTATTACGATACTGGCAGCAGCCGTTGTGGGTCTGTTCCCATCGATCATTACTGGGCGGATCGTCGATGAGGCGCTGATCGGAAAAGATATGGCGCTCTTGATCAAGCTTTTGTTGGCTGCTATCGCAACCCTGATTGTTTCCCAGTTGGTCTCCCTGCTTGAAACCTATATCAATGCCTGGATCTCCCAGAGGATCATCTTTGACATGCGAAATCAGATGTACAATCATCTGCAGTATATGCCGCATTCTTTTTTTACCTCGGAAAAACAGGGTGATATCATCACCCGCATGAACACCGATATCAGCGGCGTAAGCTCCGTTATCTCCGGAACCCTCCAGAGTATCGTCAGCAATATTGCAACGGTCGTAACGACTCTTGTGGCGCTATTTACCATGAGCTGGAAGCTGGCAATCGTCGGCGTAATTGTGATCCCGCTCTTGATCATTCCGACCAGGACAGTCGGCAGAACACGCTGGGCTCTCCTTTCCAAAAGTCAGGAGAAAACAGATGAAATGAATGAAAAGATCAACGAGACCTTAAGCGTCAGCGGGTCTTTGCTGGTGAAACTGTTTGCCCGCGAACAAAAAGAGTATGACAGCTTTGTAAAGGTCAATGAAGAGGTCACGCAGTATGCGCTGAAAGAGCAAAGGAGTGGAAGATGGTTCCATATGGTCATGGGGATGTTCACCCAGATTGCACCACTTCTGATTTACTTTGCAGGAGGTCTTCTGATCATTAAGGTCTGGGATCCAGCGCTGACTGTTGGTACAGTCACTGCAACAGTTGCTTTGGTCAACCGCCTCTACAGACCGGTGGAATCCCTCCTCAACATCCAGGTCGATTTTACAAGATCGTTGGCCTTGTTTACCCGTATCTTTGATTATTTTGATAAAGAAAGTACGATCGTCTCGCCTGAGAACGGACTGAAGCCGGATGTGGATCATCAGGATATCTGCTTTGAGCATGTTGAATTTTCCTATGAGCCGGACCGTCCGCTGCTGACGGACATTGATTTTACTGTTCCGGGCGGTCAGATGTATGCGATCGTCGGAGGTTCGGGCTCCGGAAAATCCACGGTAGTCAATCTCATTCCGCGTTTATACGACGTTCTTGGCGGAAGGGTAACGATCGCCGGAGTGGATGTCCGCGACTTTGATCTGGCCTATTTAAGGGGTTGCATCGGTGTTGTAACGCAGGATACCTATTTATTTAATGGAACGATCCGCGAGAATCTTCTTTATGCCAAAGAAGATGCGACGCAGGAAGAGTTAGATGAAGCCTGCAAGATTGCAAATATTTATGATTTTATCCAGAATCAGCCGGATGGCTATGAATCTCTAGTCGGAAACCGGGGACTGAAGCTTTCCGGCGGTGAAAAGCAGCGGATCTCGATTGCCCGGGTGATTTTAAAGGATCCGAAAATATTGATCATGGACGAGGCAACCAGTGCGCTTGATTCGATTTCAGAAAATGCGATCCAAGATGCATTGGAAAAGATTATGGAGGGAAGGACGAGTATTGTCATTGCGCATCGGCTTTCAACGATCGTGAAAGCGGACAAGATCATCGTGATCGACAGCGGCAAGATCGCAGAGCAGGGATCCCACGAAGATCTTCTCATGCATGACGGAGTTTATAAGGTCCTCTATGAAACTCAGTTCCGTGCAGCTTTGGAATATGATATGGATCCCGGAGCAGAAGGCAGTTTTGGACTGACAGACTGAGCAGGATAAGAAAAGTGCGAGTCACTTGTACGGAAAAGGCCCTTTGTGGTATAACACAAGCAGAAAGACAGATTAGGGGAGAAGGTGAATTCAAATGGCAAATAAGGGGAAAAAAGAAAAGAAAAAACTGAAAGCATGGCAGAAGGTCTTACGTGTCATCGGAATCGTACTGGCAGCCATTATCGTAATTGTGGCCGCATATGTGGCTTATGTATTCTTAAGCTTTAAGCGGATTGATGATAACCAGGTTCTTGGAGTAATGCAGCAGTCAGAATCTGAGATGGTGAAAACAGGAAAAGAACTGACTGTGACCAGCTATAATATCGGCTTCGGAGCATACAGCGATGACTATACCTTCTTTATGGACGGCGGAAAAGAAAGCTGGGCATTTTCTCAGGAGGCGGTCTATGAGAACATTGCAGGCGCTATGGATGTGATCGCAGGGGAGAACCCGGATATTGCACTGTTCCAGGAAGTCGATTTTGATGCAACCCGGTCATACCACGTGGACCAAAGGGTTCTGGTAGATCAGGCGATGTCAGATATCGGAACATACAGCTATACCTTTGCACAGAATTATGACAGTCCGTTCTTAATGTATCCGTTTACCCAGCCGCACGGAAAAAACAAAGCCGGGATCATGACATTTTCGAACGCTCAGATCACAGAAGGTTTAAGACGCAGTCTTCCGATCGAGGAGGGACTTTCCAAAGTTATTGACCTGGACCGGTGCTATTCCAAAAGCCGTGTGAAAACGGATAATGGAAAAGAATTGGTGATCTATAACCTTCATCTTTCCGCCTATACGGCAAAAGCAGAGACCGCCGAGACACAGCTCAGCATGCTGGTGCAGGATATGCAGGAGGAATATGATAAAGGTAATTACTGCATTGCAGGCGGCGATTTCAACCGTGATCTGCTCGGCAATTCTCCGGAGATCTTCCACACCGCTGAGTTGGCGGATAACTGGGCTCAGCCGGTGAATCTGGATCTTTTTACAGATGATATCACGCTGGTAGCTCCATTTGATGAGAATGATATGGCAGCAAGCTGTAGAAATCCGGATAAACCATACGAGAAAGGAGACTTTGTTGTAACGGTTGATGGATTTATAGTCTCTGCGAATGTTGAAGCCACTTATTCGAACGTTATCGAAACAGGCTACAAATACTCAGACCATAACCCGGTCAAGATGACGTTTAAGTTGAGGAAATAGAAGTATGACCCTGACACTGTTCATACAAAAACGTTGAACAGATGGCTGAAAGCAGATTAACCGAACTGCTGTCAATAAAGGTAAACTAAAGCTGTGAGAATTGTGTTTATCACGATTCGAGCAGCTTTTTTCTATGTTATATTTGCACACGGTAATTCATGAAAAGAGGTGAGGAAATGAAGGTTGATGTTCAAGTTCATGTGTTTCCAAAGGCATATGGCGAGTTTTTCGTGGAACATGCAACGAGTCCGAAATCGATGAGGGTGGAGAACCGTTTTATCTTTGATTTTGACGGTTATCAGACACTGGTAATGGCTGACCCTGTTTATGACCCGAAGGCAGTGATTGCTGCGATGGATAAAGCAAAGGTGGATCTGTCGCTGATCACCTGCAATGTGCCGGATCCTGGAATGCTTTCGGATGAATATGCGGCTGCAGCGGCTCGTCTTGCAAATGATGAAGTGGCTGAACTGATCAAGTCTTATCCAGATCGTTTTGCCGGCATCGCATTCCTTCCATGGACCGTTCCGGTCGAAGCATTGCAGGAACTGGAAAGGATTTATGCGATGGGGTTTAAGAGCGTCATGCTGTTTTCCCATAACGGACCAATGCAGGTCGATGACAAGGCACTGCTTCCAATCTATAAAAAGATCGAACAGTTACAAATTCCGATCACAATTCATCCGTCAATTCCTCTTTGGAGTCATGCAATGGGTGATTACGGCATGGTTTCAGCCGTTGGTCTTCCGATGGATACCAGCCTTGCGCTGATCCGGCTTGTGAAGTCCGGAATTCTGGAACAGTTCCCGAATATGCAGGTCGTCATGCCGCATGCTGGAGGCGTCGTCCCATACTTGGACGGAAGATTGAGTTATGTTCCTCCAATGGCAAGAGGCGCAATGCCTGCCAATACCAAGAGCGTTCCGGAACATATGCAAAAAGGAAATATTTATTTTGACACTTCCAATGTTTCACCCCATGTTCTGAACTATGCAAAAAGCTATTTGGGAACAGAGAAGCTGATGTTTGGAAGCGACTATCCGTTTGTAGAGCCAAATGTCTTGTCAGATCTTGTAGAGCAGGTCTTCACAAAGGACGAGCAGGAGACAATCTTCTGGAAGACAGCAAATGAAATCTATCACTTAGGATTGTAAATAAAGTATTAAAAAAGAGAGGTATATTTATGGAAGGACAAGCTAAGAAAAGTATTAATCTGGGCTTTCGCGGCTGGATGCTGGTCATCTATCAGGCAGTGGCGTTCTTCGCTCAGACAATGTTTAAAAACTATCCGCTGAATTATTTATCCGGATACTTTGGCGGCTCCAAGACGATTTCGTTGCTTTGTACAGTAGCGATGCTGGTTGGCGTTTTAGTGCAGTTCCTTTGCGCAAAACGTATCGGCCGTGTAAAAAATATGAAACGGCTCGGTCTGATCCTGGGTATTATTTCTATGGCATTCGGACTCGGGGTTATGGCGATTCCGCCGACAAATCTTGTTTTATGGCAGATCTTCTATTTCCTGACTTGTACTATCGTAACCATCTGGGCAACCTTCCCTCTGGGTATTTTAGTTGGCCAGTGGTTCCCGAGAAGAAAAGGAACGGTTATGGGTATTGCAACCTTCGCATTCCCGATTGCAAACGCATGCGGTTCCTTCTTCGCCAAAGCAGCACTTGGTGATACACCAAAGATCTTCGGCGCATTTTTACCATACTTTATCGCTGTTGTCGTCGGCATGATCCTGGGTGCGATCTTCGTATCCGATTATCCGGAACAGGTTGGCGCATATAGAGATAATGATAAGAACATGACACCTGAAATTGCCAATAAAATGCTGGCACAGGAAATTGAAAACAAGAAGACGACAGTCTGGACACCGAAGCACACTCTTGCAACAAGAGACTTCTGGTTTATTACAATCCCAATGGGCATTCTGCTTATGACCTCGGTCGGAATGATGACACAGACAGCCGCTATCCTTGTTCAGTATGGAATTATCCCTGGAACCGGACAGTTCACGGGAACCATGATGGGAATCTCTGCGGTCGCATGTTTCGGAAGCTGGCTGCTGGGTGTCCTTGATACAAAGTTTGGAACCAAGACGGCAATCCTTATTTCCGTCATTATCATGACAGTCGGCGGCGTCTTCGGATCTATTAACAACCTGGGCTGCCTGATGGTTGCGCTCGCTTGCCTTGGACTGTTCATGGGCGCAGCATCTAACTTCTGCGTTTCCGGTGCAGCACAGTATTGGAGAAGAGAAGACTTCTCAAGTGTATATTCCGTCATCAACCCGGTTGCAAACGTTTTTGGCGCTTTTGGACCGATGCTGATCGCGTGGGTTGTTGCTATGACGAATGCACGTATTGCTTATATGGTCGTTGGTATCTGTGGCGTGATCTGCATTATTTTGATCCTGCTCTTCAAGCCGGGACATGTAAAAGAAGTCGACGACAAATATCGTGCAGAAGCAGGAAAGCCTTTGGACGATGTACTTGTCGGAAGAAAATAATAAGCCGGATACCCCTCTGGAAGGTAGGATGGGATACTGGATAAATGGAATGAGCAGGAGTTAGATCCTGCTCATTCCTTTTCAAATAATAAATTATTCAGAATACTGATAAAGATTTTGCTTGGAAGCGTCTCCTTCTTCCAGGCGATTCCAAGCTCCACGGCAGGACTGCCTTTAATACTGTAAACACTGAGGCCGGGATCGTTAAATTCATGTCTTGCAGGTCCAAGAGCAACGCCCAGGTCGGCGGCAACATTATAGCTTAATGACTCAATCGGTCTTGCAGACTGAATGTCCGGCTTTTTAACACCTGCCTTTTTCAGATAGTCAATGATCAGGCGGTAGAAGAGTGGAGCATCCTGCTCCGGCAGAACAAAAATCGTATTATTTTTCAAAAGCTGAACAGCCTCTTTATCATTTTTCGGCTTCATTTCTTCTTTCGTGATCATATGAAATTTCTCTGAAAGAAGGACCTGACTTTTAAGTTCCGGAAAAGAAAGAATATCCGACATCATAGTAATATAAAAGTCGTAAGAATCTTCCTGGATCAATGGCGGGATTTCGGAAGCTACAAAACGCTCGATGATGATCTTGATCTCAGGGAAACGCTTGTTGAATTCTGCAACAGCTCTCGGAAGAATCTCTTTTACTGGCGGAGTGATGCCTGCGATGGAAAGCGTCAGATTATCTTTGCTGGAAAACTCAGACATTCCCTGCGCCATTTCTTTATAGAACTCCAGATATTTCAGTGCATAATGATAAAACGCATCACCGGCATCTGTCGGAATGACACCGTGTTTGCTGCGTTCAAAAAGGGAACAACCAAATTCATCTTCTAAAGCGGTGATAGAGCGGCTGATAACCGGCTGCGTGACATAATGCTCCTTCGCTGCTTTGGATAAACTTCTGCTGTTATATACCGAGATATAGTAATGAGCACTTTGAATATCCATGGGTTTATTGTATTGAATCGGGGAAGGAATTTCAACGAAAATAAATTGGATGAAAAACCGGACTGTCCCATAACTGTCACAGTTAATTATGGTTGTGCTGTTGATCTCTTTAGATAGTAATCCTTTTTGATTCATGATACTATTTAGGTGACTTATCTTAGGCGCACAAGAAAACTAAAGAAAGAAGGTGCTATGATGCAGCCAATTAAAGGAATTCATCACGTTGCTTTTAAATGCAGCTCTCCTGATCAGTACGAGACTACGATTCGGTTTTACACGGAAGTGTTGGGGCTTTCCGTTAAACGAAGCTGGACAGGCGGAATCATGATCGATACCGGATGCGGTATCCTGGAGATATTCAATAATGGAGAAACGGACCTCCCTCAGGGCGCAATCCGCCATTTCGCATTTGCGGTAACAGATGCAGATGCGTGCGTGAAAAAAGTGGAGGAAGCCGGATATGAGGTCTTTGACGGACCGAGAGATGTCGTCATTCCATCCGAACCGCCCTATCCGATCCGGGTCGCTTTTTGTCACGGCCCCATGGGTGAGGAGATCGAATTCTTCCAGGAACGATAGAATGAATCAGTTGTTGGAAGACAACTGTTTTATTCAAAGGAAATCGGAAATTGGTATCAAAAAAGAATCGGAAAAAAGATTGACAAATAATCGGCCTTGCGCTAAACTATCACTTGCGTCGAACGACGATATGCGATAGTGGCGTAGTTGGTAACGCGCGACCTTGCCAAGGTCGAGACCGCGGGTTCGAGCCCCGTCTATCGCTCGTCTGGAGAAACCCGGAAAGCTAGCAATGAAGCGGCTTTCCGGATTTTTTATTGCTTAGAAAAGGCAATCGAATTTGGTGCACTTTTTGCTGATTTGGTGCACTTTCTGGTGCACCTCCTTAAATCAACGGACAAGTTCCTTTTTAGGCCGTAAATTCAGGACATTTCGCTTGTTTTCCAGGCTATCTTGCGTGTAATAGTGCTTGCGGATCGTCTCCGGAGAGTTCCCGAACATCTGAGCAGCCATTACAACGTTACCACCTGAATGATTGACCACATCCGTAATCGCATTTCTTCTCAGCGCATGCGTTCCTCTGACACATTCCTTTGTGATCGGAATGTCCAGCCGCTGGCACATTCTTCGAAAAAACTGATATACAGTATCGTTCGTGATGCAGCCGTTTTCAGAATCAGCAGGAAACAGGAAGGGACTGTCCGGATAGTATTCGTCATGGACCTTTTTCAGCTTTTCAAGAAATGTTTTCTCCATGTCAGCAATCGGGTAGAGTCTTGATTTTCCGTTCTTGGTGTAATCGACAATATGATTGCTGTTACCGGGAGCATTCTTCAAAGTGATCTGTTCACGGTGGATATAAATACTTCCGTTTTCAAAATCCACATCGTCCCATGTCAGCGGAGGTATTTCACCTCTCCGCATTCCTGTTATGATCTGAAATTCAAAAGCATAGGCCGGAATGTAGCTAGGACGCGTTTCCTGATATCTGGCAAGCTCTTCTTCGAATTTTTCCAATTCTTCTTCAGAATAATCACGTTCCTGGATCGGAGTGGATTCATAGAGCAGTCGATCATAATCTTTCCAAACGATGCGGCTTGCTGTGTTTTCTTTCACCCAGCCAATGAAATGAGCGCGCTTGTAAGTTGCGTTAATGATGCTGCGGATTGAAGCCAGTCCTTTCTTTGTCAGGTGGTGTTTCTTCAAAATCTGCCGGATCATATTATCCAGTTCGATAATACTGATCTCATCAATGGGCTTTAATTCAAAACCGGTACCGCCAAAGAATCTCTTATATTCTGATCTGTTACGACTCACGGTATTGGATTTCGAATATTTCTTTTGCTCAGAAACGTTATTGAGTTCAAATTCCTGAGATTCTTCAAAAGCCCGTTTAAATGAAATCGAAGTGTCCGGGTGAAGTCTGGTTTCAAATTCGAAGACTTTGTCCTTTAGTTTTTCAAGGTTCGTGGCACTGAATTGCCGTCTGCCGTCTTTGGCTGTAATGTCTTTTACCCAGATACGATACAGCCCTTGTGGCGTTGGTTTGTCGGGAAAGTGGTAGTTCTTTAATACTTCTTTTCTCTTTAACATATACTGTAATTTATCGAGTAATGCAGGCGTAAGAGTTGTCTCCTCAATCCCTTCAAGAAGAGTATCATCCAGTATTGGTTCTGTCAAATTCTCCATAGTTGTTAACATATATCTATTCATCCTCCCTAAATAATTGCATAAAAATAAGAGCCTAAGCTCTTCGTGAATAAAGTTCCATTTGGTTAAGCTGACCTAAGAAGTCAAGAAGGTAATAATTTCCTTTGGCTCAGCGGGACCGATCCCATGACCTCTTCTTCTTGGCCTTCCCTTGCTGTGGGACAGCTTTCTCCATATTTTTTGTTTTTTCTGCTTCCCTGATCTGACGTAACGATTGGAAAAAATCCTTAACCTTTTCTGGAAAATGCTCTAAAGCATCCAGATAGGGTTTGCAGAGTTGTTTCAATTCTATAAGTCTGGTAGTCAGGTTTTTAATTTGAACACTCAGCTCATGATTTCTGCTGCGAAGGTTTGAGATTTCTCTCTGCAGTTCCTTAACCACGCTTCTTGAAGCAATTCCTTCCCTTGCCAGATCTTTTAAGCATTGATAATCTTCCTTTCCTAAAGAATATCTTCCGCCCAGTTTTTTCTGCCCCATATTATCGAGTTCTGCATAGGTCTTAAAATTATTGTGGTTTTCTTTATAATCAATTTTTTCTATCTCGAGTTGCTTCGTGATCTTCTCAAGGCGCTCCGTATCTTTTTTGATCTGATAATCCAGTGTGGATAAATGCTGTGTAGTGCTTCCGAGATCTCCACGTTCAAAGTCCCGGAATCCTTTTTCAATGAGATGTTCATATAGCTGGTCCTGGAGAACACTATAGGATTTTCTGTAGACCTGTTTACCGTTTTTGTTTACAACAGGCTGACCTTGCTCGTCTAATTCGGGCATATTGGATTTCCATTTTTTGGAATGGCTGATCTGTTGGATCACTTCCTTAACAGTTCCACGCAGCTCCGGGTCCTTACATCGTTTTGACCAGCGGAGTTCTTTTTCAACAACCGGCAGGGCTACGATGTGAAGATGATAATGATAAACAGGGTAGCCGTATTTTTCTGTCATGGCGATATTCAATTCATCCGCATGCATGACTGCCGAAATAATGTTTTTTTCTCCGTAAAGTTCCTGGGTGAAATGAAATGCTTCTTCATAAAACTGTTTTGCATATTCATATCCGCCGTGAGTCTCGAAATAATCGGTATTTACATCAATGATCATTTCATCGAAAAGCTTGGCATCTTTTTTTAGACCGTGAGTAGATGCCTCGCCTGCATCCAGCTTCTTCTGTAGATATTCGTTGTAGGTAAGTCCGCCTGTTCCTGCATATGAAATATTAAGCTCGGATCGTTCCGGGTCTACATTAACATTTCCGTATGTTGTGTTTTTTCTTTCGTTGTGCCGCTCAACCTTCCCAATTTGATCCGCAGTATATTGGCTGACGCGGGCAACGGATTTATTTTGCGTTGACATATTTATCCTTCTCCTTCCATAAAGTCTGTGGCGGTTACACAACATTCTGCGAATGTGTGTAACCCACTATGACACTTTCAGCCCTGCTGAAAGATGTCGTGGGCCAGAGGGGTTCCCTCTGGACTCCCATGAAGAGGTCAGTGGTAATATTTAGCAGCCTCTTCCCCGGAGTCTGCTGAATTATTACAAGTCGGGGGCCAAGCGGGCTTAG
>JAZQCK010000011.1:0-5266 GCA_045546255.1 Lachnospiraceae bacterium | reverse complement strand
TGCAGAAATGTTAGAGCGCCTCAAAGGCGGGCAGAGTTATGCCATCGTAAACGAGGCCGGAGCTTCTGTTTATTCCGCCTCCAAACTCGGCGCAGAAGAATTCCCGCAGTATGATGTCAATATTCGTTCTGCGATCTCGATCGCAAGAAGGCTTCAGGATCCTTTGGCGGAGCTCGTAAAAATTGATCCAATGTCAATCGGCGTCGGCCAGTATCAGCATGATATGCCGCCGGCACAGCTTGAGGCGGCACTGACTGGTGTCGTAGAAGATTGTGTCAATGCGGTCGGAGTGGATATTAACTCCGCCAGTCCATCATTATTAAATCGCGTGGCCGGTCTGACGGCAGCAACTGCAAAGAATATCGTGGCATACCGCGAAGAAAACGGTGCGTTTAAGAGCAGAAAAGAAATCTTAAAAGTTCCGAAGATCGGACCAAAAGCTTTTGAGCAGTGCGCCGGCTTCTTAAGAGTTCCTGAAAGTAAGGAAATCTTAGATAACACAGCAGTCCATCCGGAAAGCTATGAGGCTGCAAAAAAACTGCTGGAGCTTTGTGGCTATACAAAAGAAGATGTAATCGGCCAGAAGGTTTCGGATTTTGAAAAGCGCATTAAGGCAAAGGGTGAAAGGCAGGCAGCCGATGCTTGTGGCGTCGGCGTTCCGACGCTCAAAGATATCGCAGCGGAGTTAAAACGTCCGGGCCGCGATCCGCGAGAGGATCTGCCGCCGGTCGTTCTTCGCAAAGATGTTTTAGAACTGAAAGATTTGACGCCGGGCATGAAACTTAAAGGCACCGTGCGAAATGTCATCGACTTCGGCGCCTTTGTGGATATCGGCGTCCATCAGGACGGACTTGTCCACATCTCCCAGATCGCAGACCGCTATATCAAGCACCCTTCGGAAGTCGTAAAGGTGGGAGATATCGTGGATGTCACTGTCTTAAGCGTGGATGTGGAAAAGAAACAGATCTCACTTACCATGAAAGGCTGATTTTCTGTATATTAAACAACACATCCGCTCCTGATTGATTGATTGTACAAAAAGAAAACAATTATGTGCCGAATTCTTGTGAATTTACGGTTGCATAATTGTTTTTTTAAAGGTACAATAAACACAGTTAAAGTTGTCGACAAGTTGACCAGTTTAACGCGTAAAATCGTTAAAGTGTAAAAACTGTCGGCTTTTAAGACGCTAAGGAACATGGCGCAGGAGCGAAAGATGGAATTATTCTACGAAACCGATAAGACATTCGAAGAACTGATGAAGGAAAAGAAGAACTTTGTCTTTATCGGTGAGGCAGGAAGCGGAAAGAGCGAGATCGTTTTAAATATTGCACATATGCTGGCAGAGCAGACCGGAAAGAAAGTTGATCTTTTCGATCTCGATCAGACCAAGCCCCTTTATCGTTCCCGCGATATGCAGGAAGCGTTCGCTAAAGACGGTGTGACGATTCACTTCCAGGAACAGTTCCAGGATGCTCCAACACAGGTCGGAGGTGTCAGAACGTCTCTGTATGGAGATGGATATACGCTTCTTGATATTGGAGGCGGTCATCAGGCAGCGAAGTATGCTGGAAGCTACTCGGATCTTTTATCAAAAGAAGATTCTGTCCCGGTCTATATCGTAAATCCGTATCGTCCGTGGACAAGAAGCTTAGAGGGTGTGGATGGAACCATGTCCCACATTTTAAATTCGATCCGTCTGGATCATATTTATATTCTCGGAAATCCGAATCTGGGAAATACAACTTCTGAAGATGAATTCATTAATGGGTTGGACAAGATAGATGAATTGTTTGAAGGGCTCACTGTCGTAAACAGTGCCTGCGTCAGAAAAGAGATCTACGACGCGGTAAAGGATCGGACAGAAAAAGCACTTCTTCCGATCGAGCTTTACCTGACCTATGAGTGGATTGATTGATAAACACAATATTTTAAAACCTTAAGGAGGAAGTAAGATGGCGAAAGGAAGAATCGAAATTGCATCAGAATTCTGCAAGTCCTGTGAATACTGTGTAATTTCATGTCCGAAAAATTGTCTCGCTGTCGGCGAGAAGGTTAACTCAAAAGGTTATCCTTATGTAGTATCTGTAAATCCGGATGACTGCATCGGATGCGCAATGTGTGCTCAGATCTGTCCGGAATCAGCAATTGAGGTATGGAGAGGATAAGAAGGAGGAAAACTATGGCAGAACGTGTATTTATGAAAGGCTGCGAAGCGATTGCTGAAGCAGGAGTCAGAGCAGGATGTCGTTTCTTCGCGGGTTATCCGATTACTCCACAGAACGAAATTCCTGAGTATTTTGCAAGAAGAATGCCGGAAGTTGGCGGTGTATTTGTACAGGGTGAAAGCGAAGTCGCATCTGTAAACATGCTTTACGGTGCAGCTGCGGCAGGAACAAGAGCAATGAGCTCCTCCTCTTCCTGCGGTATCTCCCTCTACAGCGAAGGTATTTCCTATCTCGCATCCGCTCGTTTACCGGCAGTTATTGTTAACGTACAGCGTGGTGGCCCGGGAATCGGTGCGATCCAGCCGGCACAGCAGGATTACCTGCAGGCAACAAAGGCATCCGGAAACGGTGGTTTCCGTATGATCGTTCTTGCTCCGGCATCTGTACAGGAATGCGTAGACATGGTCTATGAAGCATTCGAACTGGCTGCAAGAGACAACAACCCGGTATTAGTTCTCACTGATGGTGTCATGGGAACCATGATGGAGCCGGTTGAGCTTCCTCCGATGAAGACGGATGAAGAGCTTGCAGCAATCAAGGAAGCTTGGGACGTTGCAGACCGTGCTTGCTTCGGACATCCGCTCGGACAGCAGAAATTCTGCTTCCCGGGATCTGTCGGAACGGGCCAGGAAATCGCAAACAAAGAAGCAGAAGCAATGTATGCAACATGGGATAAAGATGTTCGTGTTGAGAAATTTATGGTTGATGATGCAGAGATTATCTTTGCAGCATACGGAATCTCCGCTCGTATCTCGAAAGCAATCGTAAAACAGCTTCGTGCTGAGGGAATCAAAGCAGGTATGATCCGTCCGATCACTGTTTCTCCGTTCCCATATGATGCTTTTGCAGAACTTGATTTCAATCAGGTCAAAGGTATCTTAGACGTAGAGATGTCTATCCCGGCTCAGATGAGATGGGATATTGACCACGCTGTTCAGGGTAGATGCCCGATCAGAGAGTGCAGAAGATCCGGTGGACAGCTGCTTACAAATGATCAGGTACTTGAAGGTGCACGTCAGCTGATCAAGGAGGTGCTGTAATGGAAAAAGTATATGAGAAAACATTAGGAATTCGACATGATGTCGTTAACGGCTGGTGCCCGGGCTGTATGCACGGAACAGCACATAAACTGGTTGGCGAAGTTGTTCAGGAACTGGGTATGCTTGATAAACTCGTAAGAGTTGAAGGTGTTGGATGCTGCGGTCTTGGACAGTCCTTCGTTACTCATGACTGCATTATCGCTGCACACGGAAGAGCATGTGCAGTTGCAACAGGTGTAAAGAGAAGTTCTCCGGAATCTTTAGTTTACACTTATCAGGGTGATGGTGACCTTGCTTCTATCGGTCTTGATGAGACTGTATCTGCAGCAAACAGAGGCGAGAACTTCACTGTTATCTTCATCAACAACGGTATCTACGGTATGACAGGCGGACAGATGGCTCCGACAACACTGGTTGGCATGAAGGCTACCACAGCTCCGTTCGGAAGAAATCCGGAAGAGCACGGATATCCGATGCATGTTTGCGAGCTTCTTGCACAGCTCAAAGCTCCGCAGTTCCTCGTAAGAACAGCTGTTGATACACCGCAGAACGTTATCAAAACACGTAAATACATCAAACAGGCATTCCAGAATCAGATCGACGGCAAAGGCTTCTCACTGGTTGAGATCGTAACGACCTGCCCGACCAACTGGGGCTATTCCGCAAAAGACTCCCTTACATTCTTAAGAGAGAAAATGTTTGAAGAGTTCCCTCTGGGTGTTTACAGAGACAAAGATAAAGAGGAGGCTTAATCTATGGAAAGAAATATTATGATGGCCGGCTTCGGTGGCCAGGGTGTTATGACTATGGGAAAGCTTCTTGCTGAGGCAACCTGTGATGCAACAGACCTTCACGTTACGTTCTTCCCGTCCTATGGCGCAGCACAGCGTGGTGGTACAGCAAACTGCTTTGTCGTTATTTCTGATGATGAGATCGGCGCTCCGGTATGCTACAACCTGGAAGACCTGATCGTTATGAACGAGCCGTCCCTTCATGCATTCGTTAACAATGTAAAGCCGGGCGGAAACCTGTTCATCAACTCCACGATCGTTACCGCTCCGATTGAAAGAGACGACATCAATGTTATCTCTGCACCGGTAACCCAGATGGCACTTGACATGGGCAACGACAGAGCACTCAACATCATCATGCTTGGTGTTTATGTTGGCTATACAGATGCTGTTCCGGAAGAAGTTATCATCAAAGGAATCGAGCACAAATTCGCTAACAAAGAAAAGCTCATCGCTCCGAACGTTGACGCATTCAAACAGGGTCTTGAGATCGGAAGAGCACAGAAGAAATAATGATTAGTTGATACAAACTTCATGAGTCAAAAGGACGCGGAAAGATCCGCGTCCTTTTTTGCTGCGGATTTTTACTTCGGAGACAGGGGAGGAGACAGGGGACGGTTCTCTGTCTCCTTGTCATACATTTTGTTATAGATTTAACAATCCTTCCTTTTGGCGCTTTAACGTGCTAACATAATGCATTAACAAAGCAAAGGCGAAAGGAGATAATATATGGATCTGAAGTTAAAAGACAAAGTTGCTCTTGTAACAGGTGGAACAGGTGGAATCGGAACCGCAATCGTAAAAGGCTTTCTGGCAGAAGGCGCAAAAGTTGCATTCTCTTCCACGAGTCAGGAAAAAATCGATGCATTGATCCCGACATTGAACGCTGAAGAAGGTCAGGTCGCAGGATTTGTTGCAGACATGACGAAGGAAGAAGATATCAAAAACCTGATTGAAGCTGTAAAAGAAAAATTCGGTACCTATGATATCGTTGTTCCGAACGCAGGCTATGAAGGAAAAGCTCTCCCGGTTCAGGACATGACAAAAGAGATTTTTGAAAAGACATATGATCTGAATGTGTTTGCAGTTATGCTGACACTCAAATATGCAGTTCCGACACTGATCGAAAAAGAATCCGGCGCGGTTGTTGTTATTGCATCTGCTGCAGCATATGAGCCGACCGCAGGAAACAGCGCATATGTTTCTT
>JAZQCK010000010.1:0-19711 GCA_045546255.1 Lachnospiraceae bacterium | reverse complement strand
CACAAACACTTTCCAAAGCTTTCGGATATCCGGAACGATTCTCTTGGATATTAACTGACAGATCACATACAGCGCAACCCCAAAATGGAAAAGAAAACCTTCAATTGTGATAAAGTGGATTGCCGGATAATAGGTCCAATCCGGAAAGGCAAGCGCCACAAGCGTTCCGGGGAAACACAGGGAATAAAGGATCTGGCCGAGTCCGTCCCAGTTTTTGAAACAATGAATAAAACAGAAAATACCAGCAAGCGAACAAAGATGGATCGGCAATTCATAGACGCTTAAGTGTCCGACAATCACCAGGTAGATCTCGCGGATCACGATGCATGCCATAAGGAAGATTCCAATCGCACGGTCCATTTTTCTCTGTGCATCCGAAAGACGAATATAAAGAAGAATAAGAAGAACTGTCACGATCGTGCAGATCCCAAGCCAAAGAAAATGCACAGAGCCGTACATTGGAAAGCCAACGCCATCCGGAAGTTCCGTTCCATATACAAAAAAGAGATCCCATTGTGACATGATTACATCCTTCATTGGCTTAGCTGCATTTAAAAATACACTCTTTCAATCAGTGCCTCAACACAGCTTGCAGTCTTGGAAGAAATGATTGTTTCTTTATTTTTTTAATTATACAATAGTTTTGTGAATATGAAATGTTCTTCGGCCGGCTTCCGGTCATACAAGGTTCGCTGAACATTGTATCCGAAGAATACAGAAAAGAGGTTTTTATGTATCAACTGATTTCCAATCTGGTGATTTACAGAAATATAGAAAAAGACAGCATCCTCTATAGGCTTTCCGAGATCTGCAGAGAATTTGATTCCGGCACGTATGATAAAGGAGATCTTTCCAACCGGATCTTAGATGAGGTTCACAGACTGCTGGATGTCGCAACGACATATGGTTTCGATAACAATCTCTGGAACAATTATCTGGCATTTCTGCTTGCCATGACAGAAACGCCGTTCACCTTAGCTACCGAGAAGACGGGCGCTGTGGATGGAACAGTTAACGAATTTGCAAAAAACGATTTTGCGATCTTCCGCAAACTTCTCGATTATGACTTTTCAGAAATGGAAGAGATGCTTGACCTCAACTGTTTCTCACTGATCAAAAATTATCAGTCCGTGCAAAAGAAAGAGCATGCTTATAACCGCAATGTCAGCGTCCGCATCCAGGAACTGAGCCGCGCGATCGAAGCAACTTCCAACGAAGAAGAATTATATGCGGCCGTTATGGACTTTTATAAAAAGTATGGCGTCGGCCAGTTCGGTATGAACAAAGCCTTCCGCATCAATACCAACTATTCCCGCGGCATGCAGCCGGTTTCCACAGCTTTTTCATCCGGTTTTGAAAACACTTCATCAGCAAGCCTTTTCACCGGCGAAAGCCTTTCCAACATTGCAAATGACAATGCTTTGATTGTCCCGATCACCGTTACCAGCAATGTTGTTTTGGATGATCTCGTCGGATATGAACTGCAGAAGGAACAACTGGTCAAAAACACGGAAGCTTTTCTTGCAGGAAAGCCGGCGAACAATGTCCTGCTCTATGGAGACGCTGGAACTGGTAAATCCACTAGCATCAAAGCCCTGATCAATATGTATTATGAGCAGGGACTTCGTATCATTGAAGTCTACAAGCATGAGTTCCAATATCTTCGGGATATCATCAGCATCATCAAAGGAAGGAACTACCGCTTCATTATCTATATGGACGATCTTTCTTTTGAAGGGGCCGAAACAGAATACAAATACCTGAAAGCAGTGATCGAAGGAGACCTCGAAGTCAAGCCGGACAATGTTTTGATCTATGCGACTTCGAACAGGCGTCATTTGCTTCGGGAAACGTTTAATGACAGAAAAGAAATTGAAGAAGAGGATGTGCATCCTGTGGATACGATGGCAGAGCGCCGCTCTCTGTCCGACCGTTTCGGCATGGCCATCGGCTATTTCAAGCCGGACCGACAGGCATACTACGATATCGTGGAAACTCTCGCCGCTCAGCATCCGGAGATCAGCTTAACGAAAGACGAACTGCACCTGAAAGCAGACCAGTGGGAAATCCGGCACGGCGGACGTTCCGGCAGAACTGCACAGCAGTTTATTGATGATCTGCTGGGGAATTGAGATATCGCTACCGGCTTTCTTCCCACACCTCCATCAGCGTATCATAAACCACCTGATTGGGATGGCCGGTCTCGAAGTATTTAGAGTTATCAGCGCCGAGCATCTTTGTCACAAATGCTGCGACGGCACGGGAGCGGGATTCCCCTCCATAACAGTGCACAAGAAGAGTCTCGACCGACTTGTTCTTCTTTACAAACTTGATGACCTGTTCGGCCTGCTTGCGGCTGAACATGACAGCGCTATCCACTTCGCGGATGATATCGTCAAAATACAACGTCAGAACATCTTTACAGTACTTGTTCTTTTTAAACTCAAAGCCAAAGCCATCCGTATGCGTATCCTGGATGGAGATGACGGCATACGTGTCTTTCTTCTCTGCCATCTCTTCCATTCCAAACGGCGCATAGTGCGCCATCACATAATCAAACGCGTCGTAGACCGAACGCAGCATAATTCGTTTCATACAGTCTCCTATTTTTTCTTCAGCATAAAACGGCGGACGATATTCAGTCCGAGACCGACCGGGAACGGTCTTAACGCTTTGTCTGCTTCCTTCAGTTTTTCTCTGATCGGAAGATGCTGCGGGCAGTGCTGCTCGCATTTTCCGCACTGAATGCACTGGCTTGCAAACGAAGGGTCTCCGTTCAGCGCAACCGTCTGGTAATACTCTTTTCGTCCGGCAGCTTTATTCTCCGTATACATAAGATTATAGCAGCGGAAGATTGCAGGAATATTGACATTCTTAGGGCACGGCATGCAGTAGCGGCATTCTGTGCAGCCGACTTTTGTTGCAGCCAGGAAGATGTCTCGGATCTTCTGGATCAGCGCCTCATTTTCCGGAGTGAATGTGCCGGCTAACGCTTCGCTTGCAACGCGGCAGTTCTCCTGAACCATTTCCATGGAATTCATTCCGGAAAGCACACAGGTCACGCCCAGCTGGTTCCAGAGCCAGCGAAAGGCAAGTTCTGCCGGCGTATATCCGGATGGATCTTCTGCAATCAGTTTCTTCGCCTCTTCCGGAAGAAGATTCACCAGCTTTCCTCCACGGAGCGGTTCCATGATGATCACCGGAATCCCCTTTTCATAAGCCGCATTTAGTCCTTCGACTCCAGCCTGCGTATGTTCATCTACATAATTATATTGAATCTGGCAGAAATCCCAATCATAGGCATTTAATACTTTCAGGAAGTTTTCCGTATCGCCGTGATAGGAGAAGCCGATATTTCGGATCTGTCCGCTTTCTTTTTTCTGCGCGATCCACTCCTTCATGCCGATCTTCTCGAGTTTCAGCCACTGGTTATAATCAGTGATCATGTGCATCAGGTAGTAGTCGATATAGTTCGTCCTTAAGCGGCTCAGCTCTTCATTAAAATAACGGTCCGCCGCCTGGGTGCTTCCGACCAGATACTGCGGAAGTTTGGTCGCAATATTAATCTTCTCCCTGATCCCATTTTTCTCAAAGATTTCGCCGATGCAGACTTCGCTGCCGGAATAAATATAGGCAGTGTCATAATAATTGACGCCAAGGCGATATGCTTCCATCAGCTCTTTTTCCGCCTTATCGTAATCGATGCCACGTCCGCTCTTTGTAAAACGCATGCATCCGTATCCCAATGCCGAGATTGGCTTGCCATTCTTATCATTTCTGTACTGCATAATGATCCCTTTCTTTTTTCTTTATTGAAGCTCTAAAAAAATGAGATGACTATACAGTAGATACAGAGCTTCTATCTGGACTAGTTTACCATATTTTTTCGCGAATAGAAGAAGTATTAGGGCTGTAATTCGTTTTATGTTATACTCCTATCTGATATGGCAAACGAAGAGGAACTTTTCAAAAATCGGATCCTGGATTTGGCAATGCAGGCAGATGCACAGCACATCTACACAAACACGCGTTTTTTAACACCATTGGAGCAGAGCGTGTTTCTTTCTATGCGCAATCAGCTGCCGGTACATGCGGAACTATACGGCGGATCAGAATCTGCGATCCGGAAAATCGCAATGTTTGGTTCGGAGGAAGAACTTGGCTACGCATTTGATATCCCGATCCGCATTCTTCACATCCGTCCAAAGGCGGAAAAGTTTGCTGAAACGCTTTCACATCGGGATTACCTGGGATCCTTAATGGCGCTTGGAATCGAGCGGGAACTGACCGGGGATATCATCGTCCGCGGAAAAGAAGCCTGGGTCTATGTGATGGAAAGCATCGCTTCTTTTCTCTGCGAAAGCCTCACTCAGGTCCGGCATACAAATGTGATCTGTGAAGAGATTGAAGGAGATGCACCTGAGCTTAAACCAAGCTTTCAAACGATTCCACTCAATGTTGCTTCCGAGCGTCTCGACCTTTTGATCGCGGGCGCTGCAGGAATCAACCGGGAGGCTGCGAAGAAATTATTAAAAGACGATAAAGTCTTTATCAACGGCCGCATTGCCACTTCTGCCGGACATAAATTAAATGCCGGAGATGAGCTTGTGATCCGTGGATACGGAAAATACATCTATGATGGAATTTCCTCTACGAGCCGGAAAGGCCGGAGCAATATCGTGCTCCGAAAATATATTTAGTATGAAAAAGATCACGATTGGAATAATCGCACATGTGGATTCCGGGAAGACGACTCTCTCTGAGGCGCTTCTTTATTTAAGCGGCAGCATCCGCAGCTTTGGCCGCGTGGATAAAGGCGCTTCTTTTTTAGATAATAATGAACTTGAACGACGCCGCGGGATCACGATTTTTTCCAAGCAGGCCCGGTTTGAATACGGAGACACGTCCTTTGTTCTAATTGATACGCCGGGACATGCAGACTTCTCTGCAGAGACCGAGCGGACACTCAAAGTCTTGGACTATGCGATCCTTTTGATCGGTGCGGATGACGGCATCAAAGGACAGACAAAGATCCTCTGGAAGCTGCTTTCCGAATATCAGGTTCCCACCTTTTTATTCTTCAACAAGATGGACCGCGATTGCGCAGATAAGACTCAGCTCCTTGCTGAGATTCAGGAGCTGGCAGGCGATGGTGCCGTTGATTTTTCAGTTCCTTCTTCTGAACGGGCGGAACAGATCTCCATGTGCGACGAAGCAGCAATGGAAGAATACTTAAGCAGCGACATGCTCTCGGACGATACGATCCGCAGACTGATCAAAGAGCGCAAACTCTTCCCCTGTCGCTTCGGTTCTGCGCTGAAGCAGGACGGCATCAAAGAACTTCTGGATATGCTGAATATCTTTACACAGGAATCCGTCTATCCGGATAATTTCTCCGCACATGTTTATAAAGTTGCAAGAGATACGGACGGTGTCCGTCAGACCTATGTCAAGATCACCGGAGGGAGTCTCAAGACAAAAGCGCTGCTGCCGGATGGAGAAAAAGAATCCAAAGTCAATCAGCTCCGTTTTTATTCCGGAGATAAATATGAATTAAAAGAAGAAGCCTTTGCAGGCGATGTCTGCATGCTGACAGGCCTCAAAGAAAGCTTTGTCGGCCAGGAGTTTTATGTGGCAGAAGAAGCAGATTTCGAGGAAACTCCATCTGATAACTCGCAGGCAAATGCAAAAAACAAAAACAGTCAAACAATACGAACAAAGGAAAGCAACTCCGCGCTTCTTTCCCCTGTATTAAATTATCGCGTGATTACAGACCGCGAAAACGATCCAGTCAAGATTCTTCCGGTCTTTAAAACACTAGAAGAAGAAAGCCCGGAGCTTTCTATCGACTGGGATGAGGAAAAACGGGATATCTATGTCTCCGTCATGGGCAGAGTCCAGCTTGAGATTTTAAAGACGATCTTAAAAGAGCGCTTTGATCTGGATGTCAACTTTGACTCCGGAAACGTGGTCTATAAAGAAACGATCACGGAATCTGTCATCGGCGTCGGACACTTTGAACCGCTCAGGCATTATGCCGAGGTTCATCTCTTGATGGAGCCTTCCGAACGTGGAAGCGGCCTTACCTTCGCTGCAAATCTTTCCTCTGATAAGCTGGCAAAAAACTGGCAGCGCCTGATCCTGACCCATCTTGCAGAGCGCCAGCACAGGGGCGTCCTGATCGGCGCTCCGATCACGGATATGAAGATCACACTGATTGCGGGAAAGGCGCATTTAAAACATACTGAAGGTGGTGACTTCCGTCAGGCAACTTATCGCGCGGTAAGACAAGGGCTTATGATGACGGAAAACAAACTCTTAGAACCGTTCTACCGTTTCTCTCTGGAAGTTCCAACGGAAAGCATCGGAAGAGCCCTCACGGATCTCGATCAGATGCAGGCGGAATTCTCTGCTCCGGAAGCAGATATCAACAGAGGGATCTCGATCATCAACGGTCGTGGCCCGGTCTCGGCGCTCAAAGACTACTCTGCTGAGATCGCATCCTATACCAAAGGACTTGGAAGCATCAGTTTCCTTCCGGACGGATACGGAGACTGCCATAACGCAGAAGAAGTGATTCTTCAAAGGGGCTACGATCCGGAAAGCGACAGACGCAATCCGGCAGATTCCGTTTTCTGCCAGAATGGATCAGGATATATTGTTCCTTATGATGAAGTCTATGACCATATGCACCTGGCCTTCGACGGCTCCGATCATCGCGCGAATGACCTTCCTTTAACAAGCAGGGAGTCTGCAGCGGATGCCCGCAGTGTTTCCAAAACCGCATTGGGAACAGAGGAAGTCGATGCGATTTTAAATGCAATTTCAAATTCGACCAGCCGCTCGAGGCGGAGTCATAAAGGAAAAAGAGGGTTCGGGGTAGATTCTGTAAGCGGATCGTCTGTTGAAGTAGACGGCAAATCCGTGAAGATATCCGGATTAAAGCAGAAAGGCAGATCTGCGGATTCACTGCCTTCCAGCGGCCAGAACGCCCCTTCATCGAAGCAGCTATTATCCGGTGCTTTTCCTTTGGAAGAAGCTGACGTTGTTTTCGTCGACGGCTACAATGTGATCTTTTCCTGGGAGGAACTGAAGCAGCTTGCAAAGGAGAATTTCAATGCGGCGCGCGACGCCTTGATCGAGGACTTAAGCAAATTTTCCGCCATGATCAGCGGGGAAGTGATTGTTGTCTTTGATGCCTACCGTGTCAAAGGCCGCCCGGGAAGTTTTGAAAACTATCAGAATATCAAACTGGTCTATACCGCAGAAGACCAGACAGCCGACCAGTATATCGAACGCTTCGTCAACATGGCTAACAGCGGGTTCAAAAAAGCGGATGATTCAAATGTCCGGATCCCGGATGACATAAAGTCTGCTTTAAAAAAGAAGAGCGATAAGCTGAAGATTGCCGTTGTAACATCGGACTCCACTGAGCAGGTCGTAACCCGCGCGCAGGGATGCAAGCTGATCTCTTCCCGTGATTTTAAAACGCGTTATGATGCCCTGATCAGACAGATGAATGAAAAATACCGCATCTCTGATTCTTAAGGCTTTGACATAATTAGATTACGCAGGAATGCACTTTGCGAAATCTTCATACCATTTAAGCAATATTAACAAAAAAAGTGTTTGCATTTTGTTCGTGTTTACGATATGATGCTTCAATAAATTAAAGCGTTTAAGCGCTAAAATTGCATACAGCCAGTTGATCTGTGCAGGAGAGTGGGCATCAGCCCTGCCGAAGAAGTAAAACTTTCAGGAGTCAGAAATGACAGGAACTGCACAGGGATGGAAATCTGGAGACACCCGGATCACCGGGGGCCGAAGGGGCAAGAAGAAACGAATCTCTCAGGCAAAAGGACAGACTTTTAACAATCGTTACTTAACGATGATTTTTGTTTTTTTGAGAGATATGCCCTTTCCGCATATCTCTTTTTGTATGATACAACTGATCACTTGATGAAAGAAAGGGAAAGAAATGAGTTTTTTAGAATGGCTGGAAAATTTTAACGGCTCTATCAACGATTTCGTCTGGGGCATCCCGATGCTGGTCCTTCTCATCGGTACCGGTATCTTTATGACGATCCTCACCAAGGTTTTTCAGATCTCACATCTGCCGACCTGGTGGAAAAACACGATCGGAAGCGTGTTCACAAACAAGCACGTTACCAAACATACAGCAAAACACGACAAATCCATCTCCCAGTTCCAGTCCTTAACGACTGCTCTGGCAGCTACGATCGGAACCGGTAACATTGTCGGTGTTGCGGCAGCGATCGCAACCGGTGGTCCCGGTGCGATCTTCTGGATGTGGATCGTTGCATTCTTCGGAATGATGACGAACTACTCTGAGAATATCCTGGGTATCTATTTCAGAAGAAAGAATAAATATGACGAGTGGTCCGGCGGTGCAATGTACTATCTGCAGGATGGTCTCGGCGGATATAAGGGAAGCAAGAAAGCTCCATGGACGGGTTCACTCCTTAAATGGATCGGTAAAATCTTAGGTATCCTCTTCGCCATTTTCTGCATCCTTGCCTCTTTCGGTATTGGTAATGCAAGCCAGATCAACTCCATCGCAGCAAACATGGATGCCGCCTTCCATATCCCGGCATGGGTCGTCGGCCTTGTTCTTTTAGCACTTGGCGCATTGATCATCTTAGGCGGTCTTAAGAGAGTTGCATCCGTAACAGAAAAAGTTGTGCCTTTCATGGCAGTTATCTATATTATTGCAGCAATCGTTGTTATCTGCGTTAACGGCGCCAACGTCGGTCCTGCTTTCGTATCCATCTTCAAGGGCGCATTCGGCCTTAAGGCAGTCGGCGGTGGTATCGTCGGCGGCGGTATCGCGCTGGCACTGACATACGGTATGAAGCGAGGCGTCTTCTCTAACGAGGCAGGTCTTGGTTCTTCCGTTATGGTCCACTCCAACTCTAATGTAAAAGAGCCGGTAAAACAGGGTATGTGGGGAATCTTCGAAGTATTCGCTGATACGATCATCGTATGTACTCTGACCGCTCTCGTTGTATTAACCTCCGGCGTTATTGACCTCAATTCCGGCGCGGTTGCAGCATCTTTTGCAGATGCCTCCACATCTACTTTAGTAGGTCAGGCATTCGGAACGCTCTTCGGCGGTTTCGGCCCGGCATTCGTTGCGATCGCCCTGCTCTTCTTTGCATTCTCAACCGTTCTCGGATGGAGCCACTACGGCGCAAAAGCATTTGAGTTCCTCTTTGGCGAGAAGGCAACGATCGGATATAAGATCTTCTTCGTTCTGTTCATCTTCGTAGGTGCAACAATGGATCTTACCCTTGCATGGGATATCTCTGATACGTTTAACGGATTGATGGCGATCCCGAACTTGATCGGTGTGCTCTCCTTGTTCCCGCTGGTCTACAAGATCACAAAGAACTATGTAGACAGAAAGATGAGACACAAGGATATCGAGCCGATGATTTCCAAATTCCCTGACATCCAGAAGATGCAGGTGGAAGCACTCGCAAGAGGCGAAGAAGAATAATCCCACTATTATCATAGTCGCATCAAAAACGGGGTGTGTTGCTTTAAAGCGGCATGCCCCGCTTTATTTTAGCACTGCTTTATCATGGCATTTCACCGAATTGACAAGAATTTTTAAAGTGTTATGATACCAAAGGCAGTATGCTTTCGATAGTTGAACAGCATACTTGCCAACAGGATTTTTAATACAAGAGGTCGAGACATCATGCACTTACTGCTTCCAAGCAAGAACCCCGTCGTGACCGAATTAAAGCGCGCCATTGCTGCAACCTTTGGCGGGCTTTTATATTCGTTAGGGGTCAATTTATTCATCGTTCCTTTGGGTCTTTATAACGGAGGCCTGATGGGTTACTGCCAGCTGATCCGTACACTGCTGGTTAATTATCTGCACCTTTCCGTATCCTTTGATATTGCAGGTATTCTATACTTCCTGACTAATATTCCGATCATGATCCTGGCCTGGATCAAACTGGATAAGAAATTTGTCTTCCGCGCACTGATCAATATTGCCGTGATCACACTCTTCCTTTCTGTGATCCCGGTCAAAGCAGTGATCGAAGGAGATATCATCACGAACTGTCTGGTCGGCGGTGTCATCACCGGCGTCGGAACAGGAATTGCGCTTTGGGCAGCCACCCCGGGCGGTGGAACCGATCTGATCGGCCTGATGCTGATCAAAAAAGGAACCCGCTTCTCTGTAGGAAAAGTCAATCTGCTCACAGATGTGATTCTGTACCTGATCTGCCTTTGCATGTTCAATATTCAAGTTGCGATCTACTCCATCGTCTACTCTGCGATCTGTACCTTTGTCACCGATAAACTGCATCAGCAGAATATTAATGTGCAGGCACTGATTGTCACAAATAAACCTGCGCATGAGCTGAAAGACGCGCTGATCGACAAATTGGATCGCGGCATCACGATTCTTCCGGCCATCGGAGGATACTCCGGAGAAGATAAGACGGCGTTTGTGGTCGTGATCTCAAAATATGAAGAATCAGAATTATTATCTGTGGTCTCCGCATATGACAAAAACGCCTTCGTCACATTTAACGAAGGCACACGGATCTTTGGTAATTTTGAAAAGCGGCTTTAAAGCCGCTTTTTGTTTGCTTTTAGTTCAGACCAACTTTCATCGTAAGCACATTAAGCCCCAGCGTATGCTGGTAGCTGACATCATCTGCGATTTTGTACACCATGCGGATTCCGATATTTTTGCAAAGATCCTCTTCACTGATCAGATCTTTCCGTTCCGCCGGATCAAATGGCTTGCAGTCATCCTTGATCCTTAAGATCAGGCCATCTTCTTTATAAGTTACGCGGATATCTGTCCGATGCTTTTTATTATCTTTCTTAAAGCCGTGCTCGATGATATTCCCGGCCATCTCTTCCATACACAATGCCGCATAATATGCTTTCTTTGCTTCCACCTCATGCGAAGCGCAGAACTGCTGTACCGTTTCCGCAACCTTAACCACATCCTCTTTGTTCCGGACGGAAAGCTCCAGGCGGTCCTTGACATCTGCGCCGAAATCTTTCGGGATGACCATCAGTTCCTCCATATTTTTCGGGAAATGTTTATTTTTAATGCAGGCATAAACAACAAAGACAAGGAAGGAAATAATGCCGCCGATAAAATGTCCCCAATAAAAACCGTAGATACCAAGGCTTCCTATCAGAATCGCCGTACAGCCTGCAACGCTTAAAACGCCGTCAAAGAGCGTTGCCACATGCGCCAGCGCATTCTTCCCGATCGTCTGGGCAAAACTGTTAAAGCTCAGGCACAGGAGCGACATCGCAAATGCTAAAGGAAGTATGCGGAGGGCGCCTACCGTCATCTGATAAACTTCCTGACCCGGATCCTGATAAAAGAGCTTTGTGAACGGAACAGCAAGCGCTGCAACGAAAGCGGTCAGGACGATATTGAGCGGCAGAGCCCTGTAAAAAACAGTCCGCATGATATCTGCCAGCGAACGCCGGTCTTCTTCTCCGACCGCGACGCTGAACAAGACGCGGCTTACGATCTCCAGACCAAACGGGACCGACCAAAAAATATCCATCAGAGAATTGGCGGCTCCAAAAGCGGAAAGACCCACAGCTCCGACATAATGCAAGATCAAGGCATTAATGATCAGTCCGCGGATCGCCTGATAGAGCCTGTTAAGCGCAGTCGGAAGGCCACTCGTAAGCATCTCTCCCAGATACTGCAGTTTCACCAGTTTTAAGCTGAAATGATACAGGCTGTCTTTTTTTAGAAAGTATGGAAGAAGGGCGATAAAAAAAGCCCAGTTTCCTGCTGCTGCGGACAGTCCCAGTCCCAGTGTTCCCCAAGGGAGAACAATGATAAAAAGGTAACTGAAGAGGACAGTTGAGACGATATAGACCAGGCTGGAAATGATCAGCAGTTTATTTTTCTGTTCCAGCGATAAAAAGGCAAACAGCTGCTGACCGAGCAGAAACGGGATGATTCCCGCAGAAAGCCCTATCAGGTAAATGTTGAATTCATGACGAACGACCTCATCCGATGCCAGAAATCCGGTGAGGTCAAATTTTCCTCCCAGATAAAGCATTACGGTCAGAATGATCGAGATAATAAAAATAAACAGGATATCCAGGGAAAAGACGGATCTCGTTTCCTTAACCTGATTCTGTCCCATAAATTTGCCGCAGAGAATCTGTGCGCCGCCCAAAAAGATGGCGTTTACGGCACTGATCGTCATATAGACCGGATGATAGACTCCCATTGCACTGACAGAGATCGGTCCGATCACATTGCTGGCAAAGATGGATGAAATAATACCGCTGACTGCTGTCAGCGCCATCAAGAGCACCTGGATCGGGAGCAGGCTGAGATATAGCTTTGATATCATTTTGGCATTGTCAGATTTCATGATAAAAGCTTACTCCATTATGGTCATTAATACCACTGTCTCAACATGAACGCTGTTCGGGAACATGTCAACCGGCTGCACTTTTTCGATTTTGTATTTCGCTGAAAGAATCTTCAGATCTCTTGCGAGGGTCGCGCTGTCGCAGCTCACATAAACGATCCGCTCAGGTTCTGTCTCTAGCAGAGTTTCTAAGAGAGCATGGTCGCAGCCTTTTCGGGGCGGGTCGAGCACGACGACGGTCTGCTCTATCTTCTGAGTGCTTTGACCTGCATCCGGTTCCGAGCAATCCAGAGCAGCAGCCTTATGCATCCTCATATACTCCGGAAAGACTTCTTCTGATTTTCCGCAGAAGAACTCGGCATTTGTAATTCCGTTAAGCTTTGCGTTTTCTTTCGCATCCCGGATCGCATCCGGCACGATTTCAACGCCTTTCACCTGTCCTGCTCTTTGCGCAAGAAACAAAGAGATTGTTCCTGTTCCGCAGTATAGATCCCAGACCGTTTCCTTTCCGGAAAGTTCTGCAAAATCCAGCGCCGTTTCATACAGTTTTTCCATCTGAACAGAATTCACCTGATAAAAAGAAAGAGGTGAGATCTTGAATTTTAGGCGTTTCTCGCTTCCGCTAATCTGAATATCATCATAGATAAACGGCTGTCCATAGAGACAGCGAACTTCTTTTCCTAAGATGACATTCGTGTTTTCCCGATTAGTGTTGATACAGATGCTGCTGATTTTATAAGGCCTTCCATCCCCTGTCTTGTCCATTAACTCATGCGAAAGATTGATAAGTTTATCCACAAACTTTGCATCGATATCCACATTTTGTGTGTAACTGTTTTCGTTCAGGCTTTCGCCGTTTAGAACGAGACAGACCATCACTTCGCCCGTATGGAAACCCGTGCGCAGCACAAGGTGCCTAACCAGACCTTGCCCGGTCTTCTCGTTATATGCAGAAATCTTATATTCCGCGATAAATGTTTTGACAGTGTGTAAGATCAGATTGCTGACCTCAGGGGCTACCAGGCAGTCCTCCGTATTGATAATGAAATGCGTCCTTCCTGCATAAAAGCCAGCGGCGATATTACCATCCTTATCGCGCCCGATCGGAAACTGCATTTTGTTACGGTATCGGATCGGAACGACTGCTTTCTCCAGGCTGTCCGAATCGCTTTCCGTGCAAACTGCATCCTTCATCCCGATGATTGGCAGCATAGAGATTCCCTTAAAACCGCCAATCTTTTCCAGATTGTTTTTCACCTTTTGTTCTTTAAAACGGAGCTGTTCGTCGTAGTTCATCTCCATGATCTGACAGCCGCCGCAGCGTCTGGCATTCGGGCATGGGGCATCAATCCTGCAAGAAGACGGCTTTACGACTTCGAGCATTTTTGCAAAACCGTAGCCTTTCTTCATTAAGGTGATCACGGCTTTCACGGAATCTCCAATCAGCGCATCTTTAACAAAAAAGGTACAGCCTTCATACTTTCCTATACCTTCTCCGTTCACTCCAATATCCGTGATCTCTAATTCAATTCTCTGATTCTTTTTGAGTTCCGCTGCCATATCTGTTGCTTACAAATACTGTCCGATCAAATCGACAACATCTCCAACCGTTTCGAGCTCTTTCATGTTGGCATCCGATAGATCGATTCCAAATTCATTCTCAATGGAAACTGCCATATAAAGCATCGCAACAGAAGAAAGTCCCACGTCTTCTTTCAGTTTTGAATCCGTCGTGATCGCCTCCACATCGATTTCATCATCGATCTCGTATAACAATTCTTTCAGTTTTTCTTCGATTTCCATGTTCTGCATTTTTCATATTCTCCTTCGAGCAGTTTTGTCATCCGCTCGATATCTTTCATGCCCGGTCGTTTCTTATCGCAGTAATCTCTCCAATAAAACGGATCTGCAATGACCAGCTGATATCTCTGCCACCACTTCTCTCGCTTCACGATATACATTGGCAGAATAGGAACATCTGCCTGTGTGGCAATCAGCATTGCCCCTGATTTAAAGCTCGAAGCCTCATCTGTGATCCCGCCCTGCGGGAACATTTCCAGATAATACCCATCCTTCAGGACCTGAACGCACTGCTTGATTGCTGAAAGGTCCGTCACATTACGATCAAGCCTGATGCATCCGGCACCTTTCATAAGCGTTGATTTTATTTTTCCCGCCATGGCAATTTCGCCAACCACGAAATGCACTCTTCGGTACCAAAAGGCAGTATTTAAAACCATGGGACCTGAAAAACCCGCATGATTCGCCGCTAAAACGGCTCCGTCTTTTACCGCTTTGATCTTTTCTTTATCTCCCAGATAGATCTTTTTGATCCGGTAAACTGGGATCAGCAGCATCAGTAAAGCCCTTCCAAGATCCATTGGAAGCTTATCGAGCCTGAAGATTCTGTGCTTTTTCTCTGCCTTTTTTTCCTGCATTGACCGCTTATTATCCTCAGCTTTCCTTTGCGTACTTCCAGCCGGTATCAAGACCGATCTCGATCATTTCATTCAGTGCACGTTCACGGAGATCAACGTCCATCTCTTCTCCGGTCAGAATGCAGTTCGAAATCGTAAAGAGCGCCAGTGCTTTTTTCTTTGCCTGGGACGCATTCGCAAAAAGGGCCGCAGCTTCCATCTCAAATGCGCTGATTCCTCTCTTCGCCCACTTTTCTACGATGTTTTCTTCCTTGCTGTAGTAAATTTCTTCCGTCAGGACGGAACCAATATGATGTGCGATGCCTTTTTCTTTTGCAAGTTCAACTGCTTCGTTCAAAAGCGTCTTATCCGGTTTCGGAATATAGGTCTTTGGCAGATCAAGCTGATCCAGGAATAACGAATTCGTAAATGCGGTCTCTGCAAAAAGGACTTCTCCCACTTTTACATCTTCCTGAATGCTTCCGGCGGTTCCGACGCGGATGATCACATCGGTATCATAAAAGTTAAACAATTCATAGGCGTAAATACTGATGGAAGGAATTCCCATTCCACTGGACATCACGGAAATCCTTCTGCCATTCCAGTATCCGGTATAACCCTGTACGCCGCGCACATTGTTCACCAGTTTTGCATCTTCTAAAAAAGTTTCGGCAATATATTTTGAACGCATCGGATCGCCCGGCATGATCACAACATTTGCCATCTCTTCTTTCGTTGCCTTATTGTGTGGTGTTGGTATGTTCATTTTTTCTCCTATCTGTGTTGCCTTTTTCTCTCTGAATTTAAGCATTGTTTACTTTTTCAACTCATCATAAATATCCCGCTTACTAATGCCGCGGTCCTTTGCCGCCATTTTCATGGCATCTTTTTCCGCAAATCCCTGGTCGGCATAAAACTTCACATGATCTGCTACGCTCATCTCTTCCCAGGAACGGATCTCTTCTTCCTTGAGTTTTTCCTTGTCCGCGCCTTCGATCACAAGCACCATTTCTCCCTTAGGCTCATTGATTTCGAAATACAAAAGAAGTTCCGGTATCGTCGAAAGCAGAATGTCTTCGTGGATTTTGGTAAGTTCCCTGCAAAGATTGATCCTTCTCTCTCCCAGTATCTCTTCCAGCTCTTTCAAGGTCTTAACCAGTCGGTGCGGTGCTTCATAAAGAACGATCGTCCGGGTCTCGTTTCTGAGACTTTCCAAAACCTCTTTTCTCTCTTTTTTCTCCGTCGGCAGAAAGCCTTCAAAGACAAAGCGTCTGGAGGAAAGCGGGCTCATGGAAAGCGCAACAACAAGGGCCGATGCTCCGGGGAGCGAAGTCACTTCAATGCCTGCTTCAAACGCTGCTTTTGCCAGTTCCTCTCCGGGATCGGAGATAGCGGGCGTTCCTGCATCGGTTACAAGCGCAATGTTTTTCCCGGAAAGAAGTTCCTGCACCAAGACTTGTGCCTTGTCATATTTATTATGCTCATGATAACTGGTCAGTTTGGCTTTAATATCATAATGATTTAAAAGTTTCAGCGTGTGACGGGTATCTTCCGCCGCAACAATATCAACGCTCTTCAATGTTTCCAAAACACGGAGCGTAATATCTTCCAGATTCCCTATCGGTGTTGCGCACAAATATAATTTTCCAGGCATAGATTTTCCCTTTAATTAATATCCGTAAATATCATAAATCTCGTCTGTATAGACGTTCTTTTCTTTATAAATGATCAGCGGCTGTTCCACTTTCATGAACGTTCCGCCGCCGCTTGCAGCCTCGATCAGCACCATGACAGCTTTCTCGTCAAGAAAGGAATGAACCATGCGCATCCGCTTTGGCTCCAAGCCGTTTTTTCGCAGCGTTTCCATCAGCTCCGCAAGGCGCTCTGGCCTATGTACGAGGAAAAATTTTCCTCCGGACTTTAAGAGCCGTTTAGCTGCACGCACAACATCTTCGAAGCTGCATTTGACCTCATGTCTTGCAATCGCTTTTCCTTCATCCGGATTGGTCAGTCCGCCGCTTTGCTTCATGTAAGGCGGATTGCTGGTCACGACATCAAAGCTTCCTGCCGGAAAAAGCCGGTCTGCTTCTTTGATATCTCCACAAACGATGTGGATATCTTCTTCCAGATCATTGAGCTTTACAGACCTTCCGGCCATCTCTGCCATGGTCTCCTGAATCTCAAGCCCGGTAATATCCTTTGAACCTGTTTTTGCCCGAAGAAGGATCGGGATAATGCCCGTCCCCGTCCCAAGGTCAATGATCTTATCGTTTGGCCCCGCCTGTACAAAACCAGAAAGAAGTACCGCATCCATGCCAAAACAAAACCCATTTTTGTTTTGGATTATGCGGTAACCATTTCTTTCCAGATCATCGATTCTTTCATCGGACAGTAACTTGACTTCCACTTTATTCCTTTTCCAGCTCTTTTAAGGCCTTCATTTCTTCTGCGGAAACCTGCTCATTGTTCTGAGGGCGTTTCTTCTTTTTCTTCTTCGTGAATTTCAGGTCTTTCGGTCCGTATTCTCTTGCTTCTCTCTCATCATCACCGAGGTCAACGATCACACGGATCCGCTGTTTTAAAATGTTCACAGAATCTACGACCGCATGATAGCCGTCTTCGGTGGTGGCTTCATCTCCCGGATGCGGAAGGTTTTTGCTGAGGTCTAAATAAGCATCTTCTTCATACTTGATGCAGCACATCAGACGTCCGCAGCTTCCGGAGATCTTCGTCGGATTAAGGGAAAGATTCTGATCTTTTGCCATGCGAATCGAAACCGGAACAAACTCCGACTGGAAGGAATGACAGCAGAACTCTCTTCCGCAGATTCCATATCCGCCCAAAGCTTTCGTTTCGTCACGCACACCGATCTGGCGAAGCTCGATCCTGGTGCGGTACACCGAGGCAAGGTCCTTGACCAGCTCTCTAAAGTCCACACGCCCGTCTGCCGTGAAATAGAACAGGATCTTATTCCCATCAAAAGTATATTCCACGTCGACCAGTTTCATTTTCAGGTCATGCTTTGCAATTTTTTCGAGGCAGACATCAAACGCTTTTTTCTCTTTTTCTTTATTATCTGCCGCTTTCTTTTCATCCGCATCTGTCGCAACTCGAAGGACCGGCTTTAACGCGCCGACGATTTCCGAATCTTCAATTTTTTTCGGGCCAGTTGCAACCCATCCGTATTCCACGCCTCTTGCGGTTTCCACGATGACATGGTCTCCTGTTTTGAGGCGGATATCACCCGGATCAAAATAGTAGATCTTTCCTGTCTTTTTAAATCTGACTCCAGCTACTTTTATCATAAAAATTCCTTTCATTTTTTATTTCAAATCTCGCTCCCGCGAGATTTGGCGCGGGATTCGGGTCAGCTTTGCTGACATGTTTCCGATCCGGATCGCTGTGCCTCCTCGCGGAGCGTATAACTCAGTGGGAGATATCTCACACTGAGTTATATTCTTCCCTGATCTTCAGGTAGAGAGTTTCAAATACTGCTTCGGCTTTCACGCCGGATTGCAATCTTAAGATGCTTTCCTGAATGCGGTCAACAATTCTTCCGAGCCCTTCATAGGAGAGCTCCGCTGACTGCCTCGAAAGAACCGCCTTATCATTTTCAAAATAAAGGCCTTCTTCGGCTGCTCCGCTTTTCATCATCAGCATATCCCGGTACCACTTGAGCATGATATCCAAGACTTTTCCGCCTCTTGCCTTATCCATCTCCGTCGAAAGATTATAAAGCTCAAACGCATCCAGGTTCTTGATATTTTTCAGTGTCTTAACGGTTTCATCTTTCAGTTCTCTGAGCAGTCCGCCTTCTGCAAGCTCTTTTGCCACACCGAGATTTCCTCTGGCAAAACCGGCACATTCTTTTGCCTCGCCCTTTGCAGTGCCATTTGCGATCAGCGCCTGCTCGATCATCTCCCTGCTCAACGCTTCCATATCCAGCCGGATACAGCGGGAGCGGATCGTATCTAAGAGCGCATCTGCATTATCTGTCAGAATAAAAACCAGCACATACTCCGGCGGCTCTTCGATCGTTTTCAGCAGTGCGTTCTGTCCATGTTCATTTAAGAGCTGTGCATCACTGATAATATAGATTTTATAAGGCCCATAATACGGCGCAACGTGAACAGTATTTACGACCTGGTCACGGATCTCCTGTACGGACAGAACGGTTGGTTTTTCATGCACCGTCCGAATAATATCCGGATGATTATGTGTCGCAGCCTTGATACAGGATGGACACACACCGCACGGTCCCTGCTCAATTCCCCTTTCACACAGCAAGGCTGCTGCCAGATTTCCGGCAAAGGTTTTTTTACCCGATCCTGCCGCACCGTGGATAATATACGCATGAGGAAGCCTGCCGTTTTTTTCGGCCTCCTTCAGATGTCTGATATTATTCTGATTTCCGAGAATTTCCTGTAAATTAGGCATGGGGAGATTATAACATAGAAAATACTCTTTGTGCAGAGATTCCTACGCACAGATAAAGCCGAAAAAAATCAGTATTGAATGCCGAATATTTCCTGATAGATTTCTGCCAAACAATCCTCGAGCTCGATATTTTCAAAGCGTTTTTCGATGCCTGCTGCCTTCAGGTTTTCTTCGCTGAAATCTACGCTGTCTCCTAAAAACCTTCTGCAGACTTCTGCATACCCCGGCTCTTTCTGCCTGCGTTCCCGCTGAATCGCGCGCTCGAGACGGAGCCCGTCTTCCACTTCGATATAGATGGGGACCAATTTGTCTGCCCCGTAGTAGTCACGCATCTTCACATAGGATTCCAGCGTTCCGATATACAGATAATCATGGTGTTCCAAATCCGTGTTTTCACTGTCGACGCTGTAATAGAACCAGTCTCCGTAGACGGTATGATACACTCTT
>JAZQCK010000009.1:0-2656 GCA_045546255.1 Lachnospiraceae bacterium | reverse complement strand
TTCTGTGAAAACGGACCGCTCGTTACCATTATGCCGGAAGAGATCGCTTATTATCATGTGAAACCGGAACATGTGGAAGAGATCCTTGAAAAAACCGTTGTTGGTGGAGAACCGGTCGAAAAACTCCTGTATAAAAATGATCAGGGCGAGAGAGTTACGAGTCAGGCGGATAACCCGTTCTACGCTCCGCAGATGAAGATCGCCCTCCGTAACATCGGAAAGATCGCACCATGCAGCGTCGAAGATTATAAGGCGTCCGGCGGCTATGAAGCGTTGAAAAAAGCATTGACGATGACTCCGGAACAGATCATCGAAGAGATCAATATCTCAGGCCTCAGAGGACGAGGCGGTGCAGGCTTCCCGACTGGAAAGAAGTGGGAAAGCGCAGCCGGATATGATGTCACTCCGAAATATGTTGCCTGCAACGGTGATGAGGGGGACCCGGGTGCTTTTATGGACCGTTCGATCTTAGAGGGCGATCCGCACAGTGTCTTAGAAGGCATGGCGGTCTGTGCACTCGCGATCGGTGCAGAGGAAGGCTTCCTCTATATCCGTGATGAGTACAGCCTTGCAGTAAACAATATCAAAGAAGCGATCCGCGCTGCAGAAGAAGCCGGGATCCTGGGCGATGATATGATGGGATCCGGCCGGAAATTAAAACTGCAGGTCGTTCGCGGAGGCGGCGCTTTCGTCTGCGGTGAATCAACTGCATTGATGGCTTCTGTTGAAGGACGTGTTGGTGAGCCAAGAGCAAAATATATCCGTTCTGTCCAAAAAGGACTTTGGGAAAAACCGACCGTTCTTAACAATGTTGAGACCTTGGCAAATGTTCCGTATATCCTTCTTCATGGAGGAGCAAATTATGCATCTTATGGAACTGACAGGTCGAAGGGAACGAAGGTCTTTGCCCTGGTTGGTAAAGTGAAACGAACAGGTCTTGTGGAAGTTCCGATGGGAGCAACGCTCCGTCATCTGATCTTTGATATTGGAGGCGGCATCCAGAATGACCGCCCGTTCAAAGCCGTCCAGACCGGCGGACCTTCCGGAGGCTGTATTCCGGAAAGCATGCTGGATCTTCCGGTCGACTTTGATACCTTGAAAGAATACGGCGCCATGATGGGTTCCGGCGGCATGATCGTTATGGACGATCGGAGCTGTATGGTGGAAGTCGCCAGATATTATGTGCAGTTCCTCGCGGGAGAAAGCTGCGGAAAATGTACGCCGTGCCGTGAAGGCTTAAAACAGATGCTGGCCATTTTAACGGACATCTGTGAGGGCAGAGGAAAGATCGCAGATTTGGATCTCTTAGAAGAACTCGGCGCTATGATGCAGGATGCATCGCTTTGTGCACTTGGCAAATCCGCACCGAATCCGGTGCTGACCACTCTGAAATATTTTAGAGATGAGTATGAGGCGCACATCTTAGAGCATCGCTGCCCGGCGGGCGTTTGTACGAAGCTCACTTCCTTTGCGATCGATCCGGAAAAATGCAAGGGCTGTACAGCGTGTGCGAAAGCATGCCCGGCTGGAGCGATCACAGGCGAGCTCAAGTCGCCGCATCATATTGATAAATCAGTCTGCATCAGCTGCGGAAGCTGCCGCGAAGCATGTAAGTTCGGCGCAGTCATGACAGAAGGGAGGGATGCGTAATGTTTATTACGATCAACGGAAAATCCTGCGAGTGTGAAAAAGGCGAATATATCCTTCAGATCGCAAGAAGAAACGGTATCATCATCCCGACGCTCTGCCATCATGATGGCTTCCCGGGACAGGGCTCTTGCAGACTCTGCATCGTAGAAGTGAACGAAGGGAGTGGCCCGAAAGTTGTCGTCTCCTGCGTTTATCCGGTATCGAAAGAATGTGTCGTGCAGACTGACAGCGAAAAGATCCGTAAACAGCGCGGACTGATCCTTGCACTTCTTCAAAAGAGAGCGCCGGAGAGTGAAGAGATAAAAGCATACTGCAAAATGTATGGTGCGCCTGAGATCGACCGTTTTGTAAAGGCAGACGGTGATAAATGTGTGCTTTGCGGACTATGCGTGAAAGCCTGCGCGGAACTTTCCGTCGGTGCTATTTCTACAGTTAACCGTGGTATCACAAAAGAGATCGCCACGCCGTATCATGAACCGAGCAGCGTCTGTGTTGGCTGCGGAAGCTGTGCTTATGTCTGCCCGACAGGTGCGATCGAAGTCAGTGAGACGAAAGAGAGCAGAACAATCTGGGGCAAGACCTTTAAGTTTGTCCGCTGTGCATCCTGCGGCGAAGTGATCGGAACAGAAGAGGAGATTGCTTACGCTGCAGAGAAATCCGGAAACGAACCGGATACCCTTTGCGAGCATTGCAGAAAGAAAGAAATTGCAAAAGCGTTCCGCCATACCTATGGCGAGATCAGCGCAGAGTAGCAGCAATCGAAGCAATCAAAAAACAGCATGCCATCGGCATGCTGTTTTTGAATGCTAAAATATTAGTGATGCCACTCATAATCTTCCATGTCGTCTAAGGCGTCCCAGTCATTATTGAAGTCGGTCCATGCAATGACTTCCACTTCTTCAGAGTCATACTGTTCTCCGTCAAAGAAGCCGTAAAGTTCCTGGCCTTCGTTGGAGCTGATGAAGCCCTCTCCATCATCATAATAAGCAGAAGTGATGATCACATC
>JAZQCK010000008.1:0-7520 GCA_045546255.1 Lachnospiraceae bacterium | reverse complement strand
GATAACGAACAATGGAACAATACATGGTAACGGGCATGACTTGTGCGGCATGCCAGGCAAGAGTAGAAAAGGCGGTATCGAAGGTGCCGGGAGTGGAAAGCTGCAGCGTCAGCCTTCTTACAAACTCCATGGGCGTGACCGGTTCGGCATCCGCAGCAGATATTATTAAGGCGGTGACCGATGCAGGATACGGGGCATCGCTTCAGGGCGGAGCAGAGGAGAAAAAAGGCAGTATGCTTGCAAAGCTGGCCCAACAGGAAGAAGCACTGAAGGATCATGAAACACCGAAATTAAGGAAACGGCTGATCGTATCAGTCATCTTCCTTGTGATTTTAATGTACTTCTCGATGGGGCATATGATGTTTGGCTGGCCGGTGCCGGAGTTCTTTGCAGAGAATCATATGGCATTAGGCCTCTTACAGCTCCTGCTTTCTGCCATCATCATGGTGATCAATCAGAGATTCTTTGTAAGTGGATATAAGAGCCTCTTCCATGGAGCTCCGAATATGGATACGCTGATCGCGCTGGGATCTTCTGCGGCATTCGGCTATTCAACGGTGATGCTCTTTGCGATGACAAAAGCGCAGATGACAGGAGATGCGGCGCTCGTACACAGTTATATGCACGAGTTCTATTTCGAATCCGCAGCAATGATCCTGACATTGATCACGGTTGGCAAGATGCTGGAGGCATATTCAAAAGGAAAAACGACCAATGCACTGAAAAGTTTAATGAAACTGGCTCCTAAAACAGCAAACGTGATCCGTAATGGAGAAGAAGTAAGCATTTCGATTGATGATATTAATAAAGGAGATATTTTTGTTGTCCGTCCTGGTGAGAATATCCCGGTCGACGGAATTGTCGTGGAAGGGAGCAGTGCCGTCAACGAGGCAGCTCTGACAGGCGAGAGTATTCCGGTCGATAAAGCAGAAGGCGACGAAGTCTCTTCCGCAACCCTTAACCAATCAGGATTTTTAAAATGCGAAGCAACCAGAGTCGGAGAAGATACAACGCTTTCCCAGATCATCCAGATGGTCAGCGATGCAGCAGCAACGAAAGCGCCGGTCGCAAAACTGGCAGATAAGATTTCTTCTGTTTTCGTTCCGGCAGTTATAGGGGTCGCAGTGGTGACGATTATTGTCTGGCTGATCATTGGAAGAACAGTCGGCTATTCCCTCGCAAGAGGCATCTGTGTGCTGGTCGTAAGCTGTCCTTGTGCATTGGGCCTTGCGACTCCGGTCGCCATCATGGTCGGAAACGGCATGGGGGCTAAAAACGGAATCCTGTTTAAGAATGCAGAAGCCATGCAGGAAGCAGGAAATGTCCAGATCGTAGCACTTGATAAAACCGGAACGATCACAACGGGAGAACCCAAGGTGACGGACATTGTTCTGGCAGAAGGTGCCAGTGAAGAAGAACTTCTGAAACTGGCTTTGGCACTGGAGCAAAAGAGTGAACATCCGCTGGCAAAAGCGATACTGATGTATGCAGAGGAAAGAGGCGTGTCGGCGGAAGACGTCAGTGATTTTGAGGCACTTCCGGGGAATGGCTTGAAAGCTATTTTAGATGGAGCGGTAATCAGTGGAGGCAATGAAAGTTTCATTCAGACAAAAGCAGCAATTCCTGCCGCAATTCACAAAACCGCTCTCAATCTTTCTGAAGAAGGAAAGACTCCTCTATACTTTGCTCGAAATGAAAAACTTCTGGGACTGATCGCGGTTGCAGACACGATGAAGGTCGATAGCAAAGAAGCGATTAAGCAATTGCAAAAACAGGGTATCCATGTTGTAATGCTTACAGGGGATAATGAGCGGACCGCGAATGCAATCGGCAGGGCTGCGGGTGTCAATGAGACGATCGCAGGCGTGAAACCTGACGGGAAAGAAGCAGTGATCCGAAAGCTTCAGGGATTCGGAAAAGTCGCCATGGTTGGTGACGGCATTAATGATGCTCCGGCGCTGACAAGAGCTGATATCGGAATTGCGATCGGAGCAGGCTCTGATGTCGCCATCGATGCAGCGGATATCGTTCTGATGAAAAGCTCATTGATGGATGTTGCAGCGGCTGTGCGTCTTAGCCGGAGGACTTACCGGAATATCGTGGAGAATTTGTTCTGGGCACTGATCTACAATGTTCTTTTGATTCCGGCGGCAGCAGGCGTTTATGTCGGTCTGGGCATTACGATGAATCCGATGCTCGGAGCGGCTGCGATGAGTCTTTCGAGTTTCTGCGTTGTCATGAATGCGTTGAGGCTGAACTTGATGAAAGTTCATGATCCTTCTCATGATAAGAGAAAACGGAATTCACTAGAAATACCTGAAGGCAAGACGCTGCTTACGGAATCTAAGACAATGAATGATAATCATACAGAAAAAAGTTATAATATAGAAAGAGGTACTGACATGGAAAAAACAATAAAGATTGAAGGCATGATGTGCGGACACTGCGAAGCGAGAGTGAAGAAGGTTCTCGAAGCATTTGAACAGGTGGATGAGGCAGTTGTAAGCCATGAGGCAGGAACGGCTGTTTTGAAACTCAATGCTGAGGTGGATGATGCTGCACTGAAAAAAGCAGTGGAAGATCAGGACTATAAAGTGCTGGAGATTGCTTAAATCTGAGCAAGGCAGAGATTTCCTGATTCTGTTATATCAGTGAACGCCTTATTGAGAAGAAAGGTAATATAAGAAAACAGGAAAAGAATATGAACACTGAAATCAGACATCTTTTAGAAGGTGTCAAAAACGGAGATGTGTCGGTCGAAGACGCTCTCTTAGAACTTAAGAAAAAACCATTCGACGATCTGGGATATGCGAAGGTTGATACCCATCGTAAGATCCGTCAGGGAGTAGCGGAAGTGATTTATGGTGCAGGGAAAACGGTTGAGCAGATGCTCGGCATTATTTCCTCTATGAAGGAAAACGGGCAGAACACCATTCTGATCACGCGCATCAGCAAAGAGGCGGCAGACGAGATCAATCGGATTCATCCGCTTCGCTTTTTTGAAGATGGACGCTGCGCTGTGATCGGGGAATTTCCAAAGCCGGATGGAATCGGAAAGATCGTGATCGCGACCGGCGGCACTAGTGATGTTCCTGTAGCGGAAGAAGCTGCAATCACGGCGGAAGTACTCGGGAACGAAGTTGTCAGACTTTATGATGTAGGCGTTGCAGGGCTTCATAGGACGCTTTCGCATTTAGAAGATTTGATGAGCGCGAGCGTTGTCGTAGCGATCGCAGGCATGGAAGGTGCATTGGCAAGCGTTTTAGGCGGCCTCGTGGATTGCCCAGTGATCGCAGTCCCGACGAGCGTCGGATATGGCGCCTCGTTCGGCGGTCTGTCGGCGCTTTTGTCAATGCTGAACTCCTGTGCAAGTGGAGTCTCGGTCGTTAATATCGATAATGGATTTGGCGCAGGTTATCTCGCCGGGCTGATCAACCACATGGTGTAAGGGTTCAAAGCCCGGACTGCTGAGCATGCACAAGCAGGACAGGGGTTCAAAGCCCGGACAATTCGTTTATTAGAAAGGATCATCTTATGAAAACCTTATATCTGGACTGTCAGATGGGAGCTGCCGGCGATATGCTGACAGCAGCGCTCCTGGAGCTGGTCCCGGATCCGGACAGCTTCATCGATAAAATGAATGCGCTTGGAATTCCGGGCGTAAAAGTGGAAAAAGAAACCGCAGAAAAATGCGGCATTCAAGGAACGCATTTTAAAGTGCTGGTTCATGGCGAGGAAGAAGAAAGCCATGATGTGCACAGTCATGAGCATCACCACCATGAACATGATCATCATCACGAACATGAGCATACACACGAACATCACCATCATGAGCATGACCATCACCATGATGGAGAGCATACACATGAGCACCATCATGGGCACGATCATCACCACCACAGCGGGATGCATGATATCGAACATATCGTGAAAGACCATCTAAATCTTCCGGAAAAGGTGAAGGAGGATGTCATGGCGGTCTATGGATTGATCGCAGAGGCCGAGTCCCACGCGCATGGCGTTCCGGTCACCGAAATCCATTTTCATGAAGTTGGAACCATGGATGCGGTTGCAGATATTACGGCTGTCTGCCTTCTGATGAACGAGATTAATCCGGACGTAGTCATCGCTTCTCCTGTTCATGTCGGATACGGGCAGGTCAAATGTGCACATGGGATTCTTCCTGTGCCGGCACCGGCGACAGCCTATATCCTGAACGATGTTCCGGTTCTTGCGGGATCCATTGAAGGAGAACTTTGCACCCCGACGGGAGCTGCGTTGTTAAAATATTTTGTAAGCCGCTATGATCAGATGCCGGCCATGAAGATCGAAAAGATCGGTTATGGCATGGGAAAGAAAGATTTTCCTGCTGCTAACTGTATTCGTGCGATGTTAGGCGAGAGTGAGCAGGAGATGGATGAAATCGTAGAACTTGCCTGCAATGTGGATGACATGACAGCGGAAGAAATCGGATTTGCAATGGAACGCCTGTTTGAAGGCGGAGCTTTGGATGTTTATACGATCCCGATCGGCATGAAAAAGAACCGTCCGGGTACGCTGATCCATGTGATGTGTAAAACCTCGGAGAAAGAGAAAATCGCATCCCTTTTATTCCGTTACACGACGACGATCGGAATCCGGGAAAACCGGATGAACCGTTATGTTCTAGACCGTACGATTGAAGAAATCGAAACGCCATATGGAAAGGTCAGAAGAAAACTGGTCAGCGGGTATGGGACCGAAAGGTATAAATACGAATATGACGATCTGGCAAGAATCGCCAAAGAGCAGAATCTGAGCCTCAAAGAAGTGAAAGACCAGTTAGGCTCTAAATAAAAAGAAGTTAAAAATAAAAGAAAAGGAGGATGAAACCATGGGACTGTTTAGTAAAGAAGCCTGCGTTTTTTGTGGCAAAGAAGTTGGAATGATGCACAGATCCAAGATGTCCGGCGGCGACTACATTTGCACGGACTGCAAACATCTTACGCACCCGTTTATCAGGATCGATAAAGTGGATAAGGTGAAAGCCAAGGAAATCATGGATCAGGTTGCAATGGATGAGGCACGCTTCCAAAGCGTAAACTGGGATAAGGTGGTCCGCCATTCTCTCTCCAAGAATTATGTATTTTATTACAGCATGGAGACCGGCGAGTTCGCTCTTTATACACCGGAGACGGAAAGATATCCGAATCATGCGATCTATTACATGTCCATGGTTCGTCCGTATGACAAAAACCTGGAATGGAGTTTGAACCAGGGAAATACAACAAGGATGCCGGCCCTTTCCAAACAGCAGTATGCTGACATGATCACGCTTAAGGAACAGAAGGATTCTGACGGCAAGATCACAGGCTGGGAGATTTACATCCCTTATTTCCGTGAGCATATGGATATTACGATCAAGTTCCCGGGAAATACGAAAGAAAACGAAGTCACCGGCTTCCATCAGCAACTTGTGAATATCATCGGCGGATATAATACCCATCAGATGGAAGGCGCTGTTCGCCGCATGGAGATGCAGCAGACCAATGCTATGCAGACAGCAAGCGAGGTGTTAAAGGCTGTGGTAAAAGGTGAAGGCAAGGAAGGCATCATAGAAAAGCTCCAGGAGGGCATTGATACAGCAAATGATATTGAAGAAGGCAAGGTTAAACGAGGCCTGTTCGGAAGACTGAAGAAAAAAGATTAAGCTAAAGGAGGTAAGAACAGTGAAAGTATTTGCAAAAGGGACAGCTTTAACAATCAGCGCGCTGCTTTTAGCACTCTGTCTTGCAGCTTGCGGAGGCGGCGGAGGAAATACACCGGAACCGGCTGGTGGCGGTGGCGATACTCCGGAGCCGGCAGGAGGCACGCCGTCAGTTGCGACTCAAACCTACTCGGTGACAGATGAAGAGGACGGGGCTGTTTTGACACTTGAAATCCCGCAGATAGAAGGGATGGAAGTCACAGAAATGGGCGATCGGAGCGGCTATCGCATTAACTACCCGGATGGCGGATGGCAGCTTGATATCTGGACTGACACCTATAACAGCGAGGCTTTGGCAAAAGCGATCAGCAGCGAATCTGTAACCTATGGAAGCAACACCGGATCGTTAGAGTTCAGCAGCTGGGCAGCACAAGGAAACTTTGATTTCGGCCCGGTCCCGGACAGTGCGATTTCCCTCACTGCAAGATATGACATTCGCCCGGCCGACACCTATCAGCCGGATGATGAGGCGGAACTTCGCGGATATCTGGCAGATGAGTATGTCAGCATGATCTTTTCCGCAATGAAGGTTGAACTTTCTAAATAAGAGAAATAAAAAACTTGTGGTATAATAATCAAGTTGCCGCAAGGTGAAATATAACAAGTAATAAGGAGATTTGTTGCAATGGCAGAAGTAGTAATTACCAAAGCAAATTTTGACGAAGAAGTTTTAAAATCCGACAAGCCGGTCCTCTTGGACTTTTGGGCAGTCTGGTGTGGTCCATGCCAGATGTTAGGACCGATCGTTGCTCAGGTTGCGGAGGAACAGGAAGGCGTGATCAAAGTCGGCAAAGTGAACGTAGATGAAGAGCCGGAACTTGCTCAGCAGTTTGGTATCGTCAGCATTCCGACCATGATCGTTTTCAAAGACGGAAAAGCTGTAAATCAGGGTGTCGGTTTTATGGACAAAGCCGGAGTGGAAGCGCTTTTAAAATAATCATCAAGGACAGACAATGGCAAAAAAACTAGACACTACATTGTGCTATCTTGAAAAAGACGGCTGCTTTCTTATGCTGTTCCGCAATAAAAAGGAGCATGACCCCTGCGAAGGCAAGTGGGTCGGGATCGGCGGTAAATTTGAGCCGGGAGAAAACAGTATTGACTGTCTTTTACGGGAAGTGAAAGAAGAAACCGGATTGACTCTTACGAAGTATCAGGCAAGGGGAGTTGTCCACTTTCTTTCGAATGAACTTCCGGATGAAGATATGTATCTTTTCTCCGGAACGGAATGGGAAGGTGAGATCAGCGCCTGCAATGAAGGTACGCTCAAGTGGATTCCGAAGGAAGAAGTTCTTTCTTTAAACCTTTGGGAAGGGGATCATTTTTTCCTGGAGCCGATGCTGGAAGGGGATATGGATATCGAGATCACCTGCCGCTATGAAGGCGACCGTTTGGTAGAATATTTCGATCACCGAAATCGTTAATAATTTAATTATTATAGAAACGAAAGCCTCTCCCGTGATAGCATAAGAGACGATACAAACGATTCAAGTGAATTGCCGGAGGAATACAAAATGAACGCAGTAAAAGAATATCTTGTTGAGGCCAAAAGCCTCCCGGAAGCATACCATCTGGCTCTTTCCGCGCTGGAATCCAATGGGAACATCTATCCCTGTGACGACTGGGATACAACGCAGAAAGAAGTATCCATGACAATGGTCGTTGATGAACCGCTTGCAGAGCCAATGATCAGCAAACTGTTTATCGGAGGGCCAAAGGAGCTGGAACAGTACCGTCAGGAAATGCTGGACGGCATCCTGGATTTCGAAGTGGA
>JAZQCK010000007.1:0-14765 GCA_045546255.1 Lachnospiraceae bacterium | reverse complement strand
AATTCCGGGATCAGCATTGCCAGAGAGGAAATGAGCACGATGTGCCAGATTCCTTTCAATGCCTTAATACCTTTACCAATCACACACACCATAATAAACGGTGAAATGAACATAAGAAGCGCTTCGATGATGATCGTATTGGACGATAATCCGAGTTCTGAAAGACCGGTAACGCTGGCCAGCGTTACGGTAGGAACACCGACACTGCCAAACGCAGTCGGTGCAGCATTTACAATGAGAAGACCCAAAACAGTCGGAATGGCATCAAAGCCCATGGCAACTAATATTCCAGCCGGGATAGCAACAGCTGTACCAAATCCAGCCATACCTTCCATAAAGAAACCAAATCCGAATCCAATGATCAGTGCCAGGATTCTCTTATCTTCCGATACACCGGAAAGCATCTTCTTGATGGTATCCATTCCGCCGGTCTTAAGGGATAAATTATATACGAATAATGCCGCGATAATAACGAGAAGAATCGGCCACAGCGCATTAAGCACGCCGTCCAGCGCGGCTGTTGCCGTATCGACTACCGGCATTGCCTTATAGAAAATTGCAACTCCTGCTGCAAAAAGAATCGAGGTAGAACAAGCAATATATCCAGGCAGCTTAATTGCCGTAAGTGCAATAATCAGCCAGATGATTGGCAATAAGCCCAACAAAAACTGCAGTAGTAAATTCATGGAGTCTTTCCCCCCTATTATTATTGTGTGTCAAATGGATTCAGTAATGCAATCCAATAATAACGCGCGGGTATTATAGCACATGCGCCAAGTTTTTTCTATTTAATATTATCGATTTTGGGAATTTATTATGAAAAGGCCCCGGAAGGGCTCCGGGGCCCCACAAAAAGTGTCAGCTCATGATTGTTTCTGCAGCAATGTAGCCCCAGGTCAGTGCACGACCGTGGCTGTTGCCGAGAATGGTTGTGACATACTCATGTCCATAAACACCGCCAGTCGTATCGCCGATAGCATAGAGGCCTTCGATCGGCTTTCGGTCTTTTTTAAGCACCTGCATTTTCGTGTTGATCTTAAGACCACCCACAACCTCTAAGAGAACCGTTCCGATGCGAAGCGCGATATAAGGACCTTTGTCCATCGGATAAAGAAGTTCCGGACGTTTTCCAAACTGCTTATCCTCTTTTTCATGACAGTATCCGTTGTACTCTGCAAAGGTTTTGAGAAACTCTGCTTTATCCACATCGATCATATCTGCAAGTTCTTCGATGGTGTCCGCCTGCCATGCGTTGCCATTTTCCAGCGCAAGCTTTACAAAGTGCTGGCAGCCTTCCTCAACATCAATATCAATTCCATACTCATGTCTCGGAATGCCCCAGAAAAGACCTCCACCGTACTGCATGCTGTCTTCGACCTGTTTCATATAATCGCCCGGCAGGATGCTGTAGATGATGCCATCCGGCTGGCGCATAAAGCTGGTCGCACGGCCTTGTACGTAGCTATCTTCATTCATAAAGCGCTTACCATCTTTATTGACAAAGAGGAAAAAGAGGTTCTGCCATGCATAGTGCTGTGGATGCATCATCAGTGGGAAGACCTCTTCTGCCATGACGCCTCCTGCCCAAAGCCCCATCTTGTGCCCATCACCGGTATTGCACCCGGCCGGCACATACTGGCTTGCCAATGTACGAAGTGCATCCGGAGCATAGGCCCGGCACATCTCAGGATCTCCGCCGATATCGCCGGTTGCAAGCACAACGCCCTTTCTTGCGTTGATACGGAGATAGCCTTCTTCTCCTTTTGCATAGAGACCGGTGACTTTTCCGCTCTCATCCTGGATCAGCAGCTCACCCGCTGTATTAAAACGCACTTGAACGCCCTTCCGGATAGAGTCTTCGTAAAGAGATCTAGTCACATGATTTCCGCGAAGCGCATTCTCGGGCATAAATGCATGAGAGCCGTAAAACTCTTTGTACGGAGCGCTCTTGTAGGTACAGTCTATGAGTTTTGGGCGAAGTCCCGCCTCGATCGTTTTGGGAACCAGCCAGTCCATGGCCTCTTTGCCGCGATTTAAAAACAGCCAGATCAGCTCCTCATCGACATTGTTTCCGCTCATCAGGATCCACTGACGCGCGACCTCTTTCAGATCATTGCGAACGCCCTTCTCTTCCATAAACGAAGAGGCAGCTACTCCGAAATGGCCTCCGCGGCCGGAATAGCTTTTGCTTTTTTCGATCAAGAGGACATCTGCCCCCAGTTCTTTCAGCCTGCACGCTGCGCTGAACCCGCCGATTCCGCCGCCTACAACGACTGCGTCACAGTCGATGGTTTCTGCAATGTCTTTTTCCGCTGGCGCTTCCGGCGGCACCTGAAAACTCCACTTTGCATTTTCTTTTGTTGCTGCTCCGTACATATTATCCTCCTCCTTATCAAGTTAATGTGATCAGCTCCTACCCCCACTAAGCCTTTCGCATTTCGAACTCATTATAGCACCTTTAATTCGTTCTTGCCTTATGCCAATAAAAAATGTATTCTTTGCATAGAAAAAATGATTCAGGATATTGCACCACACAAATTTCATAACGAATACAGAACAGATGCGGCTCCGGTAAATGAAACACCGGTCCTTTGTTTTGATGAGCGAAAAATTCTCGTAAGTATCGCAAACGACCGCATAATCTTTCCGACTTACGAACAGCTTAGGGAACCGGAAGGACTCCTCTATGCGTTTGCGGTGGATGAAACGGAATACTTTTTAGAGACCAGAGAAAGAATCCACCATCTGAACGGATTTGAATACCAGGATCTTTTCGCGCTTAGACGAGCTGCCGAAAACGTGATTGGAATGATCATGTTTACCGCGTATCATCTTGCCTCCTGGTACAAAGACAGCGTCTTTTGCGGAAGATGCGGAGGCAGAAATATCCACAGTGACTACGAACGGGCCATGCATTGTTCGCATTGCAATCGCAATATTTATCCGCGTATCATGCCGGCTGTCATTGTCGGCGTGACCGACGGAGAGCGGCTTCTCCTCACCAAATACAGGGAAGGTTACGGCCACTACGCGCTTGTGGCAGGATTTGCAGAAATCGGAGAAAGCCTGGAAGAGACCGTCGTAAGAGAAGTCAAGGAAGAGACGGGTTTGAACGTCAAAAACGTGACCTACTACAAGTCACAGCCCTGGGGGATCGCAAACGATATGCTGAGCGGCTATTACTGCGAAACCGATGGCAGCAATGAGATCATCATGGATGAAGAAGAGCTCCGGCTTGCTGAGTGGAAGCTCCCCTCTGAAATTGAACTGCAGCCCGACTCCTACAGCCTGACCAATGAAATGATGAAAATGTTCAAGGAACACGGAGTATTCTGGAAGAAATAAAAAAGAGCGGCACGGCTTTATAAAACAGCCTGCCGCTCTCTTCATTTAAATCTACAGATTTCTTGCAATCGTATAGGCGGTCTTAACTGCATTCAGGATATTCGCAACGCTGCTGCAGTCGCCGATCATCTGATACTCCGGTGCATAAGGAGCAAAGGCAAACGCCTCCTCAGAAAGAGCCTTCTGTCCAGCTGCCACAATGACGGTATCTGCTTTGATGAAATTTTCTTCTCCATCGGAGGAATAATACAAACCTTCTTCCGTGATTCTTTCCGCCGTTGCTTTAAAGATCACATCCATATTCCGTCTGCGCATTTCTCTTTTAACGGCCGTTGCCTGGGCACTCAAACCTGGAGCATGGATCGCTGTACCCATTTCTACGATCGCTGTTTCGATGCCTTCCATATTCAGGAAGATCGCAAGCTCACAGCCTACCAGGCCGCCTCCTATGATGGCCACCTTTTTGCCCAGTTTATCCGGGTTTTCAAACGCATATTGTGCAGTGACTACATTTCCTCCATCGATGCCTGAAATCTTTGGCAAAGCCGGCTTCGAGCCAACGCAGGCTAAGATAACGTCTGGCTTCATCTCTTCCAGCATTTCCGGAGTTGCTTCTGTATTTAGGCGGACATCAACGCCAGCTTCCTTCAGCTTCTTTGTCTGAAATTCCAGATACTTCCGGAAGTATTTTTTAAACGGCACTTTCTCTTCGCAGTGCATTCCGCCGCCAAGATAAGCATTCTTTTCAAGAAGCGCAACCTTATGTCCGCACTGCGCTGCCGTGACGGCAGCTTCCATACCAGCGATACCTCCGCCGATCACGACTACGTTTTTCTTGGTCTCTGCCTCCATATGCTCCGGAAACTCCGCTTCATGCGAAGTCCTCGGATTGAGTGCACAGACCAGAACTCCAGTCATAATATTGGACCAGCAGCTCATGCATTTGATACATGGGGTGATATCCTCATCCTTTCCTGCTCTTGCTTTGTTTGGCAGATACGGATCGCACAGCAGTGCGCGGGCACAGTTTACAAAGTCTGCTTTTCCGGACGCGATCACCTCTTCCATAAACTCCGGAGTGGAAATGGAACCAACAGTTCCCACCAGGGAGTGCTTCATTTCTTTCTTGATCGCGGCGGCATACTCAAGCAGGGCACCTTCCTTCTCGAACATCGTCGGTGCGCAAGCCTGCCATTCATCATTGGAAAGAGTTCCATGAACACCTAGGGAAACATGGATAATATCCGCATGCCCATCAAGCGCTTTCGCATATTCAATGCCTTCTTCCACGCCATACCCCTGGGACAGTTCCGACGCACTGATGCGAAATTCAATCGGAAAATCCTTTCCGCAGGCTTCGTGGATCTTGTCACAAATGGTAATGGCAAAGCGGGAACGGTTTTCGCGGCTTCCGCCCCACTGATCCGTTCTCTGATTCGTATATTCACTGAAAAACTGCTCTGGAAGCCATCCATGTCCTCCATGGATAGTAACCATGTTAAATCCTTTCTCCTTGGCATTGACTGCAGACTTCACATAATTCGCAATAATCTCTTCAATTTCTTCACCGGTATAGGCGGTTACAGGATGTCCATCGACCATGCCTTCCGAAGGTCCTATTGCCTTTCCGCCATAACGTCCGCAGTGGGAAAGTTCCGCAGAGGCCACGCCTCCATATCGCTTGATGCGATCTGCGATCCTGCCCAGATAGAACAGATTGCGGGGATTTAACATATCGATGCATCTGTCACCGCGGGAACTCCTTGGAAAGTCCACCTGGCACTCGCCAACGACAACTGTCGCCGCCCCGCCTTTGGCCTTCTCCGCATAATAATCAATGGCATTGTCTCCTAAGGTGCAGTCATTTTTGATATCGACCCAGCCCGTTGGAGACGCAAAAATTCGGTTACGGAATACAACATTCCCGACTTTGATCGGGGAAAACAGATGAGGATACTTCAGCATTTTTCAGGCTCCTTTCTTTTTTTCTTATTTTAGCACTCTTCGATGAGATGTGATATATTTAGTAACTGGTGAATTCAATAATCCGGAGGTTTCAAAGAGAGTAAAGAACAAAAAAGAACGGGCGTCATTACAACAATCATCGTTTTACTTCTGATCATTGCCGCTGTGGTAATCTTACACTTTGCGCAGCAAACTCAAAAAGAAGTGCCTCTTACTACTTACTGGTCCGCGGATTCAAACGTTTCTGAGCAGCTCAGAGAATACGTGAGCAAAGTTACCAATCCGAAAGACGCAGATCATTTTGTTCCGGTAAAAGATCGGATCGCCGTCTTTGATATGGACGGAACCCTTACCTGCGAGACCTATTACACCTATTTCGATACCATGATGTTTATTGAATTCTGCCTGCATGATCACCCGGAAAGAGTCTCAGACGAATTAAAGCAGGTTGCAATGTCGATCGAGCCGGGCTACAAAGCAGATGAAGCTCTGGCAAGAAACTTTGCCAAAGCATATGCCGGAATGACTGTTCAGGAATTATCAGACTATGCAGTAGAGTTTGGCCAGAAATTTACCTCCAGCTTCACCAATATGCGTTACAGCGATAACTGCTATCTTCCGAGTGATTGGCACAGATTTCGAAGTCAAGCAAAAGGGCTATGAAGATGTTAGTTCCAATATGGATTTCAAATATGAAAATGGCGATGAGCTGGTTTTCACCGGTGGCTTTATCCAAAAAGACCTCAATGCAAATAAGTCCATCTACATTGAACGGGAGATCGGGCAGCGTCCAATCCTTGCCTTCGGAAATTCCGGAAGTGATTCCAGTATGATGAATTACACGATCGACAGCAGAAATCCATATCCCGCACAGGCATATATGATCGTTGCCGATGATACAGAAAGAGAATGGGGTCCTCAGAACTGGGAAGAAAAATCTGCAGAATATATCGAAATGGGATACGTTCCGGTTTCTATGAAAAACGATTTCAAACAAATCTACCCGGACGGCATTATGCCATCCGCCGAGCAATATAATGCAGATGATTGGAAAATAGATGAAGAGGAGACTAAAATTGCTGCATAAAGTAAGCTCTCGGATTTCTTCCGAGAGCTTTTTATTATTCCCGCACTTCCGGCTGCAGCGGTCCATAATAGTAGGATGCAGTTGCTCCGCCATCTGCAAGGAAGGTCGAGCCGGTGATAAACGCGCCTGCATCGCTCATCAAAAGTTCTGCGATATTCGCCATCTCATCTGCCGTTCCCGGTCTTCCTGCCGGACACTTTGCAAACATGTTCTTATAAAAGTCTCCCCGTGGTCCGTTAAACTCGTCAATAGCCAGCGGCGTTACAATAATGCCCGGTGCAATGTCATTGAGCCTTGCACCACGCTCGCCCCATTTTACACACTCATACATCACACGCTTTTCATTACAGCGCTTTGCCATCTGATAGGCATGCAGTGTGTCTTTGATGTTTTCCGGCTGCAGGATTTCAAGTGATAAAAGTTCTTCGGTCGGTGTCGTTGCAAGCTGTCTGTCCTGCTCTGCCGTAAGCTGCGGCATGCGCCATCCGGACTGGCTGGAGATCGTAACTCCTGCCCCGCCTTCCACGATCACCTTTCCGACCTCTTCCAGTAAAACCGCTGTTCCGTAAAGGTCCACTTTTAAGATTGCTTCGATTGGAGCCTGTGATGGGGATACACCTGCCGCGTTTACAAGATATTTGATTCCCCCATATTCCTGCGCCTTCGCAATGATAGACAAAATGGATTCTCTCGATGACAGGTCCATCTCAAACGGTTCCACATCATATCCTGCATCATTCATGATCTTTGCTATTGTTTCTGCATTCTTAAAGTTTTTATCTCCCAGGACAATCTTTTTTCCAAATCCGACTCTTCGTGCGATCGCCATTCCGATCTGCCCTGCGCCGGTTACCAGCATCACATCTTTTTTCATCTTCGCCACCTTCTTATCACTCAAATGTTTTTGCCACATCTTTCAGGAGTTCACGAATCGGAAGATGCTGTGGGCAGACCTTCTCGCACTTTCCGCATTTAATACAGTCTGACGCTTTTCCATGTCCATCTCCGGTAATGACATTACTGTAATAATATTCTGTATTCCAGTTATGAAATGCCTCATGCATGTTCAGGGAAGAAAACATATCCGGAATGCGGATCCCCTTCGGACATTCATTTTCCTCGACACAATATCTGCAGGATGTGCAAGGGATCAGATTGAGGCTCTTGAAAATATCACAGACCCTGTGCACTGCATCCATTTCCCTTTCGTCAAGCGCTTTGAAGTCCTTCATGGCACTGAGATTATCCTGCATTTGCGCCATATCACTCATGCCGGAAAGAACCATCGCCATGTTTGGAAAGCTTGCAGCAAAACGGATCGCATAGCTGGCATTGCTTCCGCCGTTTAAATCTCTCAGGATCTTATCTGCATCTTCCGGCAGATTGACAAGACTTCCTCCCTTGACAGGTTCCATAACAATGACAGGCTTATTATGCTTTTCGCAGACCTCATAAACTTTTCGGCTTTCTACCGAGGCATCTTCATAGTCCACATAGTTGAACTGGATCTGGACGATTTCAATCTCCGGATGCTCCGTTAAGATCATATCCAGTACCTCTGCTTTATCATGGAACGAAATGCCGAAATGACGGATCAGCCCCTCTTCTTTGAATTGATATGCGGTTTCATATGCCTTGCATTTCTGAAATTTCTGATAATTGTTCCGATCCTGTGCATGCATCAGATAGAAGTCAAAATAGTCCACGCCGCACCATGCAAGCTGTTTTTCAAAGAACGGACGGATATCTTCCTGCTTTTTAAAATACGGATCTGTCAGTTTATTTGTCAGCAGAAACTGACTGCGGTCATAACGTTTTGAAACACAATCACGAATAGCTGTCTCAGACTGGCCGCCAAGATATCCGTGTGCTGTATCAAAATAATTGAAACCCGTCTCTATGAACGCGTCTGCCATACGGCTGAACTCATCGTAATCAACTGCGCCGTTTTTCATCGGCAGCCTCATACATCCAAAGCCAAAGTTTCCTTGAATTTCCGGAAAGAATTTCTTTACCTGCATAGTTTGTCCTTTCTTAGTATGTTGATGCCTCACTACTGGTCAGCATCCATTCTCCGTTTTCTTTTCTGAGAGTGAAATCTCCCTGCAAGCGCCATCTGTGTTTTCCGCCGCCATAAACAGCTGCCAACACACGGCTTCTTCCTGTCATTTTTGCGTTGTCCCCGTTTACTTCCACTTCAATACTGTCATGATCCGCAGAATAATAATTAAATGTCCCTGCGGATAATCCTTTGATGAATTCCTCTCTCGATTGCCTGACGCCAGTCATATGAAGCAGATAATAATCTTCCGCCATGATGCTTCGCAGACCTTCTGCATCTTTGCTGATCATATAATCCCAGTATTTGTTATAGAGTTCCCGGATCAGTTCTTCTTCACTCATAGTTTTTGTACCTTACGCTAAACCGTTTGCTGCAAACCATTTCTGAACAGCGCCTTTGGAGTTTTCTGCATTGCTTCCGGTAATCGAAAGACCTCTTTTCACCTCTGCGCCGGATGTGTATTTTTTGATGTCTCTTTCACTGCTTCCCATTCCGCTGCCTTCGTTTGTGCAAAGAGGAAGGATTGTTTTTCCTGAGAAATCATATCTTTCCAGGAAGGTTGCAACTGCCATCGGGAAAGTTCCCCAGTAGTTTGGATAAGCCAGAACTACGGTGTCATATTCATCGATACTGTCCAGGTAGTTTACCAGCTCCGGTCTTGCATTATCCCTTAAATCTTTCTTTGCCTCGTCAATGCAGGTCATATAAACCGGTGAATACGGATCTTTCATTTCGATCTTAAAAGTATCGGCATCAATGATCTCTTTCATATGCCCAACAACAATCTCCGTGTTCCCAACTTTTACATATCTCATTGCTCCGCCAAAATAGTTTTCATCTGCTCTTGAAAAAAATGCGATTAAAGTTTTTGCCATTTGTATGTCCTCCAATTCTCTGCATATATTTCTTTTGTTTTTCTGTCTGTATTTTCCCACTCTCCCATTGCAAAGTCCAATCGGATTGTTTTATAATCGATTTAAATTTTAAATAGCACTTCGAGGGGATCTTTTATGACAACAAAACAGATCGATTATTGTATTGAACTGGCACATACGCTGAACTTCAGCCGTGGAGCCGAGAATATGTTTGTCAGCCAGCCGACATTTTCTTACCAGATCCGGCTTCTGGAGGAAGAGATTGGATTTGAGATTTTTGAACGCAGCGGAAAAGGCGCATCCCTGACGCCTGCCGGCGCGCAGTTTGTCAATTTTCTCGCGAGCATGAGAGAGGACCTGAAACGCGCTATCGAGCAGGGTCAGAATTTCAGCGCTAAATATAAGGACCGTATCACGATTTCGCAAATGGTAAGGCAGGCTGTCTATTTCCTCCCGGAAGCCATGCGTTTATTTGAAGAAAAAGAACCGGATGTGCAGATCGAGCCAATCTTCCAATACGAAAACGGACTCGAATCCTTCCTAAGAAAAGAATTTGATATCTGCTTTGCTCTCAAAGAACAGACACGGCAAATCCCCGGGATCCGGGTACACGAATTGTTTGAAAGTAAGATTTATCTGATTGCGCAGCGGGATGATCCGCTTGCGAAAAAGAACTTGCTCAAAGAATCGGATCTTTACGGCAGAACACTGATGATCGGAGGCGGATCTCCACCGGCATTGAAGTCTGTTCAGAATCGTTTGATTGCCTCTGGAAAAGTCGACTATTTTAACAGCGCCGACCACGATACGACCCTGACGAACGTTGCCGCAGGTCGCGGGATCTGCCTTGCGCCAGGTTTCCTAAATGATCACAGCGGTCAGTTTGCCTGGATTCCTTTTGACTGCAAAGAAAGCTTTTCCTGCGTTCTTTGCACCCACAAAGACGACAACCGGAAAAGCCTGTCTATCTTTTTAGAAATCCTGAAAGATCTGTATAAAAATGCAGTCGCTTTCCCATTATAGCAATTATACCTTAGGCGTCGAGATCGCCTTTCATATTGGTCAAGGAATCTATCGTGATCTTACAGCCTGGCTTTACATGCTGCATGATAAATTTCATGATGTTTTCAGGAACGCCTACACATCCGCCTGTATAAGTGCGGTTCACCCGGAAACAGTGGAGGAAAAACGCAAATCCCTTTTCTTCCTCGCACTCGGCGTTGTACCCCATATTGAGCACATACTGATAGGCGTAATCATAATCTGCGATATGCTCACTGTTTTCCGTATCAAGCCCCGGCACATCCTTAATATTCACAAGTTCATTGAAATGCATGCCCTCGCGTGCATCTCCAGACCAATAATAGTTTTCATCGACCTTTGTATACTCCATTTGGCAGCCGGGATTATCTGCCAGGCCAAATGCTTTGTCAATCGTGAACGTCCCAACAGGGGTATAGCAATCATGAATGTTGGCATCTCCCAGACCATCTGTTCCTATGAAACCGGGGGTTGCGATGATCTGCTGCCATTTGCCTTCTTTGTCTTTCTCGTGCATCGTGATATAAGCAGTCGTTTTATCAACGCCTGCAACTACGATCAGTTGGTCTGCATCCTGTGCAGCATCAAGTTTCGTCACCCATTCAGGAGATTCGCGAACTTCCTGCTCGGTAAAATACAGTCCCTCATTTTTGGTTACGCTTCCTTCCTCAAAACTGCCGCAGCCTGTAACTGCAGATACTGCAACAAGTCCAATCAAAGTCAATGCTATGAAGTGTTTTAATGTTTTCATTTCTCGTAGTCCCTTAGTCGATGTTTCGAATGCTAAAGCCGAACTAATTCAAACTCTTCACAGACAACTTTTACTTTGTCGTGAAAGTCCAGCCCAATGGATGCTAATTCACGCGTTAGAAAATCGATATGCACTTCTCTCCAGTATTCCAGGGATCTGTCACCTTCCCCTTCTTTGAAAGCATGTTCTGCTGTCACCTGGTCAAATGACGTGACATATACTTTTGTTGTTTTGATAATACATACCGCTTCTCCGTTGGAATCCAGGATTATGCTATAGTCACCGGCCTTCGGAATTGGTTCCTTCTCTCTAACATATAAATCATAAGCGGAGCACGTAGCCGTCTTGATCCCCCTCTGTACCAGATCAGCCAGCTTATCAGGAGCATCTCCAAACGCCCACGCTTCATAACTTCCGGTTAAACCGGATTCTTGCCATAATTCTTCTGCTGTCATTCTTCTTTGTGTTGCTCCTTCAGATTATTAAGCGCAGATGGGTTATTGCCTATTAAATTGTGGCGATATCATAAGCAGCTGCAAATGCTGTATGCGTAGCAAACATAATGTTATGCGGTTTGAGGCTGTCGCCAACGATGAAGAATTCGTCTGCACAGTATGCGAGCTTATTGCACTCTTCCGTAAGTGGTTTCTGGCCGGTTGCATAAACGACGGTATCTGCTTCAATCTCAAATTCCTGATCGCCTGTTTTTGCGATAATGCCTTTGTCTGTGATCTTGCTTACCGAGGTGCTCAAATGTGTCTCGATATTGAGCGTTCTGATCTGGACCTTGATCGCACGACCCTGGAGACAGTTATCCAGTGTGTAATCATCCTGCATCTCCACGACGACTGCTTTCTTTCCAAGCCCTGTCAGGTAGATAGCAAGCTCGGTGCCTGCCATACCGCCGCCAATGATAGCGACTTTATCTCCAAGCTTTTCCGGATGTTCATAAGCCTTAACGCAGCTGACGACATTAGCGCCCTCAACGCCTGCGATCGGAGGCTTAACGGAAACAGCGCCATAGGCGGCGATGATGCAATCCGGTGCAAGACTCTTTGCAAATTCCGGAGTCACTTCCGTGTTCATGCGGATTTCAACGCCATTACGTTTCAGCAGCATCTGCTGACGCTCGATATATTCTTTCACATGTCTCTTGAACGGAACCTTATCTTCACATAACAAGACGCCTCCAAGTTTATCGGATTTCTCACAGAGGATGACCTCATGTCCGCGCTGCGCTGCAACGAGTGCAGCTTCCATGCCGGCAATACCTCCGCCTGCAACGAGGACTTTTTCTTTCTTCTTCGGTGCCGGTGCCATAAGCACAGTACGCTCGCGGCTGGTACGTGGATTGATAGAGCAATAATGAAGGCCAAGCTGGGTCCCTGTGCGGTAGCACTGCATGCAGCGTATGCACTGGTTGACTTCATCTGCACGGCCGGTGCGAGCTTTCGTCGGAAGATCCGGATCTGCCAAGGACTGGCGTGCCATTTCGATCACGTCTGCCTTTCCTTCTGCGAGGAAGTCTTCCATTTTCTGCGGATCAGAGAACGAGCCGACAGTTGCAACAAAGCTTTTGACCTCCGGCTTGATCGCAGCTGCGTATGGGGAGTTCAGCTGATCCGGTGCAAACATCGTCGGGTGAGAGATCGTAACGGAGTCCGTTACCTCATGGGTACCGGCAGAACAATGGATCAGATCCACATGGCCATCAAGTAGTTTGGCAAATCGGATACCTTCCTCAATGCCATAGCCATCGGAGCCATCCGGAGCCAGAACGCGCTCAGCGGCACTGATGCGCGCCTCGATTGGAAAGTCAGGACCGACATACTTACGAACGCTTTCGACCACCTCGAGCGCAAAACGTGCACGGTTTTCAAAAGAGCCGCCCCACTTGTCCGTACGCTGGTTCAGCCTCTCAGAAAAGAACTGATGGATCAGCCAGCCGTGGCCTGCGTGGAGATTGACCATGCCAAAGCCCAGATTCTTTGCAAAAAGAGCGGCTTTTCCGAATGCGTCAATGATCTCAAGTATCATATCCTCCGGCATTTCCCGAACCTCGACCATACGGCGGCCGACCTCACGCACACCTGCGGACGGGCCATATATCGGTTTCCCTGCAGCCAAGTTTCCGTAAGAGTAAATACCTCCATGGTTCAGCTCGATCGTTGGAACACAGCCGTGACGGGCGCAAGCAGCAGCCAAAGCTGCCAGGAAACTTTTTGAACTCGGATCATCCATATGCGGAACATCAGAACCTTTTGAGCCGCTCGATGTATGGACGTCCGCATCTCCCACACAGATAGAGGCAAAACCGCCGCGAGCCTTCGCTTCCCAATAAGCGATCATATCTGCATTCGGATGAGAGTCCGAAGGCATCAGGTAATAGCCCTGCGGTGCTGCGAACATTCTGTTTTTAAAGTACTGTCCGCGGATCTTAATTGGTTCAAACAGATGTGGAAATTGCTCTACGCCCATAGCTTATCTCCTTTCTTATTTCAAATATGTCCGATAGAAGCTTTCAATCTTATCAAACGGTATTACTTTCTTTTCACTGCCATCATACAGGTCCGTATGAACTGCATCCGGAATGATCATCAGCTCTTTATTATCTGCATATTTACTGTCTTTGATCATATCTGCATATGCGTCTTTCGAGAAATAACAGGAGTGCGCTTTCTCTCCATGGATCAAAAGGACTGCACTGCGGATCTCGTTGCTGTATTTCAGGATCAGCTGATTCATAAAGGATTCGCATCCGATCACGTTCCATCCCTCATTAGAGTTTAAAGAGCGGACATGGTACCCGCGGTCTGTTTTATAATAATCATGATAATCCTTCACAAAGAACGGGGCATCTTCCGGAAGCGGATCGACCACGCCGCCTGCCCTCTGATACTCGCCTGCCTTTAAATCTTTTAAGCGTTGTTCGCACATAGCGCTTCTCATCTTATACCGCGCTTCTTCATTATCATCACTGTCAAAGTAGCCTTTTGCATTGACTCTTGTCATATCGTACATGGTACTGGAAACCGTTGCCTTGATCCTGGTATCAAGGGCTGCAGCATTAATGGAAAGTCCGCCCCATCCGCAGATTCCAAGGATTCCGATTCGATCCGGATCAACTTTTTCATGCAGAGAAAGAAAATCCACTGCTGCCATAAAGTCTTCCGTATTGATATCCGGAGATGCCATATATCTCGGCTGTCCACCGCTCTCTCCGGTAAAGGATGGATCAAACGCAATCGTCAGAAAGCCTCGCTCCGCCAATGTCTGCGCATAGAGTCCTGAGCACTGCTCTTTCACGGCACCAAACGGTCCGCTTACTGCAATTGCCGGAAGATCTCCTTCTGCATTCTTCGGGACATACAGATCCGCCGCGAGCGTAATTCCATAGCGATTGACAAAGGTCACTTTTGAGTGATCCACTTTCTCACTTTTTGCAAAGGTTTTGTCCCATTCCTGTACGAGTTTTAGTTCTTCTTTTTTGATCATATTTTCCCTCTCATTATCTACTTTTCTGTCTTTTTCTTTGATTCTGCACAGATCGAGTTATTTCAGCTTTGTTCCATGTAGGTTGCAACCATCAGTACCGGCATAGGGAAAATACCCTCGATCAGATTAAGTTTTGTTCTCATT
>JAZQCK010000006.1:0-27133 GCA_045546255.1 Lachnospiraceae bacterium | reverse complement strand
TACTTAGAAAAATATGTCTATCCTGCACGCCACATCGAAGTGCAGGTCTTAGCAGATGAATTCGGAAATGTCGTCTGCCTTGGAGAGCGCGACTGCTCCATCCAGAGAAACCACCAGAAACTCTTAGAAGAGACCCCGTCTCCGGGCGTCAGCCGCGAAGCAAGAGCGAAGCTGATGAAAGACGTGGCAGAAGCCGTCAAAGAAATCGGCTATTGCGGCGTCGGAACCATGGAGTTCCTCTTCGACAGAGAAGGCAACTTCTGGTTCATGGAGATGAACGTCCGCCTTCAGGTGGAACACTGCGTCACGGAAATGCTCACGATGATCGATCTTGTTAAATGGCAGATCCGTGTGGCAGCCGGCGTCGAGCTTTACATCACGCAGGACGACATCCGCACAAGAGGCGCAGCCATCGAATGCCGCATCAATGCGCTGACTCCGGGAACGATCAAGATGCTTCATGTACCGGGAGGCCCGTGCGTGCGCTTCGACTCCTATCTCTTTATTGGAGATCAGGTGCCGCCTTACTATGATTCCCTCGTCGGAAAACTGATCGTCTATGCAGGCGTTCGTGACGAGGCAGTCAGAAAGATGAAAGCAGCCCTTTGCGAACTTGTCATCGGTGGAGTCGATGTCAACATCCAGGAGCAGCTGGAGATCATTTCAGATGAGAAATTTATGGACGGAAGTTACGACCTTACGTTTATGGAGGATAGATAGGAATGGCCTTTTTTAATTTCAGGCTTCAGCCGAAAAATGAGCTGGAAAAGGGCGGAAGATCAGCCGCTCCGATCCAGAGCGATGCGAGCGAGCCGGAAAAGAAATGTCCGAACTGCCATAAGGAAACCCCAATCAGCGAGCTTGCAGGCAACTTAAATGTCTGCACCTGCGGATATCATTTCCGCATGAACTCAAGACAGCGGATCGGCGCGATCGTAGATAAAGGCAGCTTTAACGAGCTCTTTACCGAAGTGACCTATCAGGATCCAATTGGATTCCCGGGTTACGGCGATAAGATCGAATCGGCGAAAAACCTCAGCAAAGAAAAAGAGGGCGTTGTCTGCGGAACCGCAAAGATTGGCGGAGAAGAGTGCTGCATTTTTGCAATGGAGCCTTACTTCATGATGGGCAGCATGGGAACTGCAGTCGGCGAAAAGATCACAAGCATTTTTGAATATGCGACCGAGCACCGCTTAAGCGTTGTCGGCTTCACCGTATCCGGCGGAGCCCGCATGCAGGAAGGCCTGTTCTCCCTGCTTCAGATGGCAAAGACCTCAGGCGCCGTAAAACGCCACAGCGATGCAGGTCTTTTCTACCTGACGGTCCTGACAGACCCGACCACAGGCGGCGTTACAGCAAGCTTTGCAATGGAAGGCGACATTATCTTAGCAGAGCCTTCCGCAACCGTCGGTTTTGCCGGCGCGAGAGTCATCGAGCAGACGACGAAAAAAGCTCTCCCGAAGGGCTTTCAGACTTCCGAGTTTTTATTAAAGCACGGATTCGTGGATGCAATCGTATCAAGACAGAAGCAAAGAACGGTCATCCGCCATTTGCTTAAGATCCATGATCGGAGGGAGCAGGCATGAAGACGGAAGCATATGAGAAAGTGAGAACCGCGAGGTCCAACTCCAGACCGACCTCGATGGACTATATCCATAAAGTATTTGATGTATTTTTTGAACTCCACGGAGACCGTAAATTCGCAGACGACGGAGCGATCGTCGGCGGCATCGGTCTTTTAAACGATCAGCCGGTCACGGTGGTCTCGATCGAAAAAGGACGCTCCGTCAAAGAGCGTACCGCAAGATCCTTTGGAGCGCCGCAGCCGGAAGGCTACCGGAAAGCCCTGCGCCTCATGAAGCAGGCGGAAAAATTCGGACGCCCGGTGATCTGCCTGATCGATACCTCAGGGGCATTCTGCGGAATCGGAGCAGAAGAGCGCGGACAGGGCCAGGCCATCGCCGAAAACCTGATGGAGATGATGACACTCAAGACACCGGTCATCTCGATCTTCGTCGGAGAAGGCGGAAGCGGCGGCGCCTTAGCGCTTGCAGTGGCTGACCGCGTCTGGATGCTCGAAAACGCAGTCTACTCGGTCATCTCCCCGGAAGGATGCGCAAGTATCCTTTGGAAGGATTCTTCGAGAGCGAGCGAGGCAGCCGAAGTCTTAAAGCTCACCGCGGAAGATTCCTATGAGAACGGCTTCATCGAGAAAGTAATCTCCGAAGGAGACATCGGGGAAGACTCGTTCTACGACAGACTGAAGTGGGAACTGATCTGGGAAATGGAAAAACTTTGCAAGATGCCGCTTGACGAACTTTTGGAAGAACGTTATCAGAAGTTCCGCAAAGTCGGCGCACACAAGGAATAATAAAGAAGCAACAAAACGACGCGTGCGAAGGTCGTGCAGGGTTAGCCCCGGCGATGTAAGTGCACGGAAATGGAGGAACTATGAGAAGGGTAGCAGTAACCGGTCTCGGCGTTGTAAGCCCATTGGGAAACGACGTACAGACATTCTGGGACAACATTAAAGCAGGAAAGAACGGAATCGCAGCGATCACCAAATTCGACGTTACGGATTACCGTGTCAAGGTGGCAGCAGAAGTGCATGACTTCGAGCCGAAGGATTATATGGAAAAATTAGATGTCCTTCACAGCGACGTCTACACCCACTTCGCGATCGGCGCAGCAAGCCAGGCAGTGGAAGATTCCGGAATCATCGGTACTGTGGAAAAAGACCGCATCGGCGTTATGATCGGCTCCGGTATCGGCGGAATCGAAACATTCATGAAAGAGCATAAGAAGCTGATCGAGAAAGGACCGAAGAGAGTTTCTCCGTTCTTTATTCCGATGATGATCCCGAACATGGCATCTTCCATGATCGCGATCCGCTATGGCTGCATGGGCCCTGGAATGCCGCAGGTTACGGCATGTGCTTCCGGAAGCAACGCCATCGGCGAAGCAATGCGCCTCATCCGTCACGGCTATGTGGACGCGATGATCGCAGGCGGCTCTGAAGCAACGGTCAACCCACTCGCAGCAGCCGGCTTCCAGACAATGATGGCACTTTCTTTCTCTGAAGATCCGAACGAAGCATCCCTTCCGTTTGATGCAAGAAGAGGCGGCTTCGTTATGGGAGAAGGCGCAGGCTGCCTGATCCTCGAAGAATATGAACATGCAAAAGCAAGAGGCGCACATATCTATGCAGAGCTCTGCGGATATGGCTCCACGAACGACGCTTACCATATGACCTCTCCGGAGCCGGAAGCAGAAGGCGCATACAAGGCGATCCTTCAGGCTTGGGAAGAGCTTGGCGTCGATACCGACAACGTTTATTACAACGCACACGGAACCGGAACAGCAATGAACGATAAGATCGAAACCCTTGCGATCAAGAGAGCATTAGGAGAAGAGCGTGCAAGAAAGATCGACATCAGCTCCACCAAGTCCATGACCGGACATATGCTCGGCGCTGCAGGTGCAGTCGAAGCCATCGTTTGCGTGAAAGCGCTGACCGACGGCATCGCACCTCCGACGATCAACTACAAGGAGCCGGATCCGGACTGCGACCTGAACTATACACCAAACAAAGCAAAAGAAGGAAACTATGAAGTTGCGCTTTCCTCCTCACTTGGATTTGGCGGACATAATGCCTGCTTAGCGTTCAAGAGAAATGGCGGTGAAGCGTGAGCAATAACATCGTAATTACAGGCCTTGGAGCCGTCACTCCCTTAGGAGTCGGCGTTGAGACATTCTGGGAGAACCTGACAGCAGGAAAATGCGCGATTGGCGAGATCAAGAGCATCGACGCGAGCAGCCTTCCGGTCAAGAACGCAGGCCAGGTCTGGGACTTTAACCCGAAAGATTATCTGCCGACAAAACTGACACTCGATATGGAGCCGTACATGCAGTACGCCTATATCGCGGCAGAAGAAGCCATCAAACAGAGCGGACTGGAAACCCATTCCAACCGAGTCGGCATCGTGATGGGAAGCGCTTTAAGCGGAATCTCCATCATCGATAAGACCGGCGCAGACTGGGCCGTCAAAGGAAGACCTGCAAGCCCGAAGCTTTTAGTTAAAGCGATGGCAAACATCGCAGCCGCCCACCTTTCCATTAACTATGGAATCCAGGGACCGGACATGAGCGTCAGCACAGCGTGCTCTTCCGGCGGCGATGCGATCACCCTTGCAAGTCTGATGATCCGCTCCGGCATGGCAGATGCGATGGTCGTTATGGCAGGCGAAGCTGCAACAACCGCGACCATGATCCAGAGTCTTGTTAAGACAGGCGCACTCTCCAAAACAGGAGAGAGCCTTCCGTTCGATAAAAACAGAAACGGCTTCGTCTTGGGCGAAGGCGGCGGATGCATCATTTTAGAAAACGAAGAATGCGCAGCCAAGAGAGGCGCGAAAGTGATCGCAAAACTCTTAGGCGTTGCAAACAATACCGATGCGTATAATACGGTCTCCCCGAATCCGGAAGGAACGGGAGCTGCAGCCTGCATGAGACTGGCATTGGAAGATGCAGGACTCGCGCCGGATGCCGTTGATTATATCAACGCACACGGAACCGCGACCCACGCAGGCGATATCGCAGAGACCAAAGCCATCGACGAAGTCTTCGGAAAAGAAAACGTTTTCGTAAGCTCCACGAAGGGCGCGACCGGACATATGATGGGAGCCGGCGGCATCGTTGAGCTCATCAGCTGCATCAAGGCATTAGAGACAGGAGAACTCCCTGTGAACACCGGCCTTACCGAGCAGGACGAAGAGTGCGACCTTAAGATCGTGACCGAAGAAAATAAGAAACAAAACATCAGCGTGGCAATGTCAAACGCCTTTGGCTTTGGCGGACAGAACTCATCCATTATTGTCGGAAAGGCATAAGCTGACAGGCCGTCCAATCCCGACTTGCAGCGCAGATATAAGGAGAGAACCATGGGCTATACCTATGATGCTGAGAACTTCAGACAGATCTTTGAATCCAGCTTTTCCTGGATCAATCAGTTTATGCGCAACGTCCGGAGATATCCGGCAAACAAAGCGATGATCGATCCGGCTAAGGAAGAGATCTGGACTTACCGCGAACTGAACCGGGACGTCAATAAGCTTGCGAACGCGCTCTCGGAGCAGGGACTTGGAGAAGACGACATCATGTTCTTCCAGCTCTATAACTCCCCGGCCTTCGTTATGAGCTATATCGCTCCGCAAAAGCTCGGTGCCATCAATAGCCCGGTGAACTTCAACTTCTCCGCACAGGAGACTGCAAACCTGATCGACCGTGACAAGCCGAAAGCCTATATCTATGACACAGACGTTATGGAGATGGCGGTCCGCGCGCTTGAGATCTGCGAGAATAAACCGGAGATCGTGATCGCTGTTGACTACAGAGGAAAAGTAGAGACCCTTCCGGAAGGCCACCTTTCCTTCGAAGAGATCATGAAAAACGGCTGCGAAGACGAGCCAAAAGCAGAGTTTACGCAGGATATCTACAGGGAAGTCACCAGGCTTTCCACTTCCGGAACGACAGGAACCCCGAAAGGCGTTCCGCTCAACAGTATCAACGAAGTTATGAGTGCGCATGATACGATCATGAGCTTTCCGCTTTCACCGAAAGACATCACCATGAACATGACACCATGGTTCCACAGAGGCGGCCTCCACTCCGGCGGCCCGAACCCGACCCTTTATGTCGGCGGCTGTGTTGTCATCATGCGTATGTTCAGCCCGAAGCTCGTGTTTGATTATGCGGAAAAATACGGCATCACCTTCCTGATCGGAGCGCCGGCGGCCCTCGTAAAACTTGCAGACCGCCAGGCAAAACATCCGGCAGACCTTTCCTCCCTGAAAGGCATCGTCACGATGGGTGCGCCACTCGAAAAAGAAGACTGCATCCGCTTCTTAGAAACCTTAACGCCGAACATCTTCAACGGCTACGGAACGACGGAGACCTTCTGGAACACATTCCTTCGTCCGTACGACCTTCCGGATATGTCCGGAACGGCTGGCAGGAGCTGCATCGGAGACGAAGTGCGTGTGGTCAAGATGTATCCGGATAGAAAAGCAGAACCGGATGACATTGTCCCATTAGATGGACAGACTCCGGGCGAGATCATCATCTTCTCGCCGGAAAAGACCGCGATGTGCTATATCGCGAGCGAAGAGCAGACCAAAGAAAAATATTATAAAGGCTGGTTCTATACCAAGGACGTCGGAACCTGGGATAAGGATCAGTATATTACAGTCACGGGCCGCAAGGATAACATGATCATCTGCATGGGCGAGAACATTTATCCGGAGCAGCTCGAAGAGATCATCAACCAGAACGAGCGGATCAAAGACTGCATGATCATCGGCGTGGAAGATCCGTCGAGAGGCCAGTCCGTCGCCGCATATATCCTTCCGGCAGACGAGACGCTCACAGTCAAGGACGTGAATGCATTCTGCACCAACCATGATGCGATTGCATATTATAAGTGCCCGCGTTATTATGCAATTATGGATGAACTTCCATATAACGCGACCGGAAAGAAACAGCATGTGAAACTCAAAGAACGGGCAGCCGACGACATTAAGAACGGAATCTTAAAACGCCCATAGAAAGGGGAAGCAGATGAACATTTGTGTATTCGGGGCAGCAAGTCCGAAAGTGGATATTGAATATATCACCGCAGCGGAAAAGCTGGGAGAGGCGATTGCAAAGAGAGGCCATGAACTGGTCTTCGGAGCAGGCGCGCACGGCCTCATGGGAGCCGTTGCACGCGGAACGAAAGTTGCAGGCGGAAAAGTGACAGGCGTCATCCCGCACTTCTTCCTGGACGAAGACATCGAGCCGATCTTTGAATACTGCGACGAGCTTATCATCACAAAAGACATGGCAGAGCGGAAAGATAAGATGGATGAGCTTTCCGATGCCTTCATCATCACCCCGGGCGGAATCGGAACCTTTGAAGAGTTCTTCCAGATGCTCGTTTTAAAACAGCTTGACCGCCACAACAAGCCGATGGCTGTTTATAACGTGAACGGATATTATTTCGGCATCGAAGCCTTGATGCATACAGGTGCGGAAGAAGCCTTCTTAAGAGAGAACACCTTAAAGCTTTATAAGGCGTTCCCGGGCGAAGAGCTCGAGGCAATGCTCGATTACATCGAGACCGACACCGCTACAAAAGACCTGCATGTCAGAGACCTCAAGTATATGTAATGGGAAAGTAATCGTTGCGAAATGGAACGATTTACGATATTATTTTTATAGACTATATATGTAAAGAACATAAATAGAATTACATTGAATGGAGGAGTTTATTTATGAAAATTTTAGGTATTTCCTGTGGAACAAAAAATGGTAATAACGATACCATGTGCCGTGCAGCTCTTGAAGCAGCTCGCGATGCAGGCGCTGAGATCGAATTTATCCATCTTTTTGACTGGGATATTAAGTATTGTACAGGATGCGTAGCATGCTCCAGAGGTCTTGTTATGGGCAAGGGCATGATCTGCTCCCAGAAAGACGACTTCAAAGAGCTTTATGAGAAGATCATCGATGCAGACGGCGTTCTGATCGTAGACCCGATCTACGAGTCAGGCGGATCCGGACTCTTCCACGTCATCACAGACCGTATGGGACCGGGACATGACACAGGACTTCTCATGGGCGCACACTTCCAGATGCTCGAGAAGACAGGCCAGGGCCTTGATATGAAATACTTCAAGCAGAAAGCAATTTCCTTCATCGGAATCGGCGGATCTGACTGGGGTGTTCGTGTTGAGACAGACCATGCAATGTTCGCAATGAGCCCGGGCTGGAAAGTGATCAACAACGAATACTTCTCATGGTGCAAAGACATCATCATGCAGGATGATAAGATCGAGCGCATCAAACAGATCGGCCGCAACCTCGTAGAGGCAGCAGCAGAGATTGCAAAAGACAACGAAGGCGTAGACTTCCCGATCGCAGAGAACATGAAGAGCTACTGGAAAGGCGCAGAAGGCGCATGCCCGCACTGCCAGAGCAACAACTTCTACATCTTCCCGGGAACGACTCACGTAGTCTGCGAGCTTTGCGGACTCGAAGGAACACTCGAGATCGTAGACGGCGCATTCAAGTTCAAGAACGATCCGACGATCGTTCCGAACGGACAGCTTGAGCATGCTCATGACCTTGTCTCCGGAAAGAAAGCACACGGCGACGACATCTTCGAAAACGAAGGCCGCCTGATGGATCTTTTCAAAGACGAAGAGTTCAAAGCAAGAAAAGCACACTACACCGCAGTCGCAGAGCCGACCAAACCAACAAGAGAATAAGCAAAACGATTGCAGTAGAAACTTAAATAAGTGAACGAGGCCGCTGCAAATTGCAGCGGCCTTTCAGGGAGATGTAGCGAAGTGGTCATAACGCGGTGCACTCGAAATGCATTTGTCGGTTTACCCCGGCACCAGGGTTCGAATCCCTGCATCTCCGTAGAACAGAAATAGGGACGCAATGGGCGTCCCTGTTTTTTCAATAGGAGGCAGTAGCGATGTGTGAATATGAAGGAATCTGCATTTATGAAGATAGCGATGAGTGTGATAAAGAGCATCCGGAGAAGTGCTTGATCTATCTGGAGCTGACGGATGATTGAAAGGAAAGCCTCATTCGCATTTGTAGAAATTCTGTTTCTGCATATGAGCGGGCATTTGTTGCTTAATGGGCGCCGCTAATGTATCGTTATAAATACAAGGCAAAGTAAATCGAACTGTTTTTGTAGAGGTAATAGTTATGAAAAAGCCGAGAAATAAAAAACGATTCAAGAGTCTTTTTAATTATTATTTTGATCTGTGGTTATCCAAAGGAACCGTCTCCATGGTGATCCTGCTGTTTGTGATCACCGGCGCGATCGTACTATTTCTTGCTTTGCTGATCATCATTCTCTGTTCCAGCCGCGGCATCAATTTCATCCAGGCAGTTTGGGGAACCCTGACGCATACGTTGGATCCGGGAGTTCTTGCCGGAGATGAGGGGTCCGTCATATTCCTGCTCATTATGCTTTTGGCAACCTTGTGCGGCGTCTTCTTCACCGCCTTGCTCATTGGTGCGATCAACGACGGTATTTCGAGCCGCATGAATGAACTGGCAAAAGGCCTTGAGCCTGTCATCGAAAAGGATCATGTGGTGATCCTCGGATTCAATGAATCCACCTTCATCATCATCGGCGAGCTGATCGAGGCGTACGATAACCAAAAAGGAAAACGAAACGCTGTTGTTGTCATGGATAACTATGACAAGCAGGAAATGGAAGAGCGTATCCGCACACAGTTTCCGAATACAGGAAACATCAAGATCGTCTGCAGAAGCGGCGACACCTTTAATCAGAACGACCTCGAAAGATGTTCAATCGTAACGAGTAAATCGATCATCGTCGCTTTGGAGCATGACTTTGATACGATAAAAACCATCATTGCGTGTACAGAGATCCTGAACAGCAGCGAAAGTTCAAAGTCGTTTGTGACGGCGGTCATCAATCAGAAAGAATACGAATTCGCGGCGCGGATCGCAGGCAACGACAAGGACCCTTCCGATGAGTCCTTCTCTGTTGGGAACGATCGTCTGGAACTGCTTATGCTGGAAAGCACGATCTCCAAGATCATGACGCACACATCCAGACAGATGGGCCTTTCCAAAGTATTCATCGAGATCTTCGATTATGAAGGAAACGAGTTCTATATTGTAAGAAATGAAGGTCAGGATAAAGAGGTCTTCGAAAAGCTTTGCGGAAAAACGATCCGCGAGATCAACCAGTATATTCACAGCGCGATCGCAATCGGCATCATCGATGCCCGGGGCCGCGTCCTGATCGACGACCCCAACCAGGTAGTACTTGAACAAGACTGCAAGCTGGTTGTGCTGGAAGAAGACGATGACAGGATCGTTATTGGAAAAGAAAAGCCGGAGACAGTTTATGTGCCGCCGACAAAAATCTATGAAGACAAACCGGTCACAATCCTGATCGTCGACTGCAACTCAAAACTGCCGACGGTACTGGAGGAGATGAGCAACTATCTCAGCCCGGGATCGAAGATCTATCTTGCTGCAGACCGCAGTGACATGAATGCCATCATTGACGACGACTTCCTAAAGACACTGACAGAAACAGAGGCCGGATCTTCGCTCACGATCCAGAAATGTCTCATTGACATGGAAGAGATAACGGTTATCAATGATTACCAAAGCATAGAATCACTGATCGATGATTTTCGGCCGGATTTTCTCCTTGTGATGTCCAGCGATACGGAAGACAACGAGGCGGCTGATGCGAAATCCCTCAAACTCCTTCTATATTGCAAGCATTACAAAACGCTTCATCCGGAAGCCGATTTTGGTGTCACCTGCGAAATGCGCAATGTTGCAAACCAGAACCTTGCAGATGTTCTGATGTCCAGCGACTTTGTTGTAAGCCGTAATATTGCCGCGCTAATGATGTCGCAGATTGCGGAAAACCGCGAACTCAAGGATGTCTTTGAAAACCTTCTCGTTTCAGAGGGATATGAAATATATATCAAGCCTGCTATTTATTATCTTGATATCAACGGAGAAACGGAGGTCGATCTGTTCTCGCTGTCAGAAGCCGTCGCAGAGAAGAAAGAGATACTTATCGGATATAAGAAAACTTCCGGAGGAGACAGAGATGCGATCCTCTGTCCGACCAAAGTTGAAAACGGAAAAGCAGTCCGCTTAACCCTTTGCGAAGCTGATCAGCTGGTCGTGCTTGCAGAAGATATCAGGGTGCAGTCTTAGGTGACACGGTGTATAATAACCCCAAAGCATTGTCGTTCAGAAGGATAGGAGAATAATATGGATATTTTAAACGATAAAGAATTCTATAATGACGAAGGCGAGTATGGAAAATATGTATCTCATCAACGAAGCGGACGACAAATCCGTCGCCTTCTTTAAGCCGCATACACATGAAGCGGATGAGATCGTAGCATTCTTTGGCTCGAATCCGGAAGATCCGAATAATCTCGGGGGCGAGATCTTATTCTACATCGGCGGAGAAAAGCATATCATCACCCAGAGCACCTACGAATTTGAAAAGAACGAAGACTGAGGTATGAGATGAAAATAGTCGCAGTCAATCACGAATTAAGGTTTTCCTGTCCAGACGGATTTTACCAGATGGATGCGGAGGAGAAGAGCCAGCTGAATGTGATCAAAGATGGAGAGGGCGAAAGCTTTTCCAATCCGGAGCAGCATATGCTCCTCAGTATCGGATGGGCGCGGCATAGCGGCCTTCTGACAGCACTCGCAGGCGTCTCCGGCGCAGCCAAGAGCATGGAGAAACAAATCAGCAAGCCGATGCAGCAATATGGATACCGGCTGGTGACGACGAAAGATGCAGCCATAGACGGAGAAGATGCAAAAGGCTTCCGCTATGAACATGAGGCGCAGGGAGTCCAAATGGTTGGCGAGTCCTTTATCTGCAAGCGCAACAAAACCATGTACTATCTGCACGTGTATTATCGCAAAGAACTTGAGGAAGAGAGCGCAGCCATCTGGGAAGGAATCTTTTCTTCCATGAGGTGGATTAGGTAAGAGGAACAAGAGAGGAGAGAACAATGAAAAAGCTACTTGTTTTAATTCTTTCGGCAATTGTGGTAAGTGGCCTTGTCCTTTCAGGATGTGGCAAGGCGAATACTGGAGGGGAAGCGGCAAGTGCGCCGAAGCAGGACGCGGATGCAGGAACTACAGCGGTGCAGGAAGAGACCACAGAGGAAGAGACGACCGTGAACAGTGTCCATGAGATTGAGGGCTGGCCTGCTGATGTACCTGCGCCGGATTTCGGAGGTACGCTCGATGCTCTCAACCCCGGAAAAGATAGTCTTGACCTTACTTTTAGGGACATAGATCCCGCTAAAGCAGCACAGTATGTTCAAAAACTGAAAGATGCAGGTTTTACATCCTGGCTTAGGGAAGAAGATAAACCGATGAATACCACTGCGCAACTAGTGGACAAAAATGGAGAGACTGCGATTCACCATATTATTTATGCGGCAAAAGGTGAGCCAGTTTACAACGAAATGTTAGGTAGAGAACTTATTGAAGATGGCTACTATATTCATATGGTGTATACGGATGTTGATGAGTATACAATAGAAGGGGGATTCCAATCTACGCCAAAAGTAGAACTCTATCTTTCATGGGAAAATCCACTTGTATATCAATAATAAGCAGCAGAGAGATTTGAAAACTATTTAACGATATCCAGTCCTGACTAAAGTCGGGGCTGGTTGTTTTTTGTTTGGGGCACAATTAGAGGCGAACTATTGTTTGTGGTTTTTATGGGACAGTATGGATGATAGGCTGATGAAGAGTAGATTGTGTCTTTCGCAATCGATTTGTAGAGCATATATTAAGATATTGTATTTTATAGTATAATAATAAAAATAGGGGTGGAGGGCATCCCCTGTATATAGTGTTGCCTCAGGTAATTTTACAACAATCGGGTTTAAAGGGAACACTTACTTTATTGGGAAAGGAAAATTCATGGGGGAAAACATAAATTTAGATACGGATACAATTCAATATTTACAGATGCTGCAAAACAATATTTCAAGGATGTCTACCACGTCAGCAATCTTCAAAGGGTTTTCTGCAACCATCGTCGCTGGAATTGCTATGATATCATACCAACATCAACATACAATTGTTATTATTCTGTCATTTGTTCCAGTTATTATTTTCGCGATTTTAGATTCGTATTATTTAAAGCTTGAGAGAAAGATGCGATATATTTATTCCCTTGTCATTGAAGGAAAACATGTAGCAGATTTCAATATGGAAATAATTGTTGAAAAAAAAGATTACAAGCGAGCAAGACTAAGAGTAGTTGATATAGTTAAGTCACCAAGTATTTATATTTTTTATCCTGCAATGATAATTATTTTAATAGTGGTACTTGTTTTAAGAGTAAAGGGGAGCATCTAATGGCAAGAAAAGTTTTTATTTCATTTAGATTTGATGATGGGGTGTTTTACAAGGATAAACTAGGAGACATATTTGATGAATCAACAGATGTTATTAACAGGTCTGAGGATGAAGATCGGTCACAGATGTCCGAGGAAACAATTCAAAAATATCTATATGAAAAATTAAGGGATACAAGTGTAACTATCGTTCTATTAACTCCAAAGGCATTAAACCATCAAAAAGATTTTTGGGGAAGATACGATGACTGGATGTATGATGAGATTAGATATTCTCTTGAGGATCGTGAGAATAATCGAACAAATGGATTAATTGCTGTATATACACCTGAAGCGGAAAGTTTCCTCATATCTTCAACAACACATAGCTGTTCAATCTGTAATACTACGAAAGCTGTTACTGTAGTTTCAGATATAGATAATTTAGCTCGTAAAAATATGATGAATGTTAAAAGTGATTACAAGACAAATCCGTGTAGCAACATCTATGACAGCACATGGGATTCTTATTGTCAATTTGTATCTTGGGATGATTTTAAGTCAGATTATAAAAAGTATATTGAAAACGCCTGTAAAAAAAGAGATATGCTGTATAAATATAATTTATGCAAAAGATTATAATTTGGTTTAATAAGAGCGCTTTGGCAAATGAAAAAACGTTATTAAGGGAGATACTATGCTGCCGGAAGAACAAGCAAGAGTAAAAATCGATAAGCAGCTTATTAATGCTGGCTGGGATATCGTGTCACGAAATGAGTATATTCCCAAGTCAACATCGGCTGTGAAGGAAGGCCTTATGCAGGGAAACACAGAGAGTGACTACCTGCTCTTTGTCGACGATAAGGCTATTGCTGTAGTTGAAGCAAAGCGTGAAGAAAATCCGCTTGGACCTGAGGTCGAGAAGCAGGCTGAAGGTTATGCCAGAAGCCCGCAGAATTGGTATGGCCTGTGGTATCATGGCCTGATTCCGCTTGTGTACATGGCGAACGGAAAGAAAATCTACTTCAAGAACATGCTTACAGATCCTGATGGTGATTATGTTGAGCTTTCAGAGATGCATTCTCCGAAGAAGATGTTGTCGCTCATCAATAAGGTGTCTGAGTATGGTGCGCTTCCGCGTCTTGAAAAGAAAGGGCTTCGTGATTGCCAGTACAATGCAGAGATCGAGCTTGAAAAGTCGATGAAGGAGGGCAAGAAGAAAAACCTTGCTATTCTTGCGACCGGTTCTGGTAAGACCTATCTTGCTTGTCTTGCGAGCTACAGGCTTTTAAACTATACGCCTACAAAGAGGATCCTTTTCCTTGTAGATAGAAATAATCTTGCAAGGCAGACAGAAGCTGAGTTCAGTCAGTTTGACCGCACAGAAGGACAGGTTGAAATGAGTTCCCTGTATGAGATCAAGCGTCTGAAGAAGGAAAACGATATAAAGGCAGATATCGTTATTTCCACAATTCAGAAGCTCTTTGCCGTGCTTACAGGCCAGGCTCTTTCAGATGACAGCGAAGATGCCGAAGACGAAAAGACTATGACGGATGAAGAGAAGGAAACGAAGGAAGTCATCACGCTTGGTGATGATCTTAAGCTTCCTTCGGATCACTTCCAGTTCATCATTGTAGATGAATGCCACAGATCCATCTATGGCAAGTGGAGAGCCGTCCTGGACTATTTCTCAGGAGCAAAGGTGCTTGGCCTTACGGCGACACCTACACCAGAGGCTTATGCATTCTTCAATAACAACATCATCGAAGAATACACTTACGATGAGTCCGTGGTAGACGGCGTTAATGTTCCATCACGTGTTTACCGTATTGCTACAGAGATTACGGAGCACGGTGGAGCTATCAGATCTGGCACGAAGGTTACTGAAACAGTCCGTAAGACTGGTGTTACCACAACGTATGATGCACCGCATCGAATAGATTATGACAATATGCAGCTTGATCGGTCTGTAGTAAACAGAGACCAGATAAGGAAGGTGCTGACGGCATATAAGAAGGCTATTTATGAGGAAATGTATCCGGAACGTGAAAAGAGCTGGGAATATATTCCGAAGACATTGATCTTTGCAAAAGATGATAATCATGCTTCCGAGATCGTGGAAGGCGTGAAGGATGTTTTCAAGAGTGAGTTTGAAAACGAAGAGGTTCCGGAGCATTTCGTGCAGAAGATCACGTATTCTTCTGGAGATTCCAACGGGCTGATCAGAGATCTGAGAACAGAAAAGGATTTCAGAGTTGCAGTGACGGTTACACTTGTTGCGACCGGTACAGATGTAAGATCGCTTGAAGTAGTTCTTTTCATGAAAGATGTCCATTCGGATGTGCTCTATACTCAGATGAAGGGACGCGGCTGCCGTATCATCAGCGATGACAAACTTCGTGAGGTAACACCGAATGCGAACACTAAAGAGTGCTATTACATCGTTGACGGTGTTGGTGTAACAGAGCATGAGAAGATTATCCCGCATCCGATTATCAATCCGAGTCCGGGAAAGAGGATCCTTTCGCTGGAACATCTTTTGGAGCACCTTGCACACAATGAAGTGAGTGATGAGAACCTATGGCTGTTAAGAGATTACTGCTCGACTATCAACAGAAGGTATGAGGATAATCCGCTGTTTGGCAGGCATCTGGACTATTTTATTACGACCTACGGTTTTGCGCCGAGAACGATTGCAGGAAATATTCAGCAGGCGACTGACGATGGTATTCTACAACAGTTTAAATATATAGATCCGTCTCACGATAATAGCAGGCGTATGGCACTGATCTACAGCTTGATCAGTAATATCGCAGCCCGGAACAAACTTCTGGAAATGCAACGCGGATATATTCTGAAAACAGAGGAAGATCCGGATGAGGTTATATATGCAGGATTCTCCAAGGAAACTGCAAAGAGCTTCATTGAGAACTTCGAGAAGTACTTGAATGATAATAAGGATAGCATAGAAGCACTCAGGATTATTTACAATTCCGAAGACACCATTATCACACATGAGATGTTGAGTGAGCTTCGTGACCGGCTTCTGGCTGAGAGCAGGCAGTACGGTGTTTATCAGATCTGGAAGAACTACAAGGTGCTGGATACCGAAGGAAATGTGGATGAACTGGATGTGAAGACGAATGTAAATGCTCTGACCAATCTGATTCAGATTGTGCGGTATGCATATAAGAAGAACCAGAAGCTTACCAGCCTCATCAATGGCTACGCTAAACGGTTTGCTCTGTACTGCGGACAGAACCAGCGTGTACTCACAGAAGACCAGGTGGAAATCATGCGCCAGATAGCAGAATTTGTTATCAATGATGGTGCAATCTCTGTGAAGGAACTGAATGAGATCGACACGGATCTTTGGAGAAAAGGCGTAACGAGTTTCGGAGGCAAGGTGCTTGCAGAAGAGATGCAGGTACTATCAAGATTTTTATTAAAGGTGGCATAATATGGCAAATCAGAAAACAGAAGGCGCATTGCTGAATAAAGTATGGAATATCGCAAATGTCCTTGCGGCAGCAGGTGTGGGCTTTACCGATTACATCACGCAGCTGACATATCTTCTCTTCTTGAAGATGGATGATGAGAAGGAAGAACTGGGTCTGGGAAGCTCTATACCGAATGGATACAAGTGGGCTGATCTTATTAAGCTCAACGGTACGGATCTGGTGGATAAGTACGAGGAAATCCTAGAAGAGCTTTCAAAGGATGAAGGACTTATCGGAACCATTTTCACCAAGGCGACAAATAAGATTGATCGTCCGGTTATGCTGAAGAAAGTCATTGACATGGTATCAGAGGAAAACTGGTACATGATGGAGGGTGATTTCAAGGGCGCTATCTATGAAGGAATCCTTGAAAAGAACGGACAGGATAAGAAGAGCGGTGCCGGTCAGTATTTCACACCGAGAGCGCTGATCAGTGCTATCGTAGATGTAATTGATCCTAAGATCACAGAGACCGTTGCGGATCCCTGCTGTGGAACCGGTGGATTCCTGCTTGCAGCCTATGAGCACATGCGCAAGCAAAGTAAGGATGTTGAGAAGCAGAAGTTCCTGAAGAATAATGCCCTTTACGGAGCAGATAATACTTCTCTCGTTGTCACTCTGGCATCAATGAATCTGTATCTGCATGATATCGGCGTGAATAAGAGTCCTATTGCCTATAAGGATTCTTTGATCGAGACCACGGATGATCTGTATCAGGTGGTAATGACTAATCCACCGTTTGGCACACGTCCGCAGGGAAGTGTTGAAGTATCCGCGAATAGGCCGGAATTCGTGAAAACTACAGATAATCAGGTGAACTTCCTGCAGCACATCATGTCTATCGTGAAGACTGGCGGAAGAGTCGGTGTTGTCCTGCCGGATAGCGTATTGACTGATGGAGGTGCAACTGCGAAGGTAAGAGAAAAACTGATGAAGGACTATAACCTTCACACGATTTTACGTCTTCCTACTGGAATCTTCTACGCTAATGGTGTCAAGACAAATGTGCTCTTCTTTGAAAAGGGTGAACCTACAAAGGACATCTGGGTATATGATTACCGAACCGGTGTAAAGCATACGATGTCGACAAAGCCGATGACAAGAAATCATCTGCAAGAGTTTGTGGATTGCTATTGCTCCGGTCACTTACAGGATCGTGTTGAAATATACGATGAGGATAACAATCCAAACGGAAGGTGGCGTAGGTTTACTGAAGCAGATATCAAAGCACGTGAAGACCTTAACTTCAAGTGGATTGACTTTACTGAAGAGGATGATCGTTCTATTGTCGAGATTCTTGATGAGATGCAAGAAGAAGCAGACGGTATTAGTGCGGCTGTTGCTCAGTTAAAAGAACTGCTGGGAGGTATCGAACTTTGATTAATACGAAGGCTATTAGAGATCGGATACTGCTTCTGGCATTAAAAGGTGAATTAGTGGAGCAAAAACCACAGAATGCACCAGCGTCGGATTTGATTAATGAGTTGTGTAAAAAGATTGCAGACAAATCATTTGAGCCGGATTTTTCTGAAGATGAGGTTCCGTATAATATACCATCATCGTGGTCTTGGTGTCGGCTTTCCGATATTGGATCAACAAATATCGGATTAACCTATCATCCTGAAGATGTAACAGAGAATGGAATCATTGTTGCAAGATCCAGTAATATTGTTAATGGGAAGATGGATTATTCCGACCTGGTGAAGGTTTCCTGCAACATAAGAGAGAACCAGTATCTAAATAATAATGACATTTTGATTTGTGCAAGAAATGGAAGTAAGGCATTGGTAGGTAAGTGCGCTATTTATGAAGGCGATTCGCAGACTATCGCTTTTGGCGCATTTATGGCAGTTTTCAGAACGCCTCTATTTCGTTATGTTTACTATTACTTTAACACAGATGTGTTTAAGCGAAATTTTATTAGTGATGATAGTAAGCAGATTAATCAGGTTACTCAAAATATCTTGAAACAATCATTGATTCCTGTTCCGCCATTAGAAGAACAGGGAAGAATAGTTGAAAGAATCGAGGCTATTTTTGAAATCCTTGATAAGATCGATGCTTTGCAGAACCAGTATGCATTCAACCAGGAAATTCTGAAGAGCAAATTGATAGATGCCGCCATTCAAGGAAAGTTGACAGAACAGCTTCCAGAAGATGGAACTGCTGAAGAGCTGTATCGGATTGTTCAGGAGAAGAAAAATGCGTTAATTAAATCCAAGCGCATTAAGAAGGATAAATCGGAGCTTGAAGTTGTGGAAGATGATGTTCCGTTTGATATTCCGAACAACTGGAAATGGGTGTGCTGGGGAGAAATAGTAAATATTGTTTCTGCGAGGCGCGTCCATCAATCCGACTGGAGAAAAGAAGGGATTCCTTTTTATCGCGCGCGGGAGATTGCGAAACTCGCGGACAACGGTTTCGTTGACAATGATTTGTATATTTCAGAAGAATTGTATGATGAATTTTCAAAATCTGGTGTTCCGAGTGATGGAGACTTGATGGTTAGTGCTGTCGGGACTCTTGGAAAAACATATGTGGTGAAGGAGTCTGATCATTTTTATTATAAAGATGCATCTGTATTATGCTTTGAGAACTACGCCGGCGTAGATCCGTACTATCTTCGTTATGTCATGAATTCAAACATGATGAAAACTCAAATTGATAGTAATTCAGGCGGAACTACTGTAGATACTCTTACTATGGTGAGGATGATCAAATATATACTTCCTTTGCCACCGCTGAACGAGCAACATCGAATCGTAGAAAAATTAGATGCACTATTATCTTTGAGTGCATAAAACCTGTAGGAGGTGCACTATGAGTGAAACAAATCAGTTTGACTGGGTGGATTTTTACAAGGAATTATCCGGCAAATTATTACAGTACAAGAATAACCGGGAAGAACTGGTCGAGAAGGTGCGTAAGATCTATGAGATTAGTGGCATTAATCTTCCGACGCTGGAGAAGGATAACCAGATTGTTGATATAGATCCGTTCACATTTTTTGGCTTGTTCAACAAGAAACTGACGGATGCAAATCGGCTTTCTATTCTGACGGCAATATCAAGCCTTTTTGCTGTGAAAGCACCGGTTCCAACAGCGTTTGACAGTATTCCTGTACTGAATCCTCAGAATGCGACCTTCTATTATTTCATACCTGATCGTGGTGAAAATGATATTCAGGATCTGTGGGAGCTGTTTGATGCAGCTTTGGCATATGCCGCGAATCCGTCATCAGAGACGATCGATCAGGTATCCAAATATTTTGACTTGTGCATCAATAAGAAGGGCAATGGCAACAGTAAGATCACGATGGGTCTTTACTGGATAGCTCCGAATTCTCTTTTGAATCTGGATCAGCGTAATACCTGGTATATCTATGAATCCGGAAAGATTCCGGAGAAACTTGTGAAAACACTTCCGGAGATTGAAGCAAAGATTCCGTCTGATAAGTATTTTGATATTGTTGAAAAGCTTCGTGCGTATCTACAAAGTGATGCCAGCCAGCTGAAAGACTTTAAGGAACTGAGCTTTGAGGCATGGAGGTATTCAGAACAGGTCAACAAGGAGCAAGCTGCAACAAAGAAGGCAGAAACTCAAAGAGAGAACAAGGGTGCAGCTGTCGCTGATGAAGGAATAGAGACTGTCCATTATTGGATTTATTCTCCAGGCGATGGGGCTGCTTGCTGGGATGAATTTTATGATGCAGGAATTATGGGCATAGGCTGGGATAAAATAGGCGATCTTTCTGTTTTCAACAGCAAGGATGAAATGAAGCAGGCAATGAAGGAAAAGATTGATCCAACAAAGCCTTACAAGAATGCTGCTCATGCCACATGGCAATTTGCCAATGAAATGAAACCCGGTGATATTATTTTTGCGAAGAAGGGAATGCATCTTGTTGTCGGACGCGGTGTTGTAGAGTCCGGGTACGAGTTTGATCCGGATCGGGATCATTATAAGAATATCCGTCATGTGAAATGGACACATAAAGGCGAGTGGGAGCATCCCGGCCAGGCTGTTATGAAAACACTTACGGATATTACAGCATACACCGATTATGTTGAGAAATTGAACTCTCTTTTTGAAAGCGAGATTGAAGATGATGTTGAGGAACCGGTTGAAGTCGATCTGAAGCCGTATGATGCAGATATGTTCCTTGAAGAAGTCTATATGGACAAGACAAAGTATGACACGCTGGTGGCTCTGGTAAAAAAGAAAAAGAATGTGATCTTGCAGGGAGCTCCGGGCGTGGGAAAAACCTTTGCCGCAAAGAGACTTGCTTATTCCATCATGGGGGTAAAGGATCCGTCTCGTGTTATGATGGTGCAATTTCATCAGAGCTATTCTTACGAGGATTTCATAATGGGATTCCGCCCGACGCAGGAAGGTGGATTTGAGCTTAAACGAGGAGCCTTTTATGATTTCTGCAAGTCTGCTGAAGTGGACAGTGAAGATACACCATATTTCTTTATTATAGATGAGATCAATCGAGGAAACCTGAGCAAGATTTTTGGGGAACTGTTCATGCTGATTGAGACTGACAAGCGTGGAATTGAATTAAAACTGCTCTATGCTGATGAGAAGTTTTCTGTTCCGAAGAATGTTTATATCATCGGAATGATGAATACGGCGGATAGAAGCCTTGCCATGATGGACTATGCACTTCGCAGAAGGTTTGCATTCTTCGATATGGTACCGGGTTTTAATACCAAAGGGTTCAGGCAGTATCAGGAAGGTTTGCAGAGCGAGAGATTTAATAAGCTGATTGACTGCGTGGAAGCTCTTAATGCAGACATTGCCTCTGATGATTCGCTTGGAGAAGGCTTCTGCATAGGTCACAGTTATTTCTGCGAGTTGAGGGAAACATCTGATCAGACGTTATCCGGCATTATAGAATTTGAACTTGCTCCATTGCTTAAGGAATACTGGTTTGACGAACCGGCAAAGGCTAAGACATGGATCGAGGATTTAAGGAGTGCGATTAAGTGATTCCAATTCAGAATGTGTATTACATGCTCTCATATGCCTTCCGGGTACTAAATGAGCAGGGATACAAAAGCATAGCGACTGAAGAATTTCATAATGTGGCGGAACTATGCGCATCCATTCTGACAAAAGGAGTTTCGCTCCAGCTAAAGCGTGGCCTTGGAAAGGAATACATTTCCGAAACAGAGGCGCTTTCTTCGCCGCGTGGAAAAATAGACGTAACTGCATCGATAAAGGATCTTAGCAAAGTCAAAGGACAGCTGGTCTGCATGTATGATGATTTCTCCGTCAATTCCTATATGAACAGAATTATCAAGACTACGATGGAGTTGTTGCTGAAATCAAAAATCTCTCCTGCAAGGAAGAAGGAGATCAAGAAGCAACTGATATTCTTTGGGGAAGTCGATACCTTGGATATACATACGATTAACTGGTCACTGCGGTTCAATCGTAATAATCAAAGTTACAGGATGCTGGTTTCTGTATGCCATCTTGTTATTAAGGGATTATTGCAGACGAAATCGGATGGATCAACGAAGCTGATGGATTTCCTGGATGATCAGCAGATGCATCACCTGTATGAGAAGTTTATTCTGGAATATTACAACACGGAGTACAAACACCTGAAGGTCAAAGCCTCAGCATCCATGATGGACTGGCAGGTTGATGACGGCTTCCGGGATCTTCTTCCGAAAATGAAAACGGATATTACTCTTACCTGCGGTGACAGGACACTCATCATTGATGCAAAGTATTACGAACGGAACCTGCGTGAACAGTTTGGTAAGGTATCGATACCTACAGGTAATCTGTACCAGATTTTCACTTATGTTAAGACAAAAGAGAATGAACTTGCGGAAGTGCCTCATGAAAAGGTGGCAGGAATGCTTCTGTATGCTCAAACCGAGGAAGAGGGCAAGTTCAATAATGAATATCAGATGATGGGAAACCGTATATGTGTCAGGACGCTGGACCTAAGCGGTGATTTTCAATCTATAAAAAAGCAGCTGGATGAGATAGCGGAGAAATATCTGTTGGTGAAAGCTGCGTAAAAGAAGAACATCTAATCGGTTTCACTGGAAAGAGAATGGTAAGAGTAGAAGAAATTACAAAGTTAATATGGCTAAAGCAGGAGGGACCCTATTGGGATTTTAAACGCCAATGGTATAAAAAAGGTGATGAAGGGGATATGCTTCATGATATTCTCTGCATGGCTAATAACTTGGAAAACCGGGATGCCTATATCATAATCGGGGTAGATGAGGAACAAGATTATTCTTTAGTCGAAGTACAAGAAGATCCATACAGACGCAATACACAAATGCTTACGGATTTTCTTAGAGACAAAAAATTTGCGGGTGATATCCGGCCGGTAGTTACTGTTGAATCAATCTTGATTACTGGGATAACTATTGATGTAATTGTAATTCATAATAGCGATAATACCCCATTTTTTATTAAAGAGAAGTTTAATAAAATCCCAGGCCCCAATATCTATACTAGGATTCAGGATACAAACACCCCAGTAAATAGATCAGCAGATTTAACACATATTGAATATCTTTGGAAAAAGAGATTTGGTCTTCTAGCTGCGCCAATAGATAGAATCCAAATCCTGCTTCAGGATCAAAGTAATTGGGAGCAAAGTACAGGGTTTGATACACTTAAATATTATAAATACTCACCAGAATATACAATTAGTTATCCTTTGGATGATCCTTTGGACCGTCATGGATACGAGTTTTATTTATTAAATCAATGTGACTATAGTCCTATGTGGACAATTATTGAATTAAAATATCATCAAACCATTCTTACAGATATGGGCGGAGTTATTTTAGATGGAGGACGGCATATTACATCATGTCCGCTACATGATGGCATTTTTTTTGAAAGACATGGATCTTGGGATGTGTCATATTGTTATTTTGTAAAGGGTAGTCTTGAATATTGCGTACATGAATTTTATTTTGATAAAAATGATATGGATGCAGTATGGGCTGATAGGAAGTTTATGGAAAATGTTTTACTATTTGAAACAGAGGACGAACACCAGCTATTCAATTATTATATTGAACAAAATTGGAATGCTTGTAGCAATAAATACATAAATAATATACGAGCTCCATATGTTCCGGATCTTCCAGGTTATAATCTGGAACACTTTAGGAAAGAAATCATTGATACCAGAATTCTTCAAATTATGTTAGAAGATTTTCGTAAACAAGATACTATTTAATCCAGAATTTAATTATGATCATACAGTAATTACTGATAGAATAATAGAATTTTATAATCGGGGTATTGTATGTCCAGCTCATTCTATACAAACTATAGTGAAGAAAAATTTATCGATAAACTGAAAAGGAATATCGATTTATGTGATGCTTTCTATTTTTCTGTTAGCTTTATTAAGAAACCTGGATTAAGACTATTATCGTCTAATATTGAAGCTGCACTTGCTAGAGGCGCAATGGGGCAGATTATTACTTCTACATATCAGAACTTCACAGATATTGATTCCTTAATATTCTTTCATAATCTTCAGACAAAAAATCCAGAGCAATTTTCGTGTCGTTTAGATAAAGATTGCTTTCATGATCTGAATGGAAACGCGGTAGGTTTTCATTCCAAAGGATATCTATTTGAATTTTCGGATCATAACGAGCTTCTTGTGGGCTCTTCTAATATCACAGTTTATGCTCTTTTGAAAAATGTTGAGTGGGATGTTTCTGTTATTGATGAAAATCAGGAAGGGACATATGAGGCAGCGAAGAAAGAGTTTGACTACCTCTGGGAGAAAACCCTTCCGTTGACGCAAGATATCATCGATGAATATCGTACTCGCCTTTATTATTCCATCGAAAGATGGGATATGGATTACGATATCGCGAATGCACAGATCAAGCCTAATTATATGCAGAGGCGAGCACTAAAAGAATTGAATCGTGTACGTGCGATGGGTGCGAGCAGAGCTTTAGTCACGGCAGCAGCTGGATCCGGAAAAACATATCTTGCAGCTTTTGATGCTTTAAACTTTAATCCAAAAAGGCTTCTCTATATTGTTCATGAAGGATCTATTTTAACGAAGTCCTTTGAAACTTTTAGCCGTGTGTTTGGAAGCTCAAAAACATACGGTATCTACAATGGGGAATACAAAGAGCAGGATGCTGATTTTGTCTTTTCTACTAACATCACCATGGCGAACTCACTCGAGCTTTTTGATAAACATGCTTGGGATTATATCATCATAGATGAGTGTCATCATGCGACAGCAGAAACGTATCGTAAGATTATTAATTACTTTGAACCGGAATTCCTTCTTGGAATCACGGCTACTCCAGAACGTATGGATGGGGAAGATGTCTTTAGTCTTTTTGATCAAAATGTTCCGTACGAATTACGTTTAAGAGATGCGATTATCAATAAACTTGTTGTTCCGTTTAAGTACTATGGAATTAGAGATGAGTTGATTGAATATGGAATTAAAGAGACGAAAGGCCATAAGTTCGTCGAGCAGTTTTCAGATGAAAAGCACTGCGATTTTATTTCTCATATGATTGAGAAGCATCGGATTCCTGGTCAGAAACTGAAGGCACTGGCTTTCTGTTGCGATATTTCTCATGCGATTCGTATGTCGCAAGCGATGGAAGATTATTATCATACTCGTTATCTGACAGGAAAGAGTTCCGTTGGAGAGCGTATTCGTGCATATAAGGATTTGCAGGATGACTCGGCAGACCTGGAGATTCTTTTTACCGTAGATATTTTGAATGAAGGTGTGGATATTCCTGGTGTCAATATGGTCCTTTTCTTAAGGCCAACAGATTCACAGACAATATTTATCCAGCAGCTTGGACGTGGATTGCGTAACTATGAAGGAAAAGAATACGTTACTGTTCTTGACTTCATTGGTAATGACTATAAACGAAGCGTTCAGATTGCCTTTGCATTAGGTAGTCTTTCTGAAAACTTTTTAGTAGAGAAGAATCTTGTTGCTGCATTGATAAAGGATGACTTTGGTAGTATCGGATTGGCAGAGTATGGTGTGGAGATTCATATTGATGATTTGAGTAAAAAAGAGATTCTGTCTTTTATCGATGCGGAGAACTTTAACAGGAAGGTATATCTTGAGCAGGATTACCAGAATTTCAAAAAATATATAAATGCACCAACATATCCGAGGCAGGTGGATTATTTGAATAATGATTATGCGCCGGACTTAATTAAGTTTATGCAGGCGAAACTTGGTGGGCGTAAGAACTTTTCGTATCTCGGATTTCTCCAGGGAATCGGTGAGGAAGATCTTCCTTCCTTTACTGATCGACAGGAAAGTTTTATAAAGTATGTTTCTAACATGCTGCCATTGGTTCGACCTTATGAATATTTAATGATTCAAGCGCTGATATATCACGCTGGAAAAACATCTCTTGAAGAGATGAAACATCATGTGCAAGTAGGAATGAAATACTATAAGCTGGTGGCCTTTGAACATGCGTTAAAGTACATGTTGCAAAGCGGATTCTTTGAAGTAATAGATGATGAAATCTCATTTAAAGACATTCCTCTTGGCGTTGAGTTTGATGAATATATGCAGGATCTTTTAGAGTATGGCCTTGGCAAATATGATGTGGAATTCTTTGACGAGGATCCAGATGAAACATTCCACCTGTGGTCAAACTATCGGAAGGAACAGGTGCAGCAATTGTTATTGAATAATCCTGGCGACATCATGGTCGGAACGAAGATCTACGATGGAGTGGTTTACGCGTATGTTACAGTTATAAAGGGTGCAAGCACCGACGAAAAGCTGCGATATATGGATGGATATATTGATGATCATACATTCCAGTGGGAGACGGTTGCGAACGTTAGTGACCGTGAATTAAATGATTTGAAGAATAGCAAAAAGATGCACATCTTTGTTCGGAAGGTTGATAACGAAGATGGAATTCAGCTCCCGTTTACTTATATTGGTGCTGGCAAAATGGAGTATGTTAGGGGCCCAAGACCGGAGAACGGCGCACACCTATTCCGTGTAGCAATGGAAGAGACTGCTCCGGAAGATATTTTCTTTGATTTTAAACTTCCAACTGAGGGACTGAATGAATAAAAAATCAATCCACGTCGTTGCGGCGATTATAAAACAGGATAATAAAATATTTGCCACTCAAAGAGGATACGGAAACTACAAGGATTGGTGGGAGTTTCCGGGTGGAAAAATGGAAGCTGGGGAAACACCGGAAGAAGCTTTAGTGCGAGAAATTCGTGAAGAGTTGGCAACGGAGATTCGTGTTGATGAATACTTTATGACGGTGGATTACGACTATCCGGAGTTTCATCTTTCTATGGATTGTTTTTGGTGCAGTGTTGTCAGTGGGGAATTGACCTTGCTTGAGCATGAAGCTGCAAAGTGGTTGCCGGTAAATGACTTGCGTCAAGTGAAGTGGCTACCGGCGGATATGGTAATTATAGAAAGACTTGAAAATGAGGAATAACATATGAACGCAAAAACCATAGCGCGTATCAGAAAATTTTCAGAAGACAGGGATTGGGATCAGTTTCATTCTCCTGCGAATCTTGCAAAGTCAATCTCCATTGAAGCTAACGAACTTTTAGAATGTTTCCAGTGGGATGATGAAAACTTTGATATAGAGCATGTAAAAGAAGAACTTGCGGATGTACTTGTCTACTGCC
>JAZQCK010000005.1:0-61003 GCA_045546255.1 Lachnospiraceae bacterium | reverse complement strand
TAGTGGTAAAATAATCCAAGATTTACCAGGATAATTTCATTTCATGAACCAGCGCAGAAGAAAGAAAAAACTACCTATCAGACCGACGATCATTGTTTTTGCAGTGGTCGTTCTTCTTGGCCTTATCTTTTTGATCGCAAGCGGCGGAAAAATCTATAAAAGTTCCCGTAAAAATGCCGATGAGATCAGTCAGAATACGTTGGCTTTGCAGGAGCTCGAGGCAAAAACTCCGACAAATTATCAGGAATACAGACCTCCTTCCGAGATCAATCTTTCCGATGAACAAAAGAAAATACTGGACACCCCATTGGATCAATTTGACGACAACGAAATCCGTGCCCGTTTTCAGGGATGTGTGATCATGGGCGACTCTATTACGAATGCGGCTTGGGAATTTGGATTTTTGGATACCGATGTCATCGTGGCGCAGATCGGCGCCAGACTGATGTCGAGTGATGAGTTGTTTGATCAGGCGATTTCACTGCATCCATATGTCGCCTTCTTGTTCTTTGGTGCGAATGGAATCGCAGATTTTGGTGGCGATGCGAATGCTTTTGTATCGGCTTATAACGATGCGGTGCTAAGGCTCAAAGAATCGCTTCCGGACGTCACGATCTATCTTCATGCGATCCTTCCGGCCCAGGAGGGCGTTTATGATGGAGAAGAGTTTGCACCCCGCGTCGAGTTTAACAAGGCGCTGGAGGAGTATTGTGCGAAAACAGAAGGCGTTTACTATGTGAACGCGGACTTCCTTTTAGAGCAGATGCCCGAGCTTTATGAACCGGATGGTCTGCACCCTGTCAGTACATTTTATCCAAGATGGCTGACCTATCTGGCGGATGTCGCCGGGCTGAAGGCTGAGAATTAAATTAGCAAAATTTGAAAGTAAAAGAGTGCTTCGCTTTATAAAAACAGATACCCTTTTGAGATAAATGCGATGAGACAACAAAGACAAATCGGAAAATTTGATATTCTGCAGTATGTGATCATGGCAGCCCTTCTGGTGTTTATGATCATTATGCTGACGCGCGGAAACTCCAAAGTGGTCCCAATGGCGGATATTGAGGCCAAAATGGGGTCTATTCCGACTGTTTCTGAACTAACAAAAAAAGATATGAATGACGCAGCAAAGACGTTCTCGCTCGATACAACGCTGATTGACGAGGGTGTTTACTATAAAGTCGACGACATCATGAACGTCAATGAGCTTTTGGTCGCGCATGTGAAGGACGATGGGAAGCGCGAGCAGCTGATCACGGCTGTACAGAGCTATCTCGATACAAAAACGGAATCCTTTGATGGCTATGGCACCAATCAGTTTGGCCTTTTAAGCCACGGCGTGATCACTGAAAAAGGGGAGTATGTGTTTTTCGGTGTCGGCGAAGATGTTTTGGAGTGGGAGACGGAATTTTTGAAGTGTCTCAGGTAAGAGATAGATGGTATTCAGCAGTTTAAACTTTTTATTCATATTTCTGCCTCTGGTTCTGATCCTGTACTACCTTGTGCCATTCAGGTTTAAGAACCTTATTCTGCTGATCTTCAGCATTATTTTCTATGCCTGGGGAGAGCCGATCTATGTCATCTTAATGATCTTAAATATCGCCTTTAACTATGTTTCCGGGCGCCAGTTTGAACGCCTCCATGATCCGCGCGCAAGAAAGCGCCAGCTGATCTTAGCGGTTGCAGTCAACTTGCTGCTGCTCGGATTCTTTAAATACGCGGGGTTCTTTGTCGGAACTATCTGCGGAATCTTTGGCGGTCATCCATCATTTGAACTGCCGCTTCCGATCGGTATTTCGTTTTACACCTTCCAGGCGCTTTCCTATGTGATCGATGTTTATCGTGGTAAAGTCCATGTGCAGAGAAATATCATCGATTTTGGCGCCTATATCACGATGTTCCCTCAGCTGATCGCAGGCCCGATCGTTCGATATGATCAGGTGGAGGTGCAGCTGAAACAGAGAATAATCTCGTTAGAAAAAGCCGGCTTCGGCATGCAGCGCTTCCTCTTTGGACTTGGAAAGAAAGTGCTTTTGGCAAATAATCTTGGGCTTTTATATAGCTCGATCCAGGCGATGGATGAGCGGAGCATGATGACCGCATGGCTCGGAGCGATCGCTTATACCTTGCAGATCTATTTCGATTTTTCCGGTTATTCCGATATGGCGATCGGCATGGGCAAGATGCTGGGCTTTGATTTTATGGAAAACTTTGAATACCCCTATCTGGCAGGCAATATCACGGAGTTTTGGCGCAGATGGCATATCTCCCTTGGTTCCTGGTTCCGTGAATATGTCTATATTCCGCTTGGAGGCAACCGGGTGAACGCCGGCAGGCATATCCTGAATCTGCTGATCGTATGGGCACTTACGGGCCTTTGGCACGGCGCAAGCTGGAACTTTGTTATCTGGGGTATTTATTATGGGGTTATTTTGATCCTTGAGAAGTATGTGCTGATTCCGCTTTGCAGGCGCGTTCCGAAATGGATCAAGCATATTTATACGATGCTGCTGGTCATCATCGGCTGGGCCATCTTCTCAAATACAAATTTCGGGGAGATGGGGCAGTTCCTTAAGAATCTGTTCGGCGGGGGTGTGACTTCGTTTGCAGATTCAGCGTTTATATATTACTTAAGAAGCAACCTGATCTTATTGATCCTTTCCGTCTTCTTCTGTGCTCCGGCGTTTAAGCGTGTCATGAGCTATACAGAAAGAAAACGGCCGGTGATCAATATTGTGTTCGGCGCTGTGGTCTTTCTATTGAGTGTTGCATTCCTGGTCTCAGGATCGTTTAATCCATTCCTGTATTTCAGATTTTGATCACTTGCTAGAAAAGATCAAGTATTATAAATCTGTTTTACTCTTTAGAATATGGAAGTGAAATTTTAAACAATATTGCATAGACAAATGGAACAACGAACTGACAGAAAAAACAACCGAATAAAGACGGAAGAGAGCAGAAACAGACGCTTCACATATAAAGTGCTCTTTATTGTGATCGCTGTTCTTGTGCTATTGTTTGATGTGATTTTCCTGATCCTTCCGGATCAGGCGGTTTCTGATATAGAGAACCGGTCGCTTCAGCTGTTCCCGAAATTGAACTTTACGACGCTGACCAATGGCAAATTCGAAAGCCTTTTCGATAACTATGTCGCGGACCAGTTTCCGGCTCGAAATGCCTGGGTATCGGTGAAATCGACCGTGGACCGCTTTGCCGGAAAAACTGAGAATCGTGGCATTTATCTATCCAAAGACGGCTATCTGATCCAGGATATGCAGGCGCCTTCCGAAGAGGCCTATGCCACTAAAATGGAGGAGATCAAAAGCCTGGTTGCGGCTCATTCAGGAGTGAATTTCAATGCTTTGATCGCACCGACTGCGCTCAGCGTCTTAAAAGATCATCTTCCCCTCAATGCCCCTGCGTTTGATGAAGATGCCTTTATGGACCGCGTGAAAGCTGATTTCACGGAAGCCGGTGTCCGCTTTATTGATACACGAGAGGCTTTGAAAGCTGCGGCCGAAGAAGAGCAGGTCTATTACCGCACCGACCATCATTGGACGACACAGGGAGCTTATGCGGCTTATCAACAGTTGGCCACGGAATTGAGCCTTCCGGGGTTAAATATGAACTATAATCAATTGCTGATGACGGATTCTTTTAGTGGAACGCTATCTGCTTCGAGTGGATTCCGAACAAGTGAGAAGGATTCGATTTATGTCTATCTTCCGGAACCGGCAGTGGATTATACAGTGCTCTACGTTGAGGAGGGTCAGAAGACTGCTTCCTTCTATACAAGCGAAAACTTAGAAAAGAAAGATCAATATACGATCTTCTTTAACGGCAACCATCCGCAGGTGAAGATTGAAACGGCAAACGATTCTAAGCAGGTTCTCCTTGTGATCAAGGATTCCTATGCAAACTGCTTCGTGCCGTTCTTAGCGGGAGATTATAAAAATATCATCATGGTCGATCCGCGTTATTTTACCGGCGACCTGAATGCCTTGATGGAGACAGAGGGCGTGACAGATGTTTTGTATCTGTATAATATCTCGACGTTTGTAGAGTGAAGTAATAGATTCTATTTGGCAGAATAGAATTTTGTTTTGGCAGAGAAATATATTTTGGCAGAGTATCATTTTTTGGAAATAACGACGGGTATCGGGCTATTTTTTCGACAAAGAAAACTTAGATTCTGTGCCGTTTGCCAATTTGACGAAGTTGTCTTTATGACGTAGGATCACTAATGCCGCAGAGATAATGCAGAGAATCTCAACCCAGATGCTCGATGGTCCAATGACCAAAAGTGCGATCGGGCAGAAGAAAGAAGCTGTGCAGGAAGCGAGCGACATGTATTTCCAAATAGCTAGAACGGTAAAGAAAACGATAACGGCAACGACCGCCATCCGCCAGTCAACAAACCAGATCGTAGCAAAGCCAGCCATAAAGCCTTTTCCGCCTTTGAAGTGATACCAGACAGGAAAGCAGTGGCCGATCATGCAGAAAAGACCGGAAAAAGCGGCTCCCAACTGCCAGAGCATAAAGAGTTCTTTAAAGAAAAAGGCGGTTGCAAATACAGGAAGAGCGGTTTTAATGACGTCAATCAGAATAACAGACCATGCGATCAGGCTGTTTCCGTAAACTCGCTTAAAATTGGTGAATCCGGGGTTTTTGCTTCCGAAGTCACGAATGTCCTGATGATAAAAGATTTTTGATAGAATGATCGCGCCGTTTAATCCGCCTAGCAAGTAGGAGATGACGGCAGATATTACAAGTCCCAAATACAAGTCCATAATGGCATATTATAGATTGTTGGATCAAAATTTCAACCAAACAAATTGTTAAAAGAAATACTCTTAAGAGGAAAAATAAGATAGATGCAAACAACAGTAAAAACGAATTCAACAAAAGCAGTCTTCTCGGTGCTACTTTCGGGCATCCTTTGGGGTGTGATCAACATTTTTATAAAGACATTATCGGCGCATGGCCTCGATTCGCTTCAGATTTCTGCGATCCGAATGACGGTGGCAGTGATCGTTTTCCCCTTAGTCGTCCTGATCAAAGATAAATCCAAGTTTCGGATCAAATTAAAGGACATCTGGATCTTTATCTGCACCGGCATCGTCAGTGTTGTTTTATTTAATACTTGCTACTTCTATACCATGATCAACTCGCAGGCTTCGGTTGCGGTTGTCCTCCTTTATACCTCGCCGATCTTTGTTATGCTGATCTCTGCAATCGTTTTCAAAGAGAAGATAACCGGACAAAAAGTCATCGCTTTGATCCTTACCTTTGCCGGCTGTGTACTTGTATCCGGTGTGATTGGGGGCAGTTACGTGATCCCGCCGTTTGTGATTCTAACCGGAATCGCTTCTGGTTTGTTCTACGCACTGTATTCCATCTTTGGAAACATTGGACTTCAGAAGTATGACACGATGACCGTCACGGTATGGACCTTTATCTTTGCCTTTATCGCAGCTATACCTCTTGGAAAACCGGCGCAGACAATTGCCGTTTTAAAGGCTGAGCCTGTTTTAATTCTTTGGGGCATCGGCATTGGAATCGTTTCCACGGTGCTTCCGTATTTCTTTTATACCTGGGGCCTTCAGAGGATGGAACCGTCAAAAGCTGCAATCATTGTTGCTGTCGAGCCTCTTGTCGGCGCCGTGATTGGCATGACGGTTTTCGGCGAACCTCATAACGCATTGAAGATCATCGGTATTCTCTTGATCCTCGCTTCGATTGTTCTATTGAATCTCCGCTTCCGCGCACATTCTGAAGATAATTAAGACTCGTGTCCATAATAATTACTGCTCATTAAATCGACTCGTGTTCCAATCATAGAATTTCACTGGTCCTTAAATTGACTCATAGCAATTAATTAGATTATGTTCAAAATCGAGTCTGTGCATTTTTATTTATAGCAGAACATGTCCGAAATCGAGTCTGTGCACTATTTCTGGGCAGAAAGGAGAAGGGAAAACCGGTTTTAGGGGCAATTTGGTTCTTAAATTAATGCACAAATTCGATTTTGAACAAATAAGCTCAGTTCAAAAAATGCACAAAGTCGATTTTGAACAGATAAGAATCTAACAAAAAATGTACAAACTCAATTTAGATGGCAAAATATATTCATTTATTTTGTGTTAACGAGTCGCGGTTCTAAATAGGCTGGGTTTATGGTAGAATAAGAGCATGTCAAAACAGGATTCCAATCAGCAATCTCATATATTGAAAGACAGTGTCAGAGAGGGCGCCGGAGCGGTTCGTTTGAATAAGTTTTTAAGCGATGCCGGGGTCTGCTCCAGGAGGGAAGCGGATCGCATGATCGAAGCGGGGCGCATTCAGATTGATGGAAAGAAAGCTGTGCTTGGCGATAAAGTAGAGCCTGGCCAGGAAGTAACAGTCGATGGAAAAAAGGTGGAGTTAAATCAAAACCTTATCTTGATTGCGCTCAATAAACCGGAAGGCATTGAATGTACGACAGATGCTTCAAATCCGGATAACATCGTTGATTTTATCCACTTTCCGGAGCGGGTGTATCCTATCGGAAGACTAGATAAGAATTCTACCGGGCTGATCCTTTTGACGAATACAGGAGAGCTGGTTAATAAGATACTGAAGGCTTCAAATTATCATGAGAAAGAGTATCAAGTCACAGTTGATAAAGAAGTGACATCTGATTTCCTGAAGCAGATATCAGACGGGGTTATGATTCATATTGATAATGAAGACCGTACGGTCACGACCCGAAAATGCAAAGTGACGAAAAGCGGTAAACGTAGTTTTACTATTATTCTTACGCAAGGCTATAACCGGCAGATCCGAAGGATGTGCAAAGCTCTGGGATATCGCGTGGAGAAGCTGAAACGAGTCCGCATTATGAATATTGAGCTTGGGAAACTGCCGCTAGGAAAATACCGGGATGTGACGCAGGAAGAACTTCGAGGCTTACTTGAACTATTGAAATGATCATGCTGGTCAAAGTTGGTTCCCAAAGAACATCATTCAAGAGAAAGCAAAATAGAGATAAATCTTAGAAAATTGATCAAATAGAAGATTCAAAGAGTTGAATCAACAAAAGGCAATGATATGAACGATAAAAAAGACCGTATCAAAGAATTAGTGGAACTTTTGAACCGCGCGTCAAAAGCATACTACAGCGAAGACGTGGAGATCATGTCGAACTATGAGTATGACGCGCTTTATGATGAGCTAGAGGCGCTGGAAGCAGAGACCGGCATTGTGCTTGCTAATTCGCCGACGGTCAACGTCGGTTATGAAAGCGCAGAAGAGCTGGTGAAAGAGCGTCATGATTCGCCGATGCTTTCTTTGGATAAGACTAAAGAGCCAGCGGCGCTTGCAGCTTTTTTGGGAACGCAGAAAGGTCTGCTTTCCTGGAAATTAGACGGACTAACCATCGTATTGACTTATGAAAACGGCTCGCTCGTGAAGGCGGTTACCCGCGGAAACGGTGAAATAGGTGAAGTAGTTACTTCAAATGCGAGGACCTTTGTGAACCTTCCGCTAGCAATTCCATATAAAGGAAGGCTGGTAGTGCGTGGAGAGTCTGTGATCAAATACAGTGATTTCCAAAAGATCAATGAAAGAATCGAAGATGCGGATGCGAAATATAAGAACCCGCGAAATCTTTGCTCTGGTTCCGTGCGTCAGCTGGATCCGAAGATCACGGCGGAGCGAAGCGTTAATTTCTTTGCTTTCTCGTTAGAAAGCACGGAAAATAATGGAATGTTGACGTCTGGGGCTGATGGAACTCAACTCAGTTTTCCTGTAGAAATGGCAGAAAGCACAGCAGGCGATGACGGACAACTGACTTTTGGCAATGCACATAGCAATTCTAATTCTCCGGATTTCAAAAACTCAAATGAAGAAAAATTTAAATGGCTGAAGAGCCAGGGCTTTGATGTGGTCCCATATAAAGTCGTAACGGCAGATACGATTGAAGAGACCGTAGGCTGGTATGCAAAAGAAATCGAACATTTTGATGTTCCTTCGGATGGGCTTGTATTGCTGATGGACGATATAACATATGGACAGAGCCTGGGAAGAACTGCAAAGTTCCCGCGCAATTCCATCGCATTTAAGTGGAAAGACGAGATTGCAGAGACAACACTTTTAGAAGTCGAATGGTCACCATCCCGAACTGGGCTGATCAATCCGGTTGCCATCTTTGACCCGGTGGAACTCGAGGGCACCACGGTGAGCCGCGCCAGTGTACATAATGTCAGCATCATTGAAGGCTTGAAACTCGGAATCGGCGACCGCATTACAGTCTATAAAGCCAACATGATCATTCCGCAGATTGCAGAGAATCTTACGAAATCCGGAAACTTAGAACTTCCGGATCAATGTCCTGCCTGCGGAGCTCAGACTGTGATAAAAAATGACAACGGTGTTAAAACGCTGACCTGTCCGAATGCACAGTGTCCGGCAAAGAAGATCAAGACCTTTGTCGATTTTGTAAGCCGTAATGCCATGAATATTGAGGGAATCTCTGAAGAAACTTTGGAAAAATTCACCGGTCATGGATTTATCTCGGAATTTGCCGATATCTTTAAACTCGCAGATCATAAAGACGCCATCATCAACATGCCGGGCTTTGGAGAAAAGTCCTATGAAAATCTGATTGCCTCAATCGATACGGCTCGCGAGACAACGCCGGCAAGAGTCCTGAACGGGCTAGGAATCGCCGGTTTTGGTGCCGCAAATGCAAAGGCTTTATGCCGGTATTTTAAAGATGATTTTGAAGCAATTCGAAATGCATCGACCGAGGAGTTAACGGAAATCGAAGGTGTCGGTGATGTTCTGGCAAAGAACCTGGTCAGTTTTTTCAAAGATCCCGAAAAGAGCAGTGCAGTCGACCATTTGTTAGCACAAGTGCATCTTCAAGTCGAAGACCGATCAGGAGAAACTGAAACGCTTTCCGGCATGACCTTTGTCATCACCGGAAGCCTGAATAGTTATGCAAACCGTGAGGAGCTGAAGGCAGAGATTGAAAGCAAGGGCGGAAAGGTTGCAGGATCAGTTTCTTCAAAAACAAGCTACCTAATCAACAACGATATTAATTCTAATTCATCGAAAAATAACAATGCGAAAAAGCTGGGCGTTCCAATCATTACCGAGCAGGAATATATTGAAAAATTCCATTAAATTTACTATGATACTTTTTACATGCGCAGTTGATTTAAAAGAGTCGGATGACAGCTTGAGCGAGAATCGATATCTTTTCAAAATCAACAAACGATGTGAAAAATAGTTTTAACAGAAGGTGAGCAGTATGCCGATCAAAGTAAAACATGATCTTCCGGCAAGAGAAGTCATTGAAAAAGAAAATATATTTATCATGGATGAGACCAGAGCCATTTCCCAGGACATTCGTCCTTTGGAGATCGTACTGGTAAATCTCATGCCGCTGAAAGAAGATACCGAGATTCAGATGCTCAGATCGCTTTCTAACACACCATTGCAGGTCAATCTGACGTTTGTGGCGCCGGCTCACCATAAGTCGAAAAACACGCCGTTGTCTCATCTGCATCAGTTCTATCAGAAGTTCGAGGAAATTAAAGACAAAACCTATGACGGCCTGATCATCACGGGAGCTCCGCTTGAACTGATGGATTTTGAAGAAGTTGATTACTGGGATGAGATCATGGAGATTATGGATTGGTCTGAGACAAATGTTACTTCTTCCATCTTCCTTTGCTGGGCAGGCCAGGCAGCCTTATATCATTTTTACGGCATCAAAAAACGCCTGATGAAACAGAAACTTTCTGGTGTTTATCAGCATAAGGTGCATCACCGCAAAACTCCGCTGGTCCGCGGATTCGATGATGTCTTTTGGGCGCCGCATTCGAGAAATACGGAAGTCTCCATGAATGATGTGGCAAAAGAGAAGGCAGTGACAGTCCTTGCAGATTCTGAAAGAGCCGGTCTTTTCCTTGCGATTGCGGAAGACGGAAAGAAAATCTTTGTTATGGGTCATCCGGAATACGACCGTAATACACTGGATTATGAATACCGCCGCGACACGAAGAAGGGCCTGAATCCATCGATTCCGGAGAATTATTATCCGAATAATGATCCGCAGAACAAGCCTTTGCTTACCTGGCGCGGTCATGCCAATACGCTCTATACGAACTGGCTGAATTATTACGTTTATCAGATCACGCCATATAAGATTGGCGATATAAAAAAATAATTCCAAGCTAATGCGTCGTGAAACGAATGGATGAAAGCCGCTGTAAACAGCTTCTGTTTATGAAGTTTACATGACGTATATGACGTCTACATTAAATCTTTATTAACTCTGAGGTATACACTTGTGTATACCTTTTCTTTTGTTAGAATCCCAAATATGAAAATAGAAAAGACGAAACCAGGAGAGCTGGTTTTTCTTGCCAATGATGTGCAGAAATCGGATCAGCATATCTTTATCTATAAGATTTCTGCTGTCGAAAACCAATTAGGCGAAACACCAGCCGAAGAACTTTATATTGCTGTTCCGAATGGAAGAAAGGTCGAATTATCCGATCTTCCGACGGGGAACTATGTACTCGAGCAATTGAATTAAATATTGATCCGAAGCGAGTGTGGCTATTTGTTCGGCGGAAAAAGAGAGTGAAATATAAAGGAGAGAGAAAGGATGAATCTGTTAGAGAAACGATTATTATTTGGCGCAATTCTGTTCATTGCAGTTATGCTTGCGGTGTTATTGATCCTCAATGGAATCGCTTTTCATAAGGAACTCAGGCAGGAGGATCTAAAGCCGCTTCGCAATGACCGGATCGAAACAATGAATTGGATTTCAGCGTGATGTTTCTTCGGAATCGTTTCAGGTTCCGTCTTCACGTTTTCTCGTTGTGAATTGAGGGTAAAATACGGAGGAAAGGAGGCAGATAGATTTTGGTGTGAAATGATAAGGCCGTGAAAGCGGCCTTATTTCAACGATTGATTCAGAGCCGATGAACAGTTATACTATAGGGCAAAGTATATGAAACCTTTGTTGAAAGCGAGGAACGCACATGAGTGCATTTAATGGTGCAACCTTAATGATCACCGGCGGAACCGGCAGTTTTGGAAATACGGTTCTGAAACATTTCATCACCACGGATATTGGACAGATCCGCATTTTCTCCCGTGATGAGAAAAAACAGGATGATATGCGGCATGAGCTGCAGGCGAAATATCCGGATCATGCAAATAAAGTGAAGTTTTATGTGGGCGATGTCCGTGATCATCGTTCTGTTGTTGATGCAATGCCTGGCGTGGATTTTATCTTTCATGCTGCGGCATTGAAACAGGTTCCTTCCTGTGAATTCTTCCCAATGCAGGCAGTCAAAACAAACGTGGAAGGTACAGATAATGTGCTGCATGCAGCGATTGCAGCCGGCGTAAAACGTGTCGTTTGTCTTAGCACAGACAAGGCTGCTTATCCAATCAACGCGATGGGTATCAGCAAAGCCATGATGGAGCATGTTATTTATGCCAATGCCAGAGTGGCTGCAGAAAGAGGCGGCACTGTGATCTGCTGCACCCGCTACGGAAATGTGATGTGTTCGAGAGGATCTGTCATCCCGCTGTTTATCGAGCAGATCAAGGCAGGAAATCCGATCACGATCACGAACCCTGCAATGACTCGTTTCTTAATGAACCTGGACGAAGCCGTCGACCTCGTTAAATTTGCTTTTGAACATGCGAACCCGGGCGATCTCTTTATCCAGAAAGCCGATGCCTCAACGATTGGTGACCTTGCCAAAGCGGTCCAGAATCTGTTTGGCGATACAGGAACTGCGATCATCGGAACAAGACATGGTGAAAAGTTGTTTGAAACGCTGATGACCAGAGAAGAGCGCTTAAGGGCGGAGGATATGGGCAATTACTTCCGTGTCTTCGCTGATAACCGCGATCTTAACTATGACAAATATTTCAGTCAGGGCCAGATCGAAAATGAATTTGATGAGGCCTATACATCAAACAATACAAACCAGCTGGACGTCGAAGGCGTCGTATCAAAGATTCTGACGACGGATTATGTAAAAGAGCAGCTGGCTGACTGGAACCGCTAACTCAAAAAGAGCCGCGGATTCCATTGATTTTGTTCGGTTTCGTAAGGATTCCTGGAAAACTTATCATCATATGAAAATCTTAGTTACCGGCGCTGCCGGATTTGTAGGACGAAACTTAATAGAGAACCTCAAAAATATCCGAGACGGGAAAAACCGCACCAGACCGGCTATTCAGATTGATGCGATTTTTGAGTATGACCGCGACAACTCTTTCGAAGAGCTGGATGCGTTCTGCAAGGATTGCGATTTTGTATTCAACCTTGCGGGCGTCAATCGCCCGAAAGATCCTGCAGAATTTAAGCAGGGTAATTTTGGCTTTGCATCAACGTTGCTGAATACGCTGAAAAAGCATGGAAATACATGTCCGGTCATGCTTTCGAGTTCCATTCAGGCGACTTTAGAAGGACGTTTTGCAGGAAGTGAATATGGCCAAAGTAAGAAAGATGGAGAAGAGCTCTTTTTCGCATATGCGAAGGAGACTGGCGCCAAGGTCTATGTCTATCGTTTCCCTAATTTGGCAGGGAAATGGGTGCGTCCGAACTATAACTCGGCCGTCGGAACCTTCTGCAATAACATCGCAAATGACCTTCCAATCACAGTCAATGATCCAAATGTGGAGCTCGAACTCCTGTTTATCGATGATCTGGTAGAGGAGATGTTTGACTGCCTAGAGGGAAAGGCGCATCAAACCGGAGCTTATTGCGCTGCACCGAATACACATAAAGTCACGCTCGGCTATATCGTAGAATGTCTTAATACCTTCCATGATCAGCCGAAATCCCTGATCATGCCAAGAATCGCAGCGAATTCCTTTGAAAAGAAGCTCTATTCCATGTATCTGAGCTATCTACCGAAGGAAAAAGTCCTGTTTGACCTGGACATGAAATGCGATGAGCGGGGTAGTTTTACCGAAGTCCTTAAAACCTTGGATCATGGACAGTTTTCTGTGAATGTCAGCAAACCGGGCATTACAAAAGGCCAGCACTGGCATAACAGCAAATGGGAGTTCTTTATTGTCGTAAGCGGTCATGGAATGATCCGAGAACGCAAATTGGGAACGGATCCGGAGACCGGCCTTCCATATGAGCCGATCGAGTTTGAAGTTTCTGGAGATAAGATTCAGGCCGTTCATATGCTTCCCGGCTACACACACAGCATCCAGAATCTTTCCGATACGGAAAATCTTGTTACATTGATGTGGGCGAATGAAATTTTTGATGCAGATCACCCGGATACCTTCTTTGAGCCGGTGTAAGAAAAAGCGTTCAAAAAATCGTTATAAAACCGATTCGATATTTGACATATAATGTAAAAAAGTTTAAAATCCATATGTTTGACATATGGATTTTTCTATATGTAGCACAATGAAAATTAAATAAGGAGGTACTCCTCGTATGTCACCAGTAATAGTTATCATTATTGCTGTGGTTGCATTCTGTATCGGGGCTGTTATATTCTGGTTCGTTTCCAAATCACATCAGCAGAAAGTGTATGATGGGAAAGTGGGAAGCGCGGAAGAAAAGGCAAGATCCATCATTGATGAAGCCGTTTTAGCAGCTGAGAGCAAGAAACGAGAGGCTCTTTTAGAGGTCAAGGAAGAATCCTTAAGGGTTAAGAACGATCTTGAAAAAGAGACCAAGGAACGCAGAAGCGAACTGCAGAAATACGAGAGACGAGTTCTTCAGAAAGAGGAAGCTGTTGAGAAGAAAAATGATCAGATTGAGCGTATGCAGCAATCTTTAAATGATAAAACGGCCGCTCTGGAAAAACAGAAAGAAGAACTGAAACTTGTTAATGAACAACGTACGAAGGAATTAGAGCGAATCTCTGGTCTCACCTCCGAACAGGCAAAAGACATTCTTTTAGACAGTTTAAAAGAGGAAGTTGCACTTGATTCTGCAAAGATGATCAAAGAAGCAGAAATGCGTGCAAAGGAAGAAGCTGACGATAAGGCGAAAGAGTATATCGTAAGTGCGATCCAGCGTACGGCTGCCGATCATGTATCCGAATCCACTATCACGGTTGTGCAGCTGCCAAGCGATGAAATGAAAGGACGTATCATCGGACGTGAAGGACGTAATATCCGCGCACTCGAGACGATCACTGGTGTTGATCTGATCATCGATGATACTCCGGAAGCTGTCATCCTTTCCGGATTTGATCCGATCCGTAGAGAAGTTGCAAGGATTGCCCTTGAAAAACTGATTGTTGACGGTCGTATCCATCCGGCAAGAATCGAAGAAACTGTTGAAAAGGCAAGAAAAGAAGTTGACAAAAAGATCAAAGAAGCCGGTGAATCTGCAATCCTCGAAGTGGGTGTGCACGGACTTCATCCGGAACTTGTCAAACTCTTAGGACGTATGCGTTACAGAACCAGCTACGGTCAGAATGCATTAAAGCATTCGATCGAAGTAGCAACTCTTTCCGGATTATTTGCTTCCGAGCTTGGGCTTGATGTCAGAGTTGCGAAAAGAGCGGGACTTCTGCATGATATTGGTAAATCGATCGATCATGAGATCGAAGGCTCCCATGTCCAGATCGGTGTGGATCTGTGTAAGAAATACAAAGAGTCTGCTATCGTTGTCAATGCAGTCGGCGCTCACCATGGCGATGTAGAACCTGAATCTCTGATTGCTTGCATCGTTCAGGCATCAGATGCGATCAGCGCAGCCCGTCCGGGTGCCAGAAGAGAAACCCTTGATACATATACCAACAGGCTTAAACAGCTTGAGGATATTTGTAATGAACAGAAGGGTGTTGAAAAATCTTTTGCTATTCAGGCTGGCAGAGAGGTCAGAGTTATGGTCGTACCGGATAAGATCAATGATGCACAGATGGTCATCATGGGCCGCGATATCGTTAAACGGATCGAGGACGAACTGGAATATCCGGGACAGATCAAAGTCAATATTATTCGTGAATCCAGAGTAACAGATTATGCGAAATAATTAGAAGCATTAACAAAACCAAAAGGACGTGAAGAAATTCGCGTCCTTTTTACTTGATTTCAGATAAAAGTGAATTAAAATAAATCTGATATTGGAATCCTTACTGTGAAATCAAACTTAGATACGGAGAAATTATGGTAGAAAAATTTGAACGATTAGGCCGCGAGCTTGCCTACGAAGGCGTTCGCATCAATATGTACAAAGATTATTTAAAGACACCGGAAGGCAAAGAGATCGTCTGGGATCATATCGAGCATCCCGGTGCGGCGGCCGTTGTGCCGGTAAATGATGAGGGGAAGATCCTTCTGGTCAATCAATATCGGAATTCTGTGGACCGAGTTACTTTAGAGCTTCCAGCAGGAAAAAGGGACAGTCTGGACGAGGACTTTATTGCCTGTGCAGCCCGAGAACTGGAAGAAGAGACTGGGTATAAATCGGATGATCTGGAGTTCTTAGTTTCTATCAATACAGAAATTGCGTTTTGTAATGAGCGGATCGATGTTTTTGTTGCAAAACATCTGGTTCCGGCAAAGCAGGATCTGGATGAGGATGAGTTTATTGATGTGAAAGCATACTCGGTCGATGACCTCGTTAATATGATTTTTGACGGGACCATCAAAGATTCCAAAACGATGGCTGCAATACTGGCGTATAAAGATAAGTATCTTGCTTTTAAGTAGGTTTTCGTTTATAATCACAAATCGTGACAGCCAATTTATGTAAGCGGATATCTCGTTGAATATTGGATTGGTGTTACTATTATAACAAGCGGATGTGTCGGAATGGCAGACGAACCAGACTCAAAATCTGGCGGGGGCAACCCCGTGTGGGTTCAAGTCCCACCATCCGCAGGAAAAAACATCAAAGTGCCAGTGGCACTTTGGTGTTTTTTATTGTTGAATAGTGGGACTTGACAATTTTGTTTTTGTTTTTTTCAGGTCTCGTATATAATAAATAAAGCATGAATTATTAGCACATATCATGAAAGGGAGAAGTTATGGAATATAAATACGGAGCGGAAAAATATCCGAATCTTTTTAGTCCGGTAGAAATCAGGGGCAAAGTCTATAAAAACCGCTTTATTGCGGCGCCGACGATGTTTGCCCATTCTATATTCAATGAGCCGGAGATGGCAGAAAATGTTTATCGTATGGTAGAAAAAAGAGCAGCCGGTGGTTTTGCTGCTGTTGCAACAGGCGAAATCTGCATCAATTTTGATGATGGAATCGCCATGTTTGTGCCTTATCCGATCGATTACACCAAATTCCACGGGAAAGAATTTGAAATGATGAAAGAATATGCGGACCGCATCAAAAAACATGGTGCTGTCGCAATGCTTGAGTTCTGTCATGAAGCGGCAGAAGTCAAATGTGAGCAGCCAATCGGACCAGATGATTTCATTCGTTATGATGGTGTCCACGTGAAAGCAATGGATGAAGCAGACATGCAGAAGTTAGAGCATGATATGGAAGTTGCTGCCCGTTTTGGAAAAGAGTGCGGATTTGACGGTATTTTAATTCACGGCGGACACAGCTTTTTGATCCAACAGTTCTTATCTCCGGAAACCAACCATCGAACCGATGAATATGGCGGCAGTATTGAAAACAGAGCCCGTTTCCCGAAACGCTTCTTAGAAGCCTGCAGAAGAGGTATGGGTGATGATATGGTACTTGAAGTCCGTCTTTCCGCGGAAGATGGTGATGGCAGAGAAGATGCAATGACGATCAAAGATACGGTTGAATTCTGCAAATGCATTGATGGAATCCCGGATATTATCCAGATTTCCAATGGCAAGAAAGAATCCGGAAATGGAACAAATACCTTCTCCGATTTCTTTGATACTCATGGCGTGAACGTTGAGTTTGCAGCTCAGGTAAAACAGGCAGTTAAGAAGAGTTATGTGGCTGTTATTGGTGGCTTAAATGATCCTGCAATGTGCGAGGATATTATTGCAAGCGGCAAAGCCGACTTTGTTGAGATGGGACGCCAGTGTTTTGCAGATCCTGCGCTGCCGCTTAAGACATTAATGGGGCAGGAGGACAATATCCGTAAATGCGTTCGATGCTTCCACTGTTATCCGGGCTTTGCTGAGCACCCAACCGATATTCCAATGGAGATCAGAATGCAGGATCCGGCAGAAGTTAAGAGAATGCTGCCGTCTTCTATGGGTGACTGCGCGATCAATCCGGACAGTGGATTCAGTAATTATCCGGACAGACTTCCGGTTCCTACAGAGCAAAGGAAAGTTTTGATCGTCGGCGGAGGCCCGGCCGGTATGCAGGCTGCAATCACAGCACGCGACAGAGGACACTTTGTCACATTGGTTGAAGTCTCCCAAAAACTCGGCGGCACGATCAACTTTATGGATCTGGACGAAGATAAAGTCGATCTTCGTAACTTTAAAGATCTGCTGATCCGCGAAGTGTATGAGCGCGGCGTAAAAGTCCGACTTGGCACGATGCTGACAAAAGAAATCATCGAAGAAGAAGCGCCGGATCAGATCATCATTGCAGTCGGCGGACATGAAGTGAAGGCTGATATCCCTGGAGCAGAATATGCGATCCATCCGTTAGAGGCATATTATGGTCTGGCCAATATAGGTAAAATGGTCATTTTCTTAGGCGGCGGACTGACCGCATGTGAATGTGCGCTTCACCTTGCAAGCCACAACCGCACGGTAACCATTATTATCCGTGGAGACCGCATGGCGAAGAACTTAACCGGTTATTATCGAAATGCATTAATGGATGAGCTCGATAAACGCAATGTCACTCAGGTTCTGAATGCCCAGATTGTATCCATCCAGAAAGATGGCGTTATCATCAAGATGGACGGACAGGAAATGGAACTGAAAGCGGACACTGTAATCCTGGCAACCGGAGCGGTCTCCAATACGGATACGGTGGAAGAAATCAAGGCCCTTGCCGGAGATATCCCGACCCAGGTGATTGGCGATTGCGCAAAGATCGGTCAGGTGGCCGACGCCGTCCGCTCCGGCTACAACGCAGCGATGGCAGTTCTGTAATATACGGTTTGCGTTGTCGTTTTTTGGTTCGTGTTTATTGCTCGTCCATGAATGTTCAAAAACGAGTTTGTGCATTTTTTCATTAGAGCAAATATGTTCGAAATCGAGTTTGTGCATTTTTTAATGAGAGCAAATTTGTTCGAAATCGAGTTTATGCACTATATTTTCCTATGTTTAGGCGAAGGAGCACGATTTAAAGCCATATGTGCTGATTAAAAAGATTCACAGACTCGAATTCAGACAAATGGTGAACCTTAAAAAGATGCACAGACTCAAAATAGGACAAATGTTGTTGTCTAAAAAATGCACAGACTCAAATTAGAACAAAACTTTGCTTGAGCCTGTTAAAAAATGGACTCATGTCCGATAATAATGAAATTGCTGGTTATTAAATCGACTCATGTCCATATTGCATGAAGTTATATGTTATAAAATGGATTCGTGTCTCATAAATTCATTTTTGATTAGGGCATGATTCGATATAATGGCAAGTCTTCAGAACAAATTGGGCATGATTCGAGATAATGACAAAAACACTATAAAAAGGGACTCACGTCCCTTTTTTTGCTCTGAAAGAAATATCAACTTATCCCTAATAGATTTACAATCAACCAAGTGAATTTATAGTATGCCGAGTGAGATCAATAAAATAACGATAATGAAGATCGGGGAGATATATCGCGTCATGATCTTATATAAGGTCTTGCGGTGGAATTTCTCTCCGTTCTTTGTAACCTCGTCGAGGATGGTTTTCGGCTTTATAACCCAGCCGACTAAAATGCAGGTCGCAAGGGCGATGATCGGCATCATGATATAGTTGCTGAGATAGTCGAGGACATCTAAGATCTGTCCCGGGTTTTCGCTGTTTGGAAGTTTCAGCTCAAAGTAGAGCAGATTATATCCAAAGCAGACGATGGCGCCGATCACTAAAGCGAAACCAGATTCAATCAGCGTTGCTTTTTTTCTTGAGATTTTAAAATGATCCATGAAGCTTGAAATAACGGCTTCCATAATGGAAATACCGCTGGTAAGTGCAGCAAAGAGGACCATTGCAAAGAAGATGGTTCCGACAAAGCCCCCGGCTTTTCCCATTGCAGCAAAGATCTTCGGCAGGGAGACAAACATCAAAGATGGACCGGTTGACATTCCTTCCGGGCCCATAAAGACATAGACCGCCGGGATGATCATAACGCCTGCGAGAAAGGCAACGACAGTATCAAAGATCTCAATCTGGTTGATGGACTTTGAGAGGTTTGACTTATCAGGTACATAGGAACCGTATGCGATCATGATACCCATTGCAATACTTAAGCTGTAAAACAACTGCATCAAAGCATCGACAACAATATGGAAAAACTGCTTGAGCCCTACGCCTTCAAAGCTTGGAATCAAGTATACTTTTAAGCCATCCATTCCGCTCACAACAGAACCATCTGCACTCGTGTTCTTCAAAGTGAGAGAGTAGATAGCGATTCCGATTACGAGGACGATCAGAATCGGCATTAAGATTTTGGAAGACTTTTCAATTCCACCGGCTACGCCGTTAAAAATAATAAACGCACATGCAACAAGGAAGATCACAAGAAAGATCAGTGGCTCGTAATTTCCAGTAATAAAGTTGGAAAAATAACCATCCTGTGCGGCTGCTGCGCCATGTCCAGTCAGAAACGCAACAAAATACTTTAAGACCCAGCCGCCGATGACGCAGTAGTAGGGCATGATCAAAAACGGAACCAGGCAGGAGAAAACTCCGATCCAGCCCCATTTTTTGGAGAGCTTGCCATAGGCGGTCAATGGACTTTGCTTAGTCTTTCTTCCGATTGCGACTTCGCTGGTCAGCATGGAAAAACCAAACGTCAAAGCCAGAATGATATAAACAACTAAAAATAATCCGCCGCCATCACGGGCAGCAAGATAAGGGAAACGCCAGATGTTTCCAAGACCTACGGCACTTCCGGCTGCCGCCATAACGAAGCCGAAGGAGCCTTTAAATTTACCTCTGTTGTGGTGTTCCATTTCTGTTCTCCTGAGAAGTTAGAAATATGTCAGCCCATATATAGAAGAATGATTTCTCAATCATATCTAGATGATCATTTCTATACAATGGCGCGACATTGTTCGGTATTATACATGACTTTGCGAAAAATGTCATCTGGTGATATACTTGGAAACCGTGGCTTTAAGATTTCTGCGCGACGTTCAGATTCGTAATGAATAATATTAAATATAATTAAATAACTATATGAAAAAGAACATCGATATGCTGAGCGGTTCGCTCGTCGATAAAATCCTATTATATGCGATTCCATTAGCTGCTACCGCAATCCTTCAGCAGCTTTTTAATGTTGCAGATATTGCCGTAGTCGGACAGTTTGTCGGCAAAGAGGCAATGGCTGCTGTTGGAAGCAACAGCTCTATCATAAACTTGATCGTAAATTTATTTACCGGAGTTGCCTTGGGAAGCAATGTGATCATAGCGCAGGCAATCGGACGAAATGACAAAGCTTCCATTCAAAAAGTCGTTCATACCTCAATTCTGTTCGCTGTTGTTGCAGGTATCTGTGTGACCGGATTAGGCGAATGGCTGGCTCCACATATTCTTGTGGCAACGAAAGTGCCGGCAGATGTTATGAGTATGGCGATGGCCTACTTAAGGATCTATATGGCTGGAATGCCGGTGATCCTGCTTTATAATTTTGAAGCTGCGATCTTCCGGGCAAAAGGGGATACCAGAACGCCGCTGATCGTCCTGGCAGTTTCCGGCGTGATCAATGTCGGCCTAAACCTTTTCTTTGTCCTCGTGCTCAAAATGAATGTGAGCGGAGTCGCGCTTGCAACTGTCTTATCCAATCTGATCAGTGCTGTGATCCTCTTTGTATTAATGAAAAGGGCAAAGGACGATACGCATGTCCAGTTTTCAAAACTTCGGATCAACCGAACGGTTTTAGCGAAGATCCTTAGAATCGGTCTTCCTGCCGGCGTCCAAAGTGCGATGTTCTCGCTTGCGAATATCATTATCCAGTCTGCGATCAACAGCCTCGGTGCCGTCGTAATGGCCGGATCTTCCGCTGCATTTAACCTGGAAGTGCTGGCTTATTTCATCATGAACTCTTTTGGGCAGGCATGCACGACCTTTGTCGGACAAAATTATGGAGCCGGAAACTTTGAACGATGCAAAAAAGTATTTCTCCGGTGTATTGCCCTGGGATATATTTTCACAATTGCATCCTGTGTATTGATCTATCTATTTGCAAACCCACTGCTTTCTATCTTTAATTCAGATCCGGCGGTGATTGAAGTCGGAAGGCAGCGCTTGATAATGCTTTTCATTGCTTATCTATTGCATACAATGCAGGAAGTTGGAAGCGGATACTTAAGAGGATTTGGAAAATCCCTATTTCCGGCAGTCAGCGCGCTGATCTGCATCTGTGGCATTCGAGTCGTCTGGATCTTCACGGTTTTTCCGGCGCATCAGACGTTCTTAACGATTATGCTGGTGTATCCGGTCAGCTTGTGGACGGCAGGACTTGTCATTCTCATTATGATATTGATCATCAGACCGTCGAAACGATATCGGTTCGATAAAATACAGGCATCCGCATAAAGCAGATGCCTGTCATTTTTGAATCAAGTATTCTAAGAAATCTTACTGAACTTCCTCCAACAGTTTCTTTAAGCTGACGTAGCGCACGCAGACGGTAAAGAGTTCTGCAGCGATTTTCAGATCTTCCAGAGGAGGGTAGCTCGGCGCGATACGGATATTGGAATCCAGCGGATCTTTTCCATATGGCCAGGTAGCTCCGGCACCTGTTAGTGTTACGCCGGCTTTCTTTGCACGTTCCACGATCTTCTTTGCAGTTCCCGGAAGTCCGTCAAAGCTGATAAAGTAACCGCCGTACGGTTTGGTCCATTCTGCGATGCCAAGTCCTCCGAGGTTCTTTTCAAACGCTTCTTCAACAGCTTCAAACTTCGGACGTAGGATTTCCGCATGTTTTCTCATATGTTCTACGATACCGCTGATATCACCGAAGAAACGAACGTGACGAAGCTGATTTACCTTATCATGGCCAATCGTCTGGTGCACAAGCTGCTGCTTGATATCTTCCAGGTTATTTAAAGAAGTAGCAAGAGCGCTGATACCGCTTCCAGGGAAAGTGATCTTGGAAGTGGATGCAAACTTATAAACCATGTCCGGATTTCCGGCACGCTTACATTCTGCAAGGATCTCGATCAAGTGGTCCTGCTGATGATCATAAAGGTGATGAACCGTATAAGCGTTATCCCAGAAGATACGGAAGTCGGTTGCAGCCGGTTTTAAGCGGGCAAAGCGGCGAACCGTTTCATCCGAATAGGTATAGCCCTGAGGGTTCGAGTATTTCGGAACGCACCAGATTCCTTTGATCGTTTCATCTTCGGAAACCAGTTTTTCAACCATATCCATATCCGGGCCTTCCGGAGTCATCGGAACCGGGATCATCTCAATTCCAAAGTATTCCGTCATACTGAAATGACGGTCATATCCCGGAACAGGGCAGAGGAATTTTACTTTGTCCAGTTTGCACCACGGAGTTCCGCCCATGATACCGTGTGTCATCGCGCGGGAAACTGTATCATACATGATATTGAGGGATGAGTTTCCATAGATAATGAGATTATCCGGATTGTTCTCCATCATATCACCCATGAGCTCTTTGACTTCGGAGATTCCGTCTAACACACCGTAGTTACGGCAGTCGGTTCCGTCTGCACAGGAAAGGTCTGCATCTGAAGTCAAAGCGTCCATCAGACCCATGGAAAGGTCAAGCTGTTCACGGCACGGCTTTCCTCTGGACATATTGAGGTTCAGATCCATTGCCTGGAATTTTTTGTACTCCTGTCTTACCAGTTCTAATTCCTGTTCCAGTTCTTCTTTTGTCATTTCAGGATATGCTTTCATAAGTTTTCCCTTTCAAAACGATTTAAAGCTGCATTGATTTCTACACTTTACCGCTATAAAATAATAGCGTACTAAAAAATATTGCTATATTATACACATGGGAAAGCCGGATTCGCAAGAAAATAATCAGATTCGTAATAAAAATACATAAATTATTGATATTTCTGCTGGATCAACCTGTGTTAAGATAGTGAAAATGGATTTTGGAGGTATATGTTATGAAAATGGAAGCATTAGAAGTTTTAAAAAACAGAAGATCCGCTAGAAAGTTTAAAGTGGATCAGATCAAAGAAGAAGAGTTAAATGCTGTACTGGAAGCTGGCACATTTGCTCCGACTGGCGGCGGCACACAGTCTCCGATGATCATTGCCGTTCAGACTCCGGAAGAAGTTGCAAAAGTGGATGCATTGAATGCGAAAGTGATGGGAAAAGACATTCACCCATATTATGGTGCGCCGACGATCCTTCTCATCCTTGCAACTGAGCGTGCGATGAATCCTGAAATCGGAATCTTAGACGCAGCGTCTGTAACTACAAATATGCTGAATGCGGCATATGCTGTCGGACTGGATGCCTGCTGGATCCACAGATGCCATCAGATGTTTGAGATGGAAGAGGGCAAAGAACTTCTCGCATCCTGGGGCATTACAGAGCCAGTTACAGGTGTTTGTTCCATCGCGTTAGGATACAGAGACTGCGAGATCGCTCCGGCAAAAGAGCGCAGAGCAGACTTTGTTGTTAGAGTTTAATGATTCGATTACAATGTGATACTGAGTTAGCTGCTAAGCCCGCATTACAGGAGATTGAATAGAGTATCATGTCGACGATTATTGACTATATGAAATGGAGAGGGGATGTTCCCTTCAGTGTAGCTCCTTTGAATCCGGTAGATGCCATGATTCTTTGCGAAGCGACGTATTATAACTATAACGGATTGGTTCCTGCAGATTTTTCTGCAGGAACAGTTCTGCTTGGAGAGATCTGCAAAAACCCGGTTTTAGATCCGCTCCCGAATTACTGCACCAAAGAAGATCTTGAGCTTTGCGAGCTGATCACGGAAAGCCCACGATTTGCGGATATCAAAGTGGGAGGATTTATCAATCGGATCGAAGAAGAAAACGGGATGCAGTTTTGCGCGCTGACTTTTTTCCTCAATAAAAACCTGACCCTTGTCTCTTTCCGCGGAACAGACGATTCCCTGATCGGCTGGAAAGAAAATATGGACCTAGCCTATAATGAAGTCGTTCCCTCGCAAAAGGAGGCTGTGGCTTATTTGAAAGAAGCTGCGAAGCACAGCCATGGAACGATCGTTGTTGCAGGTCATTCCAAAGGTGGCAATCTTGCTGTTTACGGCTCCGCATTTTCAGGGAAACGGGTCAACAAACGGATCGAAAAGGTCTATAATTTTGACGGCCCCGGGTTTAACGATCAAGTGATCCAGGATGAGCGCTTTCAAGAGATTGCTGAGCGGACACAGACTTTTGTGCCGCAGGATTCAATTATTGGTCTCTTGCTCGAGCACAAAGAACAATATGAAGTTGTTCACAGCTATGCATCTAACGGGATTTCCCAGCACCATTTAGTCAGCTGGGAGGTTGAGCGGGATAATATCATTCGTTCGGAAAAGATTACGAAAACTGGCGAAAACTACAGGGAAAACATCAGTGAGTGGATCGCTTCGATGTCTTATGAAGAAAAAAGAGCATTCATTGAGGTCGCCTATGACCTGGTCGATGATTATAAGACGACAGGCGAACTGTTTACCTTAAAAAACATCTGGAGCGTGATCAAAGATTACCGCGCTATGTCGGATGAGAATAAAAAGGCGGTGTCCGGTCCGATCGGCGATTTTAAAGATACGGTGATTGATAACGTCAAGGAACGGATCGATTCCATGACAAAAGTCGTTTCCGATCATTCCCCGAAAAAGATGATCCAGAAAGGAAAAATGAAACTCGGAAACATTCTGATGGACGGCGTGGAGAGAGCAAGCGATTTTATTTCTGAAAATATGGAGAAAGCCGGAGATAAGATTTCAGAAGGCATGGAACATGCATCGGATAAGATTACGGATCATTTAGAGCATGCAGCTGAAATGAATCAGCTGAATATAGAAACCAAGAAAAGCGAGAGTAACGAATAGTATGAAGAAACTTTCAAGAAGCACAAGTTTTATCATTATTGCAATTGTTTACGTTCTGGCATCAGCCGTTGGAATCATCCTTTACCAGATCCTTCCGTTTCCATTTTGGCTGAATCTGCTCCTTGCAGATATCGCAGCAACAGTTGTCACTTTTATTTTTAGTTTGATTTTCCAAAATGCATCGGTCTATGATCCTTATTGGAGCGTTCAGCCAATCGTGATCTTAGTGTATGCTGCAATCACCCGGCCGATGAACCCGTTAAGGCTCCTTCTTTTGATTGCAGTTTGCTTCTGGGGAATCCGCCTAACAGCTAACTGGGCTTACACCTTCCATGGCATGGCTCATCAGGACTGGCGCTATACGATGTTGAAAGAAGATACCGGCATTTTCTATCCATTTGTTAATTTCGCAGGTATCCATCTTTTCCCGACACTGGTCGTTTATGGCTGTGTGCTTCCAGCAGTATTTGCCTTTCACTATGATACGAAAGTAACTCTCTGGAACGTCGTTTTCTTTGTCGTCTCCATTGCAGCGGCACTGCTTCAGCTCCTAGCAGACTCCCAAATGCACAGATACCGCAAAAACAGAGATGCAGCTTTCAACCGTCATGGATTATGGAAATATGCCCGTCATCCAAATTATCTAGGTGAGATCCTGATGTGGTGGGGCGTCGGTCTTTCTGTCTTCTCTGTCATGCCGAGCCGTGTCTATCTGCTTGCGGGAGCTCTTGTGAACACCTTGATGTTCTTGATCGTGAGTATTCCTATGGCGGATAACAGACAGGCAAAGAAACCGGGCTTCGAAGAATATAAAGCCTCAACCCATAGATTAATCCCGTTAAGACTAGGTCTGGAGGAAGATGAGTCTGTATACTCAGGCTGATGGTTCTAATTCACACTAATTTACAGCATGTAGTATTCTGCATGCTGTTTTTCTTTGCACGAAAATAAGTTGTTGAGTATTCATCAATATATTGTGTTTTCTTTGATAGATTTACATGTTTATATCACAAGATGTGCGTTTTTCAACTTTACATCAACTATCTGCCGTGATAGAATTTTTTCTAAAGAAATAACCTTTAAGGTCCGGTACAGAGATGCTGCCAAGGTTGATAGCCTGCTTTATGATTCTAGTCATGAAAGCAAACTGATATGGAAACTTTTGCTGCATCCGAATGGGTGCATTTTTTATGCGAGATATGGGATACAAAGCAACGATAATGGAAGAAATGCCGGTGATCAGGGCGATGAAAAGGATCTCACATGAAATCCTTGAACATAATTCAGGAGCAGAGAACCTATGCCTGATCGGGATCAAACGCCGCGGCATTCCGCTTGCCCAGATGATTGCAGACAACATTGAACAGATCGAAGGCAGCCGTATTCCGGTCGGATCGCTCGATATCACATTCTATCGGGATGACCTTCAAAAAAAGAGGACAGATCCGGTCCTGAATGACACGGATATTCCATTTGATATCACGAATAAACATGTCATTTTAGTAGATGACGTGATCTATACCGGAAGAACGGCTAGAGCTGCGATGGATGCGCTGATGAATACCGGAAGAGCTTCCTCCATCCAGCTGGCCATCTTAATTGACAGAGGACACCGGGAACTTCCGATCCGAGGAGATTACGTTGGAAAAAACGTACCGACCAGCAAAACGGAACGGATCCATGTCCGCATCCCACCGTATGATGATTCGATCGCGGTGGAACTTTACGAATCAAACCTCTGATATCTTCTCTTATGTGTGTTGAAAGGGGATGAAACACATAAGAGTAGATCGTCAGGGGCAGCAATATATAGGTTTTGAATTAGAAAAGAGGGAGAAATTATGAATCTAATTTACGGAATCCATGACAGACCGAAATTCGGTCAGGTGATCGTATTTGCTCTTCAGCAGCTTCTTGCGATCCTTGCAGCTACCATTGCTGTTCCTTCCATTGTAGGAAACGGCATGAGCCAGTCCGCAGCACTGTTCGGTGCCGGCGTCGGAACCATTATTTACCTTTTATTCACCAAATTCAGAAGCCCGGTGTTCCTGGGATCATCCTTCGCGTTCTTAGGATCCATGTTCGCTGCTTTTGCAGGAGCTGTTTCCGTTGAAGTTGGATATGCCGGATTGATCATCGGCTGCGGATTTGCAGCTCTTGTCTATGTCGTAATTGCAATTGCAGTCAAATTTGCAGGTATCCGCTGGGTCAACTACCTGATGCCTCCGGTCGTAATCGGACCGACCGTTGCTATCATCGGTCTTTCTTTGGCAGGAAACGCTGTTGGCGATTCACTTGCAGGAGCATTTGATGCGGATGCAGGCGCTTATGTCATGACTCCGCATGTCTGGGTCTGCCTGATCTGTGCAATGGTTACCTTCTTTGTTGTCATCATCTGTTCCGTCTTCGGAAAGAAAATGATCAAGCTGATCCCGTTTATCATCGGTATTGTTGCCGGCTATATCGTCGCAACGATCTTCACTTTGATCGGAAACGCAACAGGAAATGAAGCACTCCAGATTATCGATTTTTCCGCATTCCAGAACATGAAATGGATTCCGGAGTTCACCTTCCTGACCGCATTCAAAGGTTTATCCGCAGTCACAGGCAAATATATTGCAACGGTTGCAGTTGCATACATCCCAGTTGCATTCGTTGTGTTTGCTGAGCATATTGCAGACCATAAGAACTTATCCACGATCGTGAATCAGGACCTTTTAGTAGACCCGGGCCTTCACAGAACCATCTTAGGTGACGGCGTTGGATCCTTTGTAGGAGCCTTCTTCGGCGGATGTCCGAACACCACTTACGGTGAGTCTATCGGCTGTGTTGCGATCACAGGAAACGCTTCCATCGTAACCATCCTTACGACAGCGATCATTGCAATCGTGATCTCTTTCTTTGGACCGTTTGTCACCTTCCTTGCAACGATCCCGAGCTGCGTCATGGGCGGTGTCTGCATCACCTTATACGGATTCATCGCAGTCTCCGGTCTTAAGATGCTGCAGCCGGTTGACCTGAACGATAACAGAAACCTGTTTACCGCATCTGCGATCCTGATCGCCGGTATCGGCGGCATGGTTCTTAAGATTGGTGATGTTACGCTGACAGAGATCGCCTGCGCATTAATCCTTGGTATCATCGTAAACCTGATTCTTCGCAAAAGAGGAAAAGCTGCGGAAGAAGAAAAAGCTGCGGAGGCAGCCAAGGCTTTAGAAGCTGCTCCAGCCTCCGATACGGAGAAATAATCGTTATTTGTTAACGTACCCAAATCATACAGAAAAGAGCGGTCTGGCTATTTTAGGCTCAGACCGCCTTTTCTAAATGTATTTGCTGATTTGCAGAACTTAGAATATAATATTCATCATGAAAGCGAACAGACAGGAAAAAATCATAGAACTGATTGCAAAACAGGATGTTGAGACACAGGAAGAACTTGCGAAACTGTTAAACCAGGAAGGGTATAACGTGACGCAGGCGACCGTCTCGAGAGACATCAAAGCGCTTCGGCTGGAAAAAATATCCGTCGGAGGAAAAAGCAAGTATGTATATCCGGAGAATAAGCTCTCAGAGCAGGATAAATACTTAAGCATTTTTAAGGATGGTTTTGTGCATGTCGATCAGGCGGCAAACCTGGTTGTGATCAAGACTGCATCCGGAATGGCAATGGCGGTTGCAGCTGCATTAGACCACTTGAATTTTGAAGAAGTGGTTGGAACGATCGCCGGAGACGATACTATCATGTGCGCGACCAGATCAAATGAAGATGCGGCGCAGCTGATCCAAAAGATCCGAAGCATACTCAAATAAATCATCAGTTCCTCCTGTACGTGTGATTCTATATGCTGAAAAACGTTCATTTAAAAAACTTAGCGCTTATTAAAGAAGCAGAAATCGATTTTAAAGACGGACTCAATATTATGACCGGTGAAACAGGATCCGGAAAATCCATAATTATTGGGTCCATTAATATTGCGCTCGGAGATAAGGCAAATAAAGGAATGATCCGAAATGGAGCAGACCATGCGCTCGTGGAACTCCAGTTTGTAAGTCATGATGAGAAAGTTTATCAGGCTCTGAAAGAATTAGATATTTCTCCGGATGGTGATAACATCATGATCACCCGGAAGATCACTCCGGACTCCAGTATCGCTAAGATCAATGGCGAAAATGTCACGTTGGCAAATCTGAAGAAGATTACGTCACTTTTGGTCGATGTTCATGGTCAGCATGAGCATCAGTCTCTTTTGGACCCATCCAAACATTTAGATATCGTGGATGCGTTTGCAGGAAAAGCCGTTCAGGAAATCAAAGAACGCATTAAAACGGAATTTGATCATTATAGGGATCTTCGGAAAGACTTTGCTTCCTATAACATGGACGAAGAAGCCTTAAACAGAGAACTGGACCTGATCCGTCACGAACTCGGAGAGATTCAAACTGCGTCCGTCATGGAAGGTGAAGATGAATCTTTGGAAGCCGAGTTTAAGAAGATGGAAGCGTCCGAGCATATTCTGAAATCGGTCAGCCGCGCTTTAAATGATATTGATGACGAAGCAAATGGCGTTCTGAGCCGGATTCAGGATGCGTTAAAACAGATTGAGGATGTCGTCCGCTTAGATGATTCTTTAAAAGAGATGAAGTCTATGATGACGGACATTGATTCTGTTTCCAAAGATCTTTCCGGTAGCTTGTCGCATTATATTGACCGCAACCAGTTTGATGCGCAGCGTCATGCAGAGGTTCGGGACCGTCTGGATTTGATCAATCATCTAAAAAGCAGATATGGAAATACGATCGAAGAGATCAATGCCTATGCGGATCAGCTCACAGAAAAGCTGGATCGTTATTCGAATTATACAGAAAACCGAAACGCTTTGTCGGAACAGCTTAAGAGCAGTGCGAGAGAATTGAATCTGATGTCGCAGGAACTGTCCGAGGTCAGAAAACAGGCGGCTGGGCGATTAGAACCATTGATCATTTCGAATCTAAAAGATCTGAATTTTGCAGATGTCCGCTTTGCAATTGATTTTAAAAAGACAGAAAAAATATCGGTAAACGGCTTTGACAAGGTCGAGTTTATGATCTCTGCCAATCCGGGAGAGCCTTTAGCACCTTTGGTGAAAGTGGCATCCGGCGGCGAGCTTTCAAGGATCATGCTTGCAATCAAATCTTCCGCAGCAATCGAGGACCAGATCCCGACCTTGATCTTCGATGAGATCGACACCGGTATCAGCGGTTTTACTGCCCAAAAAGTTGCAGAAAAACTGAACCTGCTTGCAAAGAGCCATCAGATCATCTGCATTACCCATCTTCCTCAGATCGCTGCCATGGCAGATCATCATTATCAGATCCATAAATCCGTGGAAGACGGAAGTACGATCTCCGGCATCGGAGAGTTATCGGAGGAAATGATGGTCTATGAAATCGCAAGACTGGTTGGTGGCGCAGAAATCACAGAAGCAGCTATGTTAAACGCAAGAGAGCTGAAAGAATCTGCTCATAAGCTGAAATAGCAGAATCTACGATAATCTTAAAAAAAGAAGTGGAAATCCCCACTGTTTTATGTCAAAATATCGAAGTTGTTGCATTTAAATGATACATATATTTATTTTTGACCGAAGTATTTTGCAGTTTTGAACAGAAAGAATAAGAGGTTTACTCATGTTTCAAGCAGCAGTATTAACGATCAGCGATAAAGGAAGCCAGGGGCTGAGAGTCGATGAGGCGGGCCCAAGAGTTTCCGCATTTTTGGAATCCAACGGCTATGAAGTGATCTATACCAATATCCTTCCGGATGAACAGGCTATGATCGAAGAAGAGTTTCAAAAGCTGGCTGAAAAGAAGATCACATTGATCGTATCGACCGGAGGCACCGGCTTTTCCAAAAGAGATGTGACGCCGGAAGCTTGCGAAAAGGTCTGCACGCGTATGATCCCGGGCTTTGGCGAGGCGATGCGTCTTGCCAGCAGCAAGATCACGGATAAGGCATGGCTTTCCAGAGCCAATGCAGGAATCCTAAACGAGAGCATTATCATCACGCTCCCGGGAAGTCCGAAAGCAGCGGTTGAAAATTTAGAAGCTATTATCAAGCCGTTAAAACATGGGATTGAGATCCTGCTGGGTCTTGACAGCGAATGTGCAGTGAAAGAACCGGAGCTGAAATAACTGCAAAATATTATTTTCAATGATCGGGTTTAGAAATAGATAATCAATTTTGAGGAAATAGATTTATGAATATCAGATATAAAAGTACAAGAGGAAATGGCGAAACTTTAACTGCCTCACAGGCGATCCTGCAGGGTCTGGCAAATGATGGCGGATTGTTCGTGCCAACAGAAATGCCGAAGCTAGATGTGGATTTGGCTGAACTTTCCAGGATGGACTACCGTCAGGTGGCGTATCTTGTTATGAGCAAGTTCTTTACAGATTTCACAGAGGAAGAATTAAAACACTGCATCAACAGTGCTTACGACAGTAAGTTTGATGATTCGGAGATCGCTCCGCTTAAAACAGCCGGCACTTATGAGTTTTTAGAGCTGTTCCATGGAGCAACGATCGCGTTTAAAGATATGGCGCTTTCGATCCTTCCGCATCTTTTAACAACTTCCGCAAAGAAGAACCAGATCTCAAACGACATTGTCATCCTGACAGCAACTTCCGGTGATACAGGGAAAGCTGCACTTGCCGGCTTTGCTGATGTTCCGGGAACAAAGATCATTGTCTTTTATCCGAAGGGCGGTGTCAGCCGCGTGCAGGAACTTCAGATGGTGACGCAGAAAGGGGATAATACCTTTGTCGTAGGAGTGAATGGAAACTTTGATGATGCTCAGACCGGCGTGAAAAAGATGTTCAATGATACTGCACTGAAAACATTGCTGAATGAGCACCATTTCCAGTTTTCTTCCGCCAATTCCATTAATATCGGCCGTTTGATCCCGCAGGTTGCCTACTATGTTTGGGCCTATGCACAGATGGTCAAAAAAGGAAAAGTGAGTGCCGGAGAGCCGATCAATTTTGTTGTTCCGACCGGTAATTTTGGAAACATTCTTGCAGGATATTTTGCAAAACAGATGGGTCTTCCAGTCAATAAACTGATCTGTGCATCGAATGATAATAAAGTATTATACGATTTCTTTAAGACCGGTGTTTATGACCGTCAGAGAGAATTTATCCTCACAAGTTCTCCGTCCATGGACATTCTGATCTCCAGTAACTTAGAGCGTTTAGTTTATCTGATCGCAGGTGAAAGCGAAGAGCTGAATCGTCAATATATGAAACAGCTGACAGAAGAAGGAAAATATGAGATCAGCGAAGAGCAGAAAGCCAAACTCACTGATTTTTATGGTGGCTTTGCTACAGAAGCGGAAAACGCAGCCGGCATTAAAAAGCATTATGAGGAGCTGAATTATGTTACGGATACACATACCGGCGTGGCTGCCTGCGTTTATGATAAATATGTGGGAGAAACAAAAGATGAGACGCCTGCAGTGATCGTTTCTACTGCAAGCCCGTATAAATTCTCAAGAAGCGTCATGACAGCGATCGATCCGAAATATGATGCGGAAGATGACTTTAGCTTGATCGAAAAACTGAATGCGATTTCCGGCGTTGCAATCCCTCAGGCGATCAAAGATATTATGGATGCGGATATCCGTCATAAAACCGTCTGCGATATTGATCAGATGGAAAGAGAAGTGAAAGGATTCCTGGGTATTTCATGAGTAAAATAATCGACTGGATCGCGGTCACGTTCGCATCTTGGAATCATGAATTAGTTATCTTTATCATATCGTTATTTCCAATTCTGGAACTTCGCGGCGGTTTGATCGCAGCAGCCCTGTTTCAGGTTCCTTATTGGAAAGCACTGATCATCTGCATGATTGGAAATATCATTCCGATCCCGTTTATTCTTCTGTTGATCGAAAAGATCTTCAAATGGCTAAAGAAGTTTAAAACATCTGGCAGATTCGTCAACTGGCTCGAGACAAAAACGCTGAAGAAGAGAGCACAGATCGATAAATGGGGATTCTGGGGACTGGTTCTTTTTGTTGGTATCCCTCTTCCGGGAACCGGTGGCTGGACAGGGGCACTTCTTGCCAGTCTTTTGCGTATCCCAATCAAGAAATCGGCGCCGGCAATTGGAATCGGGATCTGCCTTTCAGCGGCGATCATGAGCATCGTAACTTATGTCATTCCTTGGATCGTCTCGAATGTCTAATCGCATCACCTAACTGAATAGAAAGATTAAGGCTCACCATCTGGTGAGCCTTTTTGAGCTTAAATAGCGATACGAACATTAATCATGATATTTCGAATAGTATTTCCGGAAGAGTTTAAAATAGCCGGCATCCGGAGAATCTGTCCAGTTAGAGGAGATCGAGTCATCTGCCATCAATTGGTCAAAGTTCCACTTTGGGTTGACCTTCCAAGGGGTTAAAAAGCCGGGGCTGATCGCTCCTTTCGGGCATCCCATCGTGCAGTTCATGCACATCGTACATTTCCATCCCATCTTCGGAATCGTCTGATTCGGATCCTTCCTTAAAGGAACCATTTTGATATTTCCGGTCGGGCAGTTCTTTACGCAGATCTCGCAGCCGACACATTTATGCTTATTCGTTTTATGCAAAGGACCGTTAAACCAGGCAGCAAACCATTGGATCCGCAGGATAAATGCAAAGATAGAAATAAAAGGATTATATCGGGGTTTCTTGATTTTTTCGTTTGAAACCGCATCCGCAAGCTTCTTCGACATCATATCCGTATGCAGATACATCTGTTTTGCCATCTCTTTCGGATAACGGAACATGATGTTATAGGGCATCAGCATATGCAAGCCAAATTCCGGCTGATAGCCTTTTTTCTTCAGTATATGCGTTAATGTACGGCTGGAAGATGCATTTGGTTTAAACGGTTCTCCTGACGTTTTAAAGACAAAGGCCGGCATACCATTTTTCTCATCGGATAGTGCCGGTAAGTGTTTCACGAATCGCAGAAAGAACTTCGGCGCGTTAAATGCATGGATCGGATAGGCAAAGCCTGCGATATCATAACTGTTCGGGTCCGGGACGATACCGAATTCTTCTGAGATCAGTGAGCCCTTGATATCGTTTACGCTTTCTTTCAGCGGCGCAAGCCGCTTGGAGGAATCAAGTGTAAGTTTTTCAGAAGCAGAACAGGCAGTAAACTTGCCATCTTCATTCATTCTGAGATAAGCATATTGGTAAATATAAGATTCTACAGAAACGATCCGGTAGATATCTGTATAGATGCCGTTATGAAACAGAGCCCAGGCCGTATGCTGCGCTGCGATCAGTGTGTTTCCCGTACCGGAAAAGACATATATGATTGCGCGTTTCTGTTTTTCTTGCTGACTCACTTTTTTATTTTCCTTTACCGAATCCATTCGGATAGCAGCGGTGCATCGTTTTTTCAATTGCTTTTTCCAGGCCGCCGCGTCCATATCCTAAAATCTCGGAGTTCTTAGCGATCACATCTTCCGGGATATAAACTTCGTCCGACATCACATCGGTCATCATGCGTCCGAGGTCAAGTCCGGCTTCATTTCCCTGTTTTGCCTCTTTTCTGGCGAGATGATTTGCTCCCATGGCACAAATCGCACCAGATGGCTGAATGATCGGTTTTTTAATGCCTAAGCCTTTTTCAAATTCCTGTATCATCCAGCGGAAAGTATGGTTTTCATCTGCAACCGGATAGCGCTCTTCGTGAACACCGTTTTCGATAGCTCCAATCATTGCTTCTCCGACATGTTCGACGGCAATCATGGAAGTGCCGCCCTTTGGGAAGAAAATTGCAGGGTAGTGGAAGAAACGTTCGATATAGACATCCTTCCAGATTGGCATACGTTCAGGCATCGCGCCAAAGATATAAGGAAGCTCTAAGACCATAACATCCATGCCGCCGTTAGCAGCTCCGCCGCCGGACTCCTCAAATAGAGTAGCGGCCTGTTCCACACGGCTTCTGACATACGGATGATATTTTGCAAGGCCTAATTCCGGGTACAGACGGTCAAAATAAGCAAAGTACGAGTTATTTACCGCGCTTCGTTTGACGCCTGCGCGCCTTGCAGCACGAAAGACTTTGGAAGCGTCTGTTACAAGATGGCCATGAAAGAAATCATAGGAAGGTGCCTTTGGCGTATAACGGTCATCCGGGCCAACAGAATAGATCATGGCATCGTAACCTTCAAAGACCGGTATTAGTTCATCTTCTGTCATTTCAAAGACATCTCCAAATCCGGTCTTAACTTCTTTCGGATACCAGCCTTCCAGATTCACATCGTCCAAAGAAAAAGATGCCACTTCATGTCCACGTTCTAATGCTACCTGCGTTGCATAATATCCTAAAAAGCCGGTGCCGCCTACGATCATGATCTTCATTGTTTGTAAGTTCCTTTCTGTGATTGTTCTGTTTTATTCTCATTTGTTTCATGATTTTGCCACATAAACGAAACCATTATATCATGTTTTTTTAATATTAAAATGCGAATTGAAGGTTTTTGAGGAGATGTTCTTTCACATTATTTAAGATTTGTGTAACATTTTTTTAATATTTTTCTTATTCGCTTTTTATTGCGACGAAACTGTCATAGTTGTAAAATAACTCAGTTGATTTTTTAATAAGATTGTAACGTATTAAAGTACTAAAGGAGTATATAAAATGGGTAAGTATTTTGGAACTGACGGATTTCGGGGAAAAGCCGGAGCAGACCTTAATAGCTATCATGCATTTAAGATTGGACGCTATTTAGGCTGGTATTATGGAAAGAACCACGAAAACGGAGAACGTGCGAAGATCGTGATCGGTAAAGATACCAGAAGATCTTCTTATACATTAGAAAACGGTCTTGCTGCCGGAATCACAGCAAGCGGGGCAGACGCATACCTGCTTCATGTAACAACCACGCCGAGCGTCAGCTTTATCACACGTGATGAAGGCTTTGACTGCGGCATTATGGTATCTGCAAGCCACAATCCATATTATGACAATGGAATCAAGCTCATGAACGGAGAGGGCGAAAAAATGGATGATGCCCTTCAGGATGAGATTGAAAAATATATCGACAGTGCAGAAGATTACATTCCATATGCACAGGACGATAAAGTTGGAAAAACCGAAGACTTTTATTTTGGACGTAACCGCTATATCGGATATCTCTCTGAGCAGGCTGAAAAATCCTTTGAGAACTGCCGCGTCGCACTTGACTGTTCCAATGGTTCTGCATGGATGATCGCAAGAGCGGTTTTCGATGCACTTGGAGCAAAGAGCCAGGTCATCAACAATCAGCCAAATGGACTGAATGTCAACCTGAACTGCGGCTCCACTCATATTGAAGGACTTCAGAAATTCGTCGTAGACAATATGCTCGATGTCGGATTTGCGTTCGACGGCGATGCCGACAGATGTCTTGCTGTAGATGAGAAGGGTAATGTTGTTAACGGCGACAAGATCATTTATATCTGTGCAAAATATCTGAAAGAGCATAACCGCCTTCCTGAAAATAAAGTCGTTGTTACAGTCATGAGTAACTTTGGTCTCTTTAAAGCACTTGATGTTGCAGGCATTGGATATGAGAAGACGAAAGTCGGCGACAGATATGTTTATGAGAATATGAAAGAAAACGGTTATGTTCTTGGAGGAGAGCAGTCCGGACATATCATCTTCAGCAAACGTGCGCATACGGGAGATGGTGTCCTGACCGCAATCATGCTGATGAACGTTATGATCAAGACACAACTTCCTCTTTCCATTCTTGCTCAGAACTGTGAGATGTATCCGCAGGTCTTAAAGAATGTGGTCGTTGATGATAAAAAAGCAACCTTGGCAGACGAAAAAGTACAGGCAGCTGTTGATGAATGTACAAAGAACCTCGGTGAGACCGGCCGTGTTCTCTTAAGAGCAAGCGGTACGGAGCCTGTTCTTCGTGTTATGGCGGAAGCCGGAACAGATGAAGAGGCAGAGAAGAACGTGGATTACATCATTGCTGCTATGGCTCAGTCCGGCCATCTGGTAGAGATCAGAAAGTAAAAGAAAGGAACGATCGTTTCTATGGGTATCGAAATTAAAGATTTATATGATTTAGAACATACAAGAGCGGCTGAATATTTAAGCCAGTTCACTTATCCGTGGGAGGCACTTGCAGGAATCTCTGATTTTATCAAAGAACTTGGAAAGACCCTTCCGGCAGATGAGTTTGACAATCCGGATGAAGATGTCTGGATCGCAAAAGATGTTGTGTTTTATAATCGTGCAACCAATTATATCAAAGGACCTTGCATTATCGGTCACGGCACAGAAGTTCGTCCTGGCTCGTTTGTCCGCGGTTCTGTTTTGGTAGGAGATAACTGCGTGGTTGGAAATTCCACTGAACTTAAGAACGTTATCCTGTTTGATAATGTTCAGGTTCCGCATTACAACTATGTCGGTGATTCCATCCTTGGATATAAAGCGCATATGGGCGCAGGCTCCATCACTTCCAATGTTAAGAGTGATAAGCTGAATGTTGTGATCAAAAACGGTGAGGAGCAGATCGAGACCGGACGTAAGAAAGTCGGTGCGATGCTCGGTGACCGTGTGGAAGTCGGATGCAATTCTGTTTTAAACCCGGGAACCGTTGTCGGCCGTGACTCCAATGTCTATCCGACCTCCGGCGTTCGCGGCGTGATTCCAGCTAACAGCATCTATAAAACAGGCGGAAAGATCGTCGCAAAAGAGAATAAGTAACCAGAGTAAATAAATAGTAAAGAGGTATTAACATGAAAGTTATCGTTGCAAAAGATTATGCAGAAGCAAGCAGCAAAGCTGCAGATATCATTGAAAAGATCGTAAGAGAAGAGCCGGAGTGCACCCTTGGCCTTGCAACAGGTTCTTCCCCGGTTGGAATGTATCAGGAACTGGCTAGAAGATGTAAAGAAGAAGGTCTGGACTTTTCCAAGATCCATTCTGTTAACCTTGATGAATATGTCGGCCTGGAAGGCACTCATGACCAGAGCTATCGTTATTTCATGAACGACAATCTGTTTGACCACATCAACATTGATAAGGCTAACACTTATGTTGCAAAGGGTGTTGGCGATGTAGAAGCAAACCTCAAAGAGTTCAATGAAGTGCTTGATAAGACAGACATCCGTATTCAGGTCTTAGGCGTTGGTCCGGACGGTCACTTGGGATTTAATGAGCCTGGCGATACCATGTATGACGGTGCTCATGAAGAGATTCTTGATGACTCTACGATCGAGGCAAACAAGAGATTCTTTGCTTCCAAGGAAGATGTTCCGACTCACGCAGTCACCATGGGTATGGGAAATATCATGCGTGCACAGGCACTTCTTATGATCATCAGCGGCGACAAGCAGGAAGCAGCTACAAAGCTTCTGATCGAAGATAAGATCGATCCAAAATGCCCGGTTACTTTCATGAGAATGCATAGAGACGCAACCGTTGTCCTGACACAGGAACTGGCTGATCAGATCGGCTACAAAGGCTGAATTCCGAATTCATAATTGTTGATATACGCCGTCATGTTATTTTGATATAATATGACGGCGATATTCTTTTAATGGGATTTATCAGCGAAATAGACTTTTTGTTTAAGGAGAAGAGCATGGAAAACAGTAACTTTCTGGCAATCCTTTCCAGAATGAAATATATCGACCGTTGGAGCCTGATGCGGAATGCAAGAAGAGAATCTCTTGCCGATCATACTTTGGATGTGATCTTTATTACGCATGCTTTGATCGAGGTGGCAAACACCTATTACGGCGTTAAGCTGAATGCAGGCAGAGCAGCGCTCCTTGCAGCGTTTCATGATGCACCAGAGATCATCACTGGAGACCTTCCAACGCCTGTCAAATACTTTGATCCGGAGATTAAAGAAGCATATGATCATGTCGAAGATGCAGCAAAGGCAAAGATCCTGGATCAGCTTCCTTCTGAAATGCAGGCAAAATATACGGAACTCATGAATGCGGAAGGCGAAGATGATGCAGCTTTAATGAAATATGTGAAAGCGGCGGATAAAATCTCTGCCCTGATCAAATGCATCGAAGAAGAGCAGTCTGGTAACAAGGACTTTGCACAGGCAAAAGAAACGACGCTTCGCAAGATCAGCCAGTTTAACATGCCTGAAGTTGATTTCTTCATGGAACACTTCTTACCTGGTTACTATTTAACACTAGACGAGCAGACAAAATAATATATAAAAAATGCCTTGAGTTAGTCCGACGCACTATAACTGCCGGAACTGCTCCAACATATAAAAGCGGCTAAATGGAACTCTTTCATTCCCAAGGGGCACCGGTCCAATTCGTCGTCTTCTCTGATGAGAATCCGACTCAGTGGACCTGCAAATCAGGACTTGTATTCCTGATTTGCTCCACTTTCCCATGAAAGTTTTCCATCTAAGCCGCTCTAAATGTCTCCGCAATGTTCCTTCAGTTATGTGTATCGGTCTAACTTAGGCATTTTCATAAATTATTAGTATGAATTCGGGTATTGTATGGTATAATGGCAGTTGCGAGTAATAAGCAGTGAAATAACTGCGAAGCAGCTGCGAAATTAAGCAGCACATGATTTTCAGGAGGAAGTAAGAATGGCAACCAAACAGATGTACAAAAGAAGTGATATTGGACCGGGAAAGCAGGGCTTTTCCAAGACGCGTTCAATCATCGAAGCTGCATTTTATGGGAACAATGTAGTAGAAGTTAAGGACATTACAACAGCATATAACCTGGCAAAAGAGTCACCGGGAACCGTTGTGACCGATATGCCGGTATACAAAGGAGAAACTTTTGGTCTTCCCGAAGACGCAAAGGTTCTTTTATTTAATGACGGATCTGTCACAGGCCGTTGCGCTGCTGCAAGAAGAATCATAGGCGAGCCTGGTGTAGATACTACCGATCTGGATAAGAAACTGATGGATGCAATCTATGATACCCGTTATTCCACAATGTATCATGCAACCTGCTTCATCGGACTTGACCCGGAATTCATGGTAAAAGCACATCTTTTGATTCCGGAAGGAGAAGAGAACAACCTGTATAACTGGATGATCAACTTCCAGTATATGTCTGAGCAGTATAAAGAGATGTACGCAAACAGCCGCGAGATCGAAGGCGAGTCAGATATTTATATCTTCTCTGATCCACAGTGGAGCCATCCGGATCATCCTCTTGGACTGACATACTTTGATACCGATCATAACTGCGCAGCGCTGCTTGGAATGAGATATTTCGGTGAACACAAAAAAGGAACCCTTACCATCGCATGGGCAATCGCAAACAGAAACGGTTATGCATCTTGCCATGGCGGACAGAAGAAATATAACTTAGCTGACGGCAGCACTTATGTCGCATCTGTCTTTGGTCTTTCTGGATCCGGAAAATCCACTTTGACACATGCAAAACACGGTGGCAAATATGATGTTACGGTTCTGCATGATGATGCGTTCATCATTAACTCCGATACATGCTCATCCATCGCATTAGAGCCGACTTATTTCGATAAGACCGCTGATTATCCTTGCGATAGCGAAGATAATAAATATCTTCTTACCTGCCAGAATTGTTCTGCAACCTTGGATGAGGACGGAAAAGTCGTTCTTGTTACAGAAGATGTTCGTAATGGAAACGGACGAGCGATCAAATCCCGTCTGTGGTCTCCGAACCGCGTCGATAAGATCGATGAACCGGTTAATTCCATCTTCTGGATCATGAAAGACCCGACAATCCCGCCGGTTGTTAAACTGAAAGGCGCTTCTTTAGCAGCTGTTATGGGCGCAACACTTGCAACCAAGAGAAGTTCTGCAGAACGTCTTGCTCCTGGCGTAGATCCGAATGCACTCGTTGTTGAACCATATGCGAACCCGTTCCGTACCTATCCGCTGGCAAACGACTATGTGAAGTTTAAAAAGCTGGTAGAAGAGAAGAACGTTGACTGCTACATCATCAATACTGGTGATTTCTTCGGAAAAGACGTTACGAAGGAAGTAACCCTCGGCGTTCTTGAAGCAATTGTAGAAAAGAGAGCTGAGTTCAAGCAGTGGGGACCGTTCGAAGACATCGAGATCTTTGAGCAGGAAGGCTACGTTCCGAATCTGGACGATGCAGAGTATGCCGCAGCCCTCAAAGCAAGAATGAACGATCGTCTCGAGTTTGTAAAATCCCGCGAGACCTTCAAAGACGGTTATGACAAACTTCCGGATGACGCATTAGAAGCAATCCAGAAAGTGATTGACTGTCTCGCATAAAGCAGAGGAAACTATTCAGAGGAAAAGGAGTATGTTCGCATACTCCTTTTTTTGATGGATAGTTTACGATGCAACAGACATGAGAGCGAAGCAAGCATCCTGCTTTATGCCGATATAATAAACAAATACAATCATGGTTGATGTTTGATTCTATAGGGTTTTTCTGCTATTATATAGACAACCCAAGACGGTGTAGTTCTGACATTTTGAACCTACATTGATTGAAACGGGATTCCAATATTTTTTGGCGGATGACATGCCTCCTTTGAGTGGACTTCAGATTCCAAAGTGCGGTGAACCCACCTGGCGTGAGCTAGGAATCAAAATTCAGAACAGTCGTTTTGGGAACTATGTTGATTCGGGCTGACAAAGTGTCAGCCTTTATTTACAGGAGAATACAATGAGATTCAGCTGGAATGAGGATACGTTTAGATGGTTTGAAGATGCATCTGCCTATACGGAATACGATAAGAAGCTGGCGCATTTGCTGCTTCCGTATTTGAATGGCTGCAAAACAGTCTGCGATATCGGCTGCGGTATGGCTCTAGTCGATTTTGAGCTGGCGCCGTTTATCAATTCTATTACCTGCGTTGATTATGACGTCAATGTTGTCCAAAACATTTTAAAACGGATCAAAGCAACTGATACTGACAACATTCAGACAATCTGTTCGGACGGGATTGGTCTTGCTGGAAATGATGCGTATGATGCTGTAATGGCAATCTTTCATGGAGATGTTGAACGGATTGGCCTTCCATATCTGTCTTATGCAAAAAGGAGACTGATCCTGGTTGTTCATGCTGATGCATATGGCACAACAGGACCTCAGAACTACCGCGTCAGAAAATGCTGCGATATAGGCAGCACAAGAACATGGCTAAAATCACAAGGGCTGAAATATCAATTTCAGGAAGCAGAGCTGGAATTTGGACAGCCGCACAGATCACTAGAAGATGCAATTGCCTATACAAAGGTATTTACCAAAGGCGCACCAGATGAGGAACTGGAAGCTTATGTGAAAGAACATCTGACAGAGACCGGCAGGGAAGATTTTCCATTTTATACTCTAAAGACCAGAAAATTTGGCATTTTCGCCGTCGAAAAACCTAGGTAAAGGCGTCTCGAAAAACTAGATAAAGAGAAGCTTTAAAGATGAAGATGAAATACAATATAAAACAAAAAAGGATAAATAAATGAGAAGTTTCAGAGAAGACGTAGAAAGAGCAGTGGAATATCATGGACATTTATGTTCCGGGCAGTGCATCGGAGTTAAGATGGCACGTTTAGGACTTAAGACCTTGGGACTGGATCCGGAGAAGAACCCCAAAAGCATATCGGTCTATGTGGAATGCGACAGATGCCCGGCGGACGCCATCGGGATCGTAACAGGAACGCGTGTTGGAAGAAGGACCTTTCATGCGATGGATTACGGAAAAGTCGCTGCAACCTTTGTGAATTTGGACACAGGAGAGGCAGTCAGAATCCAGCGTCACACCCGCAGACATCCGGCAGAAGGAGAAGACTTGATTTCCTTCTATGAAAATCTTCCGGATGAAGAGATGTTTAAAATCCAAAACGTGAAAGTGGATCTAAGCCCATGCAATCTTCCTGGAAAACCGGTGGAAGTTCAGATTTGCGAAAACTGTGGGGAAGATATCACCGACAGCCGTCATGTGATCAAAGATGGAAAGATCTTATGCAAAGCATGTGCAGGCGAAGGGTATTATCAGCTGATCTGACAAAAGTGGCGAAGTATTAAAAAAGGAGTTTTCCGATACCGAAAACTCCTTTTTAATATTGATTTTTGTTATAGACTTTCGTTTCTTCTAATTGTCGCTTGATCATTTCTTTTTCTTCTTTTTTCAAGCGCTGTGTCTCGTATTTTTCCTGTTTCTTTTGAATATGCGCATCGTATTTTTCTGCTTTCTTGTGCTGTCTTTTGAGCGACCAACGGAACATCGCTGACTTAAAGAAGAAGTTGATCTCCGCACAGATAAACATAATATACATACCAAAGTATAAATACAGCATCAGCACGATGAACGCCGTCAGGGAACCGTAGGTGACGGAAAAGTTCGGGAATGCCTTAATGTAGATAGAAAGAATTTCCGAAAGGCCGATCCAGCCAAGAGCGGCAAGCACCGCACCGGGGAACATCTGGAAGAACTTATTGTTCTTTGCCGGGAAAATGGAGTAGATCAGCATAAATAAAAGTGTCAGTAAAAAGAGCCCGATCACAAATCGTCTTCTTAAGATGAACATGACGACAGTCAGAAAACTGCTAAGTTCTTCTGATTGTGCAAGTAAAGCCTTGTAAATCGATGAGCCAAAGACAAGAAGCACCATTGTAAAGATCATGACGATCATCGCGACAACCGTATATAAACAAGAAAGCAGTCTAACATGAACCCAGTTTCTCTTATCATCAATATTGAAGCAGGTATTGATTCCGCGGATCATGGACATGATGCCTTTCGACGCAGACCAAATACCACCGAGTACAGATACAGAGATGATCGCTGCTCCGTAAGTCGTGGAGTAGATTTCTTCGATAATCTGTTGGATCAAAGGGAAAATCGGATCCGGAAGTAAAAATGCAAGACGGTCAACAAGAAACTCCTTGGTAAGGGGAGTGTATTGGATCGCGGTCATTATGATGATCAAAAACGGGAAAATTGACAGAATAAGGAAGAAAGCGGAAGAAGCAGAATAGTTATAAACCCTGTCTTTTCCGATCTTGTCAAAAAAGCTTTTCACAAATAAATAAAAATTTGTAAACATGGCAGGATTATAGTAAATTTTCATAGTAAAAGCAATCTTTTTGTGTTATATTACACTTTATATGTTTTTATAAAGAAAGGAAAAAACAATGAAAGAACGCTTGGCAAAGATCAAAGAAGAAGCGGCTGAAAAGATCAAAGCAGCCGGTTCTATTGAAGCCTTAAACGAGATCAAAGTTGCATATCTCGGAAAAAAAGGCCAGATCACAGAAGTCTTAAAGAGCATGAAAGACCTTTCGGCAGAAGAAAAGCCGATCGTCGGACAGCTTGTTAATACGACCCGCAGTGAGATTGAAGGCTATTTAGAGCAGATGAAACAGGCTCTTGAAGAGAAAGTCTTAGAAGCAAAGATGAAAGCAGAAGTCATCGATGTTACGCTTCCAGGAAAAAGCAAAGAGCTTGGCCATGATCATCCGAATAACATGATCTTAAAACAGGTCGAAGATATCTTTATCGGTATGGGGTATGAAGTGGTATCCGGACCGGAAGTCGAGTATGACCACTACAATTTCGAAGCTTTAAATATCCCGGCAAACCATCCGGCAAAGGACGAACAGGATACGTTCTATATTAACTCTGATATCCTGCTTAGAACCCAGACATCTTCTGTCCAGATCCGTGAGATGGAAAAAGGTGTACTCCCAATCAAAATGATCGCTCCGGGACGCGTCTTCCGTGCCGACGAAGTGGATGCAACGCATTCCCCGAGTTTCCACCAGATCGAAGGTCTGGTTATTGACAAAGGAATCACCTTTGCTGATCTGAAAGGAACTTTAGAAGAGTTCTGCAAGCGTTTCTTTGGTGAAGATACAAAGACGAAATTCCGTCCGCATCACTTCCCGTTCACAGAGCCGAGCGCTGAAGTGGATGTATCCTGTTTCAAGTGTCACGGCAAAGGCTGCCGTTTCTGCAAGGATGAAGGATGGATCGAGATCTTAGGTTGCGGCATGGTGCATCCACACGTGCTTGAGATGCAGGGAATCGACCCGACCGTCTATTCCGGATTTGCATTTGGCTTCGGCCTTGAGCGCCTTACGCTCCTTAAGTGTGAAATTGATGACATGAGATTATTATATGAAAACGATCTGCGTTTTCTAAAACAGTTCTAAGAAAGGAGAGATAAAATGAACGCTTCATTATCATGGATCAAAGCTTATGTGCCGGCTCTTGAGTGTACATATCAGGAATTCAGAGATGCGATGACTCTCTCCGGAACAAAAGTTGAAAACTATACAGCATTTGATGCTGACCTTGACAAGATCGTCATCGGTCAGATCGACAAAATTGAAAAACACCCGGATGCGGACAAACTGGTCGTCTGCCAGGTAAATGTCGGCAGCGAATCCGTTCAGATCGTTACGGGTGCAAGCAATGTCTTTGAAGGCGCAAAAATCCCAGTCGTCTTAGACGGCGGAAAAGTTGCCGGAGGACATGATGGCAATATGACTCCGGGCGGCATCAAGATCAAAGCAGGAAAACTCAGAGGCGTAGAATCATTCGGTATGATGTGTTCCATCGAAGAACTCGGATCCACCCGTGAGATGTATCCGGATGCGGCCGAAAACGGAATCTATATCCTTCCGGAAGATGCGGAAGTAGGTTCAGATGCGATTGAGTATCTGGGGCTTCATGATGCCAATTATGAATTTGAAATTACTTCCAACCGTGTCGACTGCTATAGCGTTTTAGGTATTGCAAGAGAAGCAGCCGCAACATTTGGAAAAGAATTCCATAATGTAGAGCCGAAAGTGACAAAAACAGTGGATGACATTAAGGATTATCTCGAAGTAGAAGTAAAAGACGTGGACCTTTGCCCTCGTTATACTGCGATGATGGTCAAAAACATCCGTCTTGCTCCGTCACCGAAGTGGCTTCAGCAGCGTCTTGCAAGCAACGGCATTCGCCCGATCAATAACGTCGTTGATATCACGAACTACGTTATGGAAGAGTATGGCCAGCCGATGCACGCATTTGACTATGATACGATCGCAGGCCATAAGATCATTGTTCAAAGAGCAAATGACGGCGAGAAGTTTGTGACCTTAGATGGACAGGAGCGTACTCTTGATAAAGATATCCTGATGATCTGTGATGCGGAAAAGCCGATCGGTCTTGCCGGTATCATGGGCGGAGAAGATTCTAAAATCACAGATGACGTTAAGACGATGGTCTTCGAGAGCGCCTGCTTTGACGGAACGAACAACCGTCTTTCCGCAAAGCGCCTTGGACTTCGTACCGATGCGTCCGGAAAATATGAAAAAGGCCTGGACCCGAACAATACCGTTCCGGCAATTCTTAGAGCCTGCCAGCTGATCGAAGAGCTGGATGCAGGTGATGTAGTAGGCGGCATGATCGACCTTTATCCGAACCCGGTCGAGCCGAAACAGATTCCGTTTGATCCGGATGCGATCAACGCATTCCTCGGAACGGAGATCGATAAAGAAACACAGCTTTCTTATTTCCCGACCTTAGAAATCGAATATGATGAGAAGAGCGGAATGCTGACCGTCCCGACCTTCCGTCAGGATCTTTTAAGAGAGGCGGATATTGCAGAAGAAGTTGCAAGATTCTACGGATATGCCAACATTCCTTCCACGCTTCCGACTTCTGTCGAGACCCAGGGAGGACTTTCCTACAGTTTTGTGATCGCTGACAGAATTAGAACGACACTCAAAGCTTATGGATATTCAGAGTCCATGACCTATTCCTTCGAAAGCCCGAAGGTATTTGATAAATTGCGTATTCCGGAAGGGGATTTCCTTCGTAATGTTGTGACCATCTCCAACCCGCTTGGAGAAGACTACAGCATCATGCGCACATCTTTGTTTAACGGACTTTTAACAAGTTTATCCACAAACTATAACAGAAGAAATAAAAAAGCTTCTCTGTTTGAGTTAGGCAATGTATATATCCCGAAAGCACTTCCGCTAACAGAACTTCCGGAAGAGCGCATGACTCTTTGCTTCGGCTTCTATGGAGAGGGAGACTTCTTTGATCTGAAGGGTGCTTTAGAGCAGGTATTAAGCGATATTGGCGTGAAACTTCCAAGAAAATACGAGCCGGATCATGAGATACCGTTCCTGCATCCGGGACGTCAGGCGGTTGTTACGATCAAGGGCGGACAGGAAAAAATTGTCTGCCTTGGACAGCTCCATCCGCTGGTAGCAAAAACCTATGGCATCAATACGAATGTCTATGTTGCACAGGTCAATATCGAAGCACTGTATGAAATGACCGGATTTGAAAAGAAATTCAAAGCAATTCCGAAATATCCGGCTGTTACCCGCGACCTTTCCATGATCATGAAGAAAGAAGTTCATGCGGATGAGATCGAAGCCATCATCTCTAAGTGTGGCGGCAAGCTGATCGAAGCCTTCGAGCTCTTTGATGTCTATGAAGGCGACCGTATCGGAGAGGGCTTAAAATCACTCGCATACAGCCTGAGCTTCCGTGCTGCAGACCGCACATTGGAAGACAAAGATGTTAACCCGATCATCGAGAAAATCGTTGAAAAGTTAAAAGAAAAAGGAGTAGAACTCCGTTCATAAGTATGCTAAAATACTGTAGTTAATTTTACAGGAGGTTTTTGATATGAAACATATTAAGACTTTAAACAAAAAAACATTACAGAGCACGTTAAAAAAAGGTGGCTGCGGTGAGTGCCAGACTTCCTGCCAGTCTGCCTGCAAGACTTCCTGCACAGTAGGAAATCAGAAATGCGAGAATAAGAAATAGGAGCTTTTAGATAATTGGTTCATGCTTATTCTTTAGAAGGCTATCATATCCTTCTGGACGTGAACAGCGGCCTTGTTCACGTTGCTGATGAATTAACAATTAAATTAGTACAGATGATCAATCAGGATATCGAAGCAGGAGTTCTTCCTGCTTCATGTCCTGAAATTGATGTTATGGAATATGCTTCCAAGGCTTATCAGACGCTCAATAGACTTAACTCAACTGCACTTAATGATGAAAGTCAGGGTTATTCAGAGGCTGACATCAAAGAAGCTTTAGAAGAGATCTGTGAGCTGATCAAAGCGGATGCGCTTTATACAAAAGACATCTATGAGCCAAGCCTTGCGGTCATCAACGCTAGGGAGCCTGTGATCAAAGCTATGTGTCTGCATATTGCACATGACTGTAATCTTGCCTGCAAATATTGCTTCGCAGAAGGCGGAGAATATCATAGCCATGATCGCAGCCTTATGAGCTTTGAGACTGGAAAGAAAGCCCTCGATTTTCTTGTGGAGCATTCCGGAAACCGCATCAATCTGGAAGTCGACTTCTTTGGCGGCGAACCGCTTATGAATTTTGAGGTTGTAAAGCAGCTGGTGGAATACGGCCGCAGCATCGAAAAAGAGAAGAATAAAAACTTCCGCTTCACTTTAACGACCAACGCCATGCTGTTAAACGACGATATTGCTGATTTTCTGAATCGGGAAATGGCAAATGTGGTCTTAAGCATCGATGGACGCAAGGAAGTCAACGACCGTATGCGCGTTACCCGTAATGGAAAAGGAAGCTATGATGTGATCGTTCCAAAGATCCAGCGTTTTGTAAAGCAGCGAGGAGACAAGGATCATTATATCCGCGGTACGTTCACGCGGCATAATCTGGACTTCACGAACGACATTCAGGAGTTCTTAGACCTTGGCTTTGAAAACCTTTCCATTGAGCCGGTCGTTACAACGGCGGATTACGGGATCCGCGAAGAGGACCTTCCGCAGATCATGGATGAATACGAAAAGCTCGCACGTCTTTATATCAAACGCAGAGAAGACGGAAGACCGTTTACCTTCTTCCATTTCATGATAGATCTGGACCAGGGACCTTGCGTGATCAAACGTTTATCCGGCTGTGGAAGCGGAACGGAATATATTGCGGTGACGCCGAAGGGTGAGATCTATCCTTGCCATCAGTTTGTCGGTCAGGAAGAATTTATTATCGGAAATGTCGACGATGGCATCACGAACACCGAGATTCCTGAGATGTTCCGGAAGGCATCGGTTTATACTAAGGATCACTGTGATCAATGCTTTGCGAAATTCTATTGCAGCGGCGGCTGTCCTGCAAATTCCTGGAATTTCAGCAAAGATATCAATAAAGTTTATGAGATCGGCTGCAAAATGCAGCGAAAGCGCGTCGAATGCGCAATTATGATAAAAGCAGCTTTAGCGGAGAGAGAAGAAGATGAGTAAGAAAAAAGGAATACTGTTTTTTATTATTTCCATCGTGATCATTTTGCTTTGCTGTTTCACTGCTGTTTTCGGTTTTGGAAAAGAGAAAGTGGGATCTGCAGACAATATCACTTTGGGACTGGACCTTCGTGGAGGTGTCAGTGTCACCTATGAGGTTCAGGATGAAAAGTTCGATCAGACGGATATGGCTGATACGATCTATAAACTGCAGCTCAGAGTGCAGGAATACAGCAACGACGCCACCGTTTATCAGGAGGGCACAGACAGGATCACAGTAGAGATCCCAGGTGTCTATGATACACAGGAAGTCATTGAAGAGCTCGGAAAACCTGGTTCTTTACAGTTTGTAACTTATGATTCCAATAACGAAGATGGCTCCATCAATTATGAGGATCCGACCGTTTGGGTCACGGGTTCTGATGTTGATTCCGCACAGGCAGGAACCCAGCAGGATCAGACAACGGGATCTTCCGATTTCGTCGTTCAGCTGCACCTCAATGAAACGGGTGCTGCAAACTTTGCAGAAGCAACACAGTCACATCTTCAGCAGGTCATCTACATCATTTATGATGGAGAAGTCGTTAGTGCTCCGACGGTTCAGGCTGTGATCAGTGACGGTAACTGCATCATCGAAGGAATGGGCTCCTTTGAAGCGGCAGAACGCCTTGCTTCTACGATCCGTATCGGTTCTTTGAACTTAGAGCTTCAGGAGATTTCTTCTAAAGTCGTTAGTGCAAAACTGGGTGATAACGCCGTATCGACCTCTTTGATCGCCGGAGTGATCGGTATCCTTTTGATCATCATCTTCATGATCATCTTCTACCGCATTCCTGGTGTGGCAGCTGCAATCGCAATGGTATTTTATACCGCAGCAATCCTGCTGCTTCTCAATGCATTTAACCTGACGCTTACAATCTCCGGTATTGCCGGTATCATCCTGTCGATCGGTATGGCCGTCGACGGTAACGTTATCATTAATGCCCGTATCAAAGAAGAACTCGAGGCAGGCAGAAGTACACAGGAAGCCATTAAGTTTGGTTTCAGAAAATCTACTTCTGCAATCCTTGATGGTAATATCACAACCTTGATCGTCGCGATCGTGCTTCTGATCTTCGGATCCGGTACGGTACAGGGATTCGGTATGACGCTTGCAATCGGTATTGTACTGAGTGTTATCACATCCCTGCTTGTATCCAGACTGATCGTGTCCTGCTTATATGCGATGGGAGCTAAAGATCCGAAGTTCTATGCAAGTAAGAAAAAAGAAAAGAAAAAAGCATTCGACTTCGTTGGGAAGAAAGTCATCTGGTTTATTATCGCCGGCGTTTGCATCTTAGCAGGTATTGGCGCAATCGTTGTAAACAGTGCCAGCGGGAAACGCGCAATGAACTACAACATCGAATTTGTCGGTGGTGTTTCTACTCAGGTTGATCTTCAGAAAGACTATTCTATCGAAGAGTTTAATGATCAGATCAAAGCAGATATTGCAGACGTCATCGGAAGCAACGATATTGAAGGCCAGAAAGTGACAGGAACAACACAGTATGTGATCAAGACACAGGACCTTGATGCAGAGACAAGAAATGCTCTGCAGGATATGCTGGTCAATGATTATGGCGCTGATCCTGACAGCTTTGAAACAACCTATATCAGTGCATCTGTCAGCAACGAGATCCAGAGAGATGCCGTAATTTCTCTGATCATTGCGGCTGCCTGCATGCTGATCTATATTTGGATCCGCTTCCGGAAGTTCAAGTTTGCGATTTCTTCTGTTATTGCATTGATCCATGACGTTATGATCGTTATTGCATTCTATGCGATCTTCAGATTATCTGTCGGAAACTCCTTCATTGCCTGCGTTCTGACAATCGTCGGATACTCGATCAACGCAACCATCGTTATCTTCGACCGTATCCGTGAAAACATGAAGGCACCGGAGCTGAATTACGATCTGCGGCTTGTTGTAAATAACAGTATTCAGCAGACCTTAACCAGAAGTATCTTTACTTCCGCAACTACCTTTGTCATGGTATTGATCCTTTATATCCTTGGAGTCGAGTCCATGAGAGCCTTTGCACTTCCGATCGCAGTCGGAATCATTGCAGGTGCATTCTCATCCGTCTTCATCTCCGGTAACCTTTATTACATCATGACAAAGAAGAAAGACCGTTATAACGCACAGCTTGCTGCAAGAGCTGCAAAAACGGCAGGTGCTACCGTCGTTGACGGAGAAGCGAGTGAAATTACAGAAGCTGCTCAGGACGGAGCAGAGGAAGTGAAGAAGATCACTGCCAATCCAAACAGAAAGAAAAAGAAAAAACGGAAACAGTAAATCGCTTTGAGTAATTATTATCTCTACTGTAAAAAAGCAGATTTTAAACAAATATCCGAAACCTTTCACATTTCTCCCATGCTGGCACGGATCATCCGTAACCGGGATCTGGTGTCAGAGGGAGAAATTGAGGAATATCTGAACGGAGGAACTGAAAGACTTAACGATCCTTTCCTGATGAAAGGTATCAAAGAGGCGGTTCCTCTTATTTTTGATACTATTAAGAAGCAGGAGTCTATTCGTATCATCGGAGATTATGACACGGACGGAGTCTGTTCTTCGTATATCCTGAAAAGCTTCATCCGTTTTATCGGAGGAACTGCAGATATCCGTCTTCCGGACCGTATGGCAGAAGGCTATGGGATGAATCCGGAAATGGCGAAAGAAGCTGCAACGGATGGAGTAAAGCTGATCATCACCTGTGATAATGGAGTTTCTTCTTACGAAGCGGTAGAAGAGGCAAAAAACGCCGGGATCAAAGTGATCGTATCGGATCACCATGAAGTACCGCTTCCGATAATTGACGCGGATGTAGTGATCGATGCAAAACAGCCGGATGAGACCTATCCATATAAAGAACTGTGCGGAGCCGGTGTTGCATTTAAGCTTGTCTGTGCTTTATATCAGGACATGTATCAGGAGTATGAAAATACAGGGGATTCATTTTTTGCAAAGCTCAATCAGAAAGCTGCGGCCACATTTTTAGAGGAGGCTGCATCGCAGATCGATCAGCTTCTTCAATTTGCAGGAATCGCAACGATCGCAGACGTCGTCCCTTTAACAGGAGAAAACAGAATTCTCGCAAAAGAAGGAATCAAACGGCTTCGGAAGACTGAAAACATTGGGCTCAGGTCTTTAATGGAAACAAGACATATCCATACCTCCGATCTGTCCTCCTATCATATTGGTTTTATCCTTGCTCCCTGCCTGAATTCTGCCGGCAGACTCAAGAATGCTGATATCGCACTGCATCTTTTGGAAGAGAAAGACCCGTTTAAAGCAGATGCCATCGCCAGGGAACTATCTGATCTGAATGAAGACAGAAAAGCAATGACAATGGTTCAGACGCAGACTGCGGAGGGGATTGTTTCACAGCTTCAAAAGCGGGATACAGGACTTCCTAAAATTCTGGTGCTGTATCTGCCGGACGCACATGAAAGTATCGCAGGCATCATTGCAGGAAGACTCAAAGAACTCTATGGCCGTCCTGTGATCGTAGTAACCGATTCCGAAGATGGACTGAAGGGTTCCGGACGCTCGGTTGATGTCTACAATATGGTCGAAGAGCTCAGAAAACAGGGACATTTATTTGAAAAACTAGGAGGACACGCGAAAGCTGCCGGTTTTTCATTGAAAACGGATGTTTCTGCGCAGATGCTTTCCGATGCTTTAAATACTGCCTGTGATTTGACAGAAGAGCAGTTAGAAGATAAACAGTGGATCGATATGCAGCTTCCATTTCAATATATCAGTGAATCCTTTATCAATGAATTGGATCTGTTAGAACCTTTCGGGCTGAAAAACGAACGTCCTGTATTTGCAGAAAAGAATATCAAGATCCATAAGGTGATCGTCCTTGGAAAAAACAATAATGTATTAAAGCTACAGATGGAAAATGAGGCTGGTTATGTGATAGAAGGTATCCGATATGGGGCGGAGGAAAAAATCGCCTCAGAGGCCGATCTGCTGATCAAAAGAAAAGAGACAGATGGTGAGAATTACCGAATTTCCTTCACGTATTATCCTTCTGTCAATGAATTTCGTGGTGAGAAGACCTTACAGGTCCGGATCATGGATTTTATCACGATTTAAACTTTCAGATGCTGTTGACACTATTTTTTGATGTAGCTAAAATAAATAAGTTATGAATAAGAAAATCATTGGAGTTATCGGTGGAATGGGCCCAATCGCCACTTCCCACTATATGGAACTGATCATCCGAATGACGGATGCAAGAGTAGACCAGGAACATTTGGATATGATCATCTATAATATCCCCTCGATTCCTGACCGTACCAATTATATCCTTGACCCTTCGCAGCCAAATCCGATTCCGGAGATCATTCGCATCGGTAAAAAGCTCGAAGCTGCAGGGGCGGACTATCTTTGCATGCCCTGTATCACTGCACATTCCTTCCAGAATGAATTTGAACCTGCATTTTCGATCCCTTTTATCAACATGGTAGAATCGACTGCGGAATATCTGCATCATCATGGGATTAGGAAAGCCGGCATTATGGCAACGGATGGCACGATGAAATCACAACTGTTCCAGAATGCTTTTGTTCAGTATGGCATTGAACCGGTCGCACCGTCTAATGAACGCCAAAAAGATGTTATGCACATCATTTATGAAAACGTAAAAGCAAACAGCCCGATCGAAATGGAACGGTTCAGGTTTGTTGAAAATGAACTCAAAGGAAATGGGGCAGAGGCGATCATTCTCGGATGTACAGAACTTTCACTGGTCAAACGCGATGAACAGATCGGCCATGGTTTCCTGGATGCAATGGAAGTGCTCGCGCAAAAAACAGTTCTTTCCTGCGGATGCAGAGTAAAATCCGAATATATGGATCTGATATCATAAATGGAACGAGACACAAAAACGACAAAACAAGTTAAGAAAGTTCGAAATACCAAAAGACTGAATTCTGTAGACAGGCTTTTCTTAAGTTCTGACGATAAAACTGCAGCGAAAAACCCTTACGAGGACGAATATTATTCACAGACTGAAGATCTGAGTTCGTATTTCAATAATCGAAAAAAGCCGCATCGAAAGAAACCTGCAAAACTCAGAAACCCTGCCTTCTTTTCCATCTATGGAGAGGATGATATTTATGAGGAGCCGGAAGACAAGGTTGAAGATGAGCCTCTTAAGGAGCAAAAACCATCCCATTCCAAACAGAATAAACGAAAGAAAACGAAAAACGGATCGAAAGCCGTGGTCATCAGTTTGTTTATTACGATCCTTTTGATCGTTGCTGTAATCGTGGTGTTCATTCTTTCAAAATAAAAGATCAATAGAAAAATATTTAAATAGTTACGGAGACAAAAAATGATTACGAATATTTTAAATTACCTGGAAAAAACCGCTGTTACCAATCCGGACAAGCTGGCGTTTGCCGGTGAGAAGAGTTCCTTAACCTTCCACGAGCTTTTGGACAATTCCAAACGGATCGGAACCTTTCTCAATAAAGCAGGCTTTTACAAAAAGCCGGTCGTCGTATTTATGGAAAAAGGACCGGAAGCAATTGCTGCAACCTTCGGAGTCATTTACGCCGGTGATTACTATGTTGTGATTGATGAGGAAATGCCGGCGTTCCGAATTGAACTCATTTTAAAGACTCTAGATGCACAGTGCATGATCTGTGATGAGACAACGATGGAGCTTCCTGCAAAATTCGGCTATACAGGAAGGATCTGCCAGTATGACAGAATGGTGCATTGTTTTGCAGAAGACGAGATTCTGGATGAGGTCCGCCGTCATCAGCTCGACACCGACCCGATCTATGCTGTTTTCACATCCGGATCCACGGGCGTTCCGAAAGGCGTTCTTGCCTGCCACAGATCCGTGATCGACTATATCGAAAGCTTCACTGAAGCAGCTCATCTGGATGAAAGCTGTGTGTTCGCTAATCAGGCACCGCTTTACTTTGATGCTCCGTTAAAAGAGATCGGCGCAACGCTCAAATTCGGTGCGACGACCTATATGGTTCCGAAGCAGCTCTTTATGTTCCCGCTCAAGTTAGTAGAGTATCTGAACGAGCATAAGATCAATACCCTTTGCTGGGCTGCATCTGCATTGAGCCTCGTATCTTCCATGAAGACCTTTGCCAAAGTCGTTCCGGAATATATCAAAACGATCACCTTTGTCGGTGAGGTCTTCCCGGTCAAGCAGCTGAATGAGTGGAAGAGAGTCCTTCCGGATGCAAAGTTCTATAATCTTTATGGACCAACAGAAACGACAGGTGTCTGCTGCATCTATGAAGTTGACCGTGAATTTGAATTAGAAGAAATGATCCCTGCAGGAAGACCGTTTAAGAACTGCGATATCCTGCTTCTTTCAGATGATGGAAAAGAAGTGGCACAGGGTGAAGTCGGTGAGATCTGCGTCAAGGGAACCTGTCTGACGCTTGGATATTACAATAATCCGGAAAAGACGGCAGAATGCTTTGTTCAGAATCCATTAAATACGATCTATCCGGAACTGATCTATAAAACCGGTGATCTTGGAAGGCTGAATGAAAGAGGAGAGCTGATGTATGTCTCCCGCAAAGACTTCCAGATTAAGCATATGGGACACCGAATCGAACTTGGCGAGATTGAAGTCGTTGCAAGCGCAATGGATGGTATCGAAAGTGTCTGCTGCCTGTTTGATAACGAGAAAAAGAAAATCATTTTCTATTACACCGGAGCTGCGACAAAAGCAGAGGCTGCTTCCTATGTCAAGGAAAAACTGCCTCGTTATATGTTCCCGAGTTACTTTGAACAGTTAGAACGCATGCCTTATACCGCGAATGGAAAGATCGACAGAGTAAACCTCAAAGAACGTTACGAGTCGAAAAATGCAAAATAGTTAATATTCAATATAAAAAGAGCATTGGCAGAAAACTGTCAATGCTCTTTTATTATCTAATCATTTGATCTGTCCGAAACTGATTATTTGCAGATATTTGAAAGGATAAACTCTTTCAGATCATTCAGCGTCGTCCAGCGTTTCGTGTCATTAAAGATCTCATGACGCTGTTCCGGGATCAGTTCATAGGTGACATTGGTGTAGCCACCGTCTTTGAAATTCTGAACAGACTTCATGAAGGTCTCATCATCTACGCGGCAGGGATCTTCGGCACCTGAGATCAGGCGGATCGGGATATCTTTTCTTTTTCCGGCAAACGGCTTGTTTCCATACGTCGTAAGCATCAGGTCGAGCAGAGTATCATATCCCTTACAGGTGAACATATAACCGCATTTTTTATCTGCATGATAGCGGGCAATATTATCCTTATCGACAGAGAGCCATGCAAACGGGTCGTCTTCGTCCGGAAAGGCTTTGGCAAACGGACCATTTAAAATACCTGCAATCGTTTTACTTCTGTGACGCCAACCACGAACGGTTCCCATCGTCCGGACCAGCGCTTTTCCGGCTCTTGTTGCAGGATTGCTTCCCGGCATACCGGAAAGGATGAGGCCATCAATCTCGTCAGCATAATCTTTAAAGTAAGAGGTGGAAACAAGCGTGCCCATGCTGTGGCCTAAAAGAATGCAAGGTTTCCCCGGATATTCTTCTTTCAGATAATCAAATAATTCTTTGACATCTGCAACCAGTTCCGGAACGCCGCCGAAGTGGCCGAGGTCTTCTTCCGATTCCACGTTGTCGCCATGGCCTCTTAAATCACTGGTCACAACAACAAAACCGCTTTCTTTAAAAAAGTCTGCCACATCCTCATAACGCAGCTGATGTTCTGCCATTCCGTGAACGATCTGGATGCAGCCTACGATAGACTCCGGATCATCCGGAATATAAATTCTTGCTCTTGTTGGTAAAGTCCCCATAACCTTCATCTCCTTTTTATTTCGGGTTTAAAAAGCCCTCTTTATACATTAATAAGCTCTGTATTATTCTTCGTCATCGTCTTCTGCGATATCGTCCTCTTCATTAGCAACATAGACATGACGTTTTCTTGCCATCTCATCCGCTGCCAGATACTCATCGTAAGTCGTGATCTTATCGATCAGTTTTCCGTCTACGATCTCCATGATACGGTTCGCTGTGGTCTGAACAAACTGGTGGTCACGACAGGAGAAGAGGATGACACCCGGGAATTTGATCAGGCCGTCATTTAACGCGGTGATGGATTCCATGTCGAGGTGGTCTGTCGGCTCATTTAAGATCAGGATATTTGCGCCGGAAATCATCATTTTAGAAAGCATACAGCGGACGCGTTCACCACCGGAAAGTACCCGGAGCTGCTTTACGCCGTCTTCTCCTTTAAACAGCATACGTCCTAAGAATCCGCGGACATAAGTTGCATCCTTGATTTCGGAAAAACCGGTCAGCCATTCTGCAATCGTAAGATCGGAATCAAATTCTTTGGAATAATCTCTTGGGAAATAGGCCTGGGAAGTGGTGACACCCCATTTAAAGTCACCGGAATCCGGCTTCATATTGCCCATCAAAATCTCAAAGAGAACATTTTTGGCCTGCTCATTTGATCCGACAAATGCAACTTTATCATCATGGCCCAAAGTAAAGGAAATATTGTCCAAAACTTTTACGCCATCGATCGTCTTAGATAAGTTCTCAACCTGGAGCACTTCGTTACCGATCGAACGGTCCGGGCGGAAATCGATGAACGGATACTTTCTGCTCGAAGGACGGATCTCATCGAGTTCAATCTTTTCCAGCGCGCGTTTTCTGGAAGTAGCCTGTTTTGCTTTAGATGCATTTGCAGAGAATTTCTGAATGAATTCCTGCAGCTCTTTGATCTTTTCTTCTTTCTTTTTATTTGCCTCTTTCATCTGTTTGACGATGAGAGCAGAGGACTCGACCCAGAAATCATAGTTTCCGGCATAGAGCTGGATCTTTGCATAGTCGATATCTGCGATCTGTGTGCAGACTTTATTCAGGAAGTATCTGTCATGGGATACAACGATGACGGTGTTATCAAAGTTGATCAAAAACTCTTCGAGCCATGCGATCGCATCTAAGTCTAAGTGATTGGTTGGCTCATCAAGAAGCAGGATATCCGGATTTCCGAACAGCGCTCTTGCAAGCAGGACTTTGACTTTCATTGCACCCGGCAGATCGCCCATCATCTGGTAATGATACTCGGTATCGATTCCAAGACCATTTAAGAGCGTTGCCGCATCGCTTTCCGCTTCCCAGCCATCCATCTCAGCAAATTCGGTTTCGAGTTCGCTGGCTTTGATGCCGTCTTCTTCTGTGAAGTCCTCTTTGGAGTAGAGCGCTTCTTTTTCCTTCATAATCTCATAAAGGCGGGCATTTCCCTGAATGACAGTATCTAACACGTTCTGATCATCATATTTGGACTGATCCTGCTCTAAGAAGGATAATCTCTGTCCCGGAGTGATCGAGACATCTCCTTTGGAAGGTTCGAGCTGTCCTGTCAGGATCTTAAGGAAGGTGGACTTTCCGGCACCATTTGCGCCGATCAGACCATAACATTGTCCTTCCACAAATTTGATATTGACGTCTTCGAATAATGCTTTCTTACCAATTCTGAGTGTCACATTATTTGCACTAATCATATTTTTCTAATCTCCTTCGAATTCGATCGGTCATAATAATTCACGTTATAGTAACATTTTAAGCCCTTATAGTCAAAAAGAGAACAACATGCTAAAATGACCTGAATCATAAATCAGAAACAGGGGAAAAAGAATGAAACGAATCGTACTGGCTTCAAAATCACCCAGAAGACATGAACTCTTATCCATGGTTGGGATCGAGCATGAAGTGATCACGAGCGACTGTGATGAAAACATCGAGTATAAAGGCCCTTCGGATATGGTCTGCCGTTTATCCGAGCTGAAAGCACAGAGCGTTGCAGACCTGCTTAAAGAGGACAAAAACGCTGCGAAAGAAGAACATATCGTGATCGGTTCCGACACCATTGTTTATTATGATGGAGAAGTTCTTGGAAAGCCGAAAGATGAAATGGATGCCTTCCGTATGCTTTCGGAATTATCCGGAAATACACACAGCGTCTTTACAGGCGTGACCATCATTCGAACTTCCGATCATAAAACAGAGACATTTTATGAGGAAACAAAAGTCACTTTTTATGCTGTGTCGGAGGATGAGATCCGGGATTATATCGCAACAAAAGATCCGCTCGATAAAGCCGGAAGCTATGGCGTGCAAGGCCTGGGCGCCTTTTTAGTAAAACGGATCGAAGGGGACTATTTTACTGTCGTAGGGCTTCCTTTAGCGCATCTGATCCAGAGTCTTAAGGCGTTTTAATCGTATTTTTGAAAAAATATTATAATTGTTTTGGATTTTATCAAGAAAATGGTAAATTTTTCTTGCATTTAAAGGTGAAACGTCGTACAATCACCGCAACTTAAAGAAAAGCCGTATATCTGATAGATATACAAATATCAGTTAGCATATATTATCCTATCCTACCTGAGAAGGGCCTGCAGTTTATCTGCAGGCTCTTCTCGTTCTGTAAGAAATTCTTGCTATTCTAATCTTAAGAAAATAAAATAGAGTCATGCATATAGACAGAGAGCATTTAAAGCAATTAGAGCAGGAAGCAGAAACACAAGCCGGGCAGCCTGGGGCACCGCTTCCTGAGGAACCGAAAAAACAGGATCCGCCTGAAAAAAACAGGCGGCCGTTTCGTGTGCGCAGCAGATATATCTGGCTGGCTGTGATCGTCCTTCTGATCCTTGCTGCAGTTCTGTTTAAAATCTATATGGGAAACTCCTTTCAGCCTCAAAACCAGGGCGCCGAGATGGATGTCAGTTCTTTGAATATTGAAACGACAGACAATATGATCGTAGTCCGGAATCCGCAACGCGGCTCAACGCCGATTAAGACAGGAATCGTTTTTTACCAGAATACAAGAGTTGAGGCAGAAGCGTATCTGCCGCTCATGGAGAAACTGGCTTTATTAGGTTACGATTGTTTCCTTCCGATTTCATTTGGAAATCAATCTTATCTGAACGTGGATGGAGCTGATGCCGTGATCCGTAAATATGAAGCCATCAAACGATGGATCGTGGTGGGGCATGGCGCAAGCTGCAGGACGGCAGCTTCCTTTACTGCCGATAATCCGCAGAAGGTGCAAGGCATCATCTATCTCGGAGGATATTCGAAATCCAATTTATCTGATCTGCCGATTTATGGTTTATCACTGATCGGATCACAAGATTCCGTTATTAACCGGGCCGGATTTGAGAACGCAAAAACAAATGATCCAAAAGACATGGAATATCAGACTATAGAAGGCGGCAATAACAGTTTGTTTGCTGATATCACTCTGGTCCGCAATGATTCAAAGGCCAATCTTAGTTTTGATGAACAGACGGACTTTGCGGTCGAGTTCATCCATAATTTCCTTCAAAACCAAACACACTGATTCGAGTGCTTTCTTTTCGCTAAAAAGCAACACGCTTTCATCGTTTGTAGAATTCTTAACAAGATTGTTAAAAATTCTACTATTTAGTATTGACACTGTTTTTTAGCGTATTATAATTTGAGTATGGCTACACAAAATCAAATCTCAAAGGCAGTCATTGCCAGATTACCAAGATATTACCGGT
>JAZQCK010000004.1:0-13325 GCA_045546255.1 Lachnospiraceae bacterium | reverse complement strand
CATGAAAGCATTGTGCTTCTGAAATAAAACAGGATAATAAAGCGAGACGGATAGTTAGGAATGTGATACAATACTCAAATTATGGAATGCTATTTTGATAACAGCGCGACGACGCGCGTAGATGAAAATGTCATAGAGACGATGGTGAAAGTGATGAAGGAGGATTTTGGGAATCCTTCTTCGAAGCATCAAAAGGGCGTGGAGAGCGAGCGCTACCTGAAAGATGCGCGGGACGTGCTTGCCCATATTCTGAAGGTTGAGAGCAAGGAGATCCTTTTCACTTCGGGCGGAACGGAATCCAACAACATGGCGATCATTGGATCTGCGATGGCAAACAAGCGAGCCGGCCGTCATATGATCACGACCTGTTTTGAGCATCCAAGCGTCTTAGAAACGTTCAGATATCTGGAAGAGAAAAAAGAAGAGGACTTTGAAGTTACCTATCTTCCGGTGGATGCGGACGGCCATATTTCTTTGGAGGATCTGAAGAATGCACTTCGCGAGGATACGATCCTGGTTTCAATCATGATGGTGAATAATGAGATCGGTGCCGTGCAGGATATCGAGGCCATCGGAAAACTAATCAAGGCGCATAATCCAAACTGTATCTTCCACGTGGATGCGGTGCAGGGATTTGGAAAGTATGAGATTTATCCGAAAAAGTGGAACGTTGATCTTTTAAGTGTCAGCGCGCATAAGATTCACGGTCCCAAAGGCGTCGGCTTCTTATATATTAACGATAAGATTAAAATCCATCCGATTATTTTCGGTGGCGGACAGCAGAAGGGCAGACGAAGCGGAACGGATAATGTTCCGGGAATTGCAGGTATGGCAATTGCTGCACTCGATGCATATCAGAATCTTTCGGAGCATGTAAGCCATATGACAGCATTGAAAGATCAGCTGACAGAAGGGCTGGAAGCACTTGGAGGAATCCGCAAAAACGACGCTGATTCGACGGGCGAAAAAGAGGGTCCGCAAGAAAGCGGCTTGAAAGCGATTCAAGGAGTCAATATCCGGATCAACAGCAAAAAAGGGAATCTTTCAGCTCCGCATATCGTTAGCGCGGTGTTTGCTCCGATTAAAAGTGAAGTGTTGCTGCATGCGCTTGAAGAGCGGGGCGTTTATGTTTCTTCCGGTTCTGCCTGCGCTTCAAACAAGCCTGGCCTATCAGGAACCTTAGAGGCAATCGGACTTTCTAAAAAAGAAGCAGACTGCACGCTGCGCTTCAGTTTCTGCAAAGATAATACGGCAGCCCAAGTCGCTTATACATTAGAGCAGCTTCAAGAATTGCTGCCCATCCTGTCAAAATTTGTAAGTAGATAGAGGTAATGATGAACTGTACATTATTGATCAAGTATTCCGAGATTGGAGTCAAAGGAAAAAACCGATATGTCTTTGAAGACATGCTGGTCAAGAATATGAAAAGCGCACTCAAAGTGCTGGATGGGGAGTTTGAAGTCCGTAAAGCACAGGGGCGTATGTATGTAAACTGCGATGAAAGAGAGCAGGACGAAGCGATCTCGGCGCTGCTTAAGGTCTTTGGTATCGCATGGATCTGCCCGGTCTCCCAATATGACCGTCTGAGTTTTGATGATCTGAAAGAAGCGGTCATTAAGCATATGAAGGGGACTTATCCGGAACTGAAACTCAGTGAAGCAGGCGCTGAAACAAACGCAACCACCTTTAAGGTCAACTGCCGCAGAGTGGATAAGGCATTTCCGTTGACTTCGATGGAAGTCAATGAGCAGATTGGCGAAGTGCTTTTGGACATGTTCCCGGAGCTAAAAGTGGATGTACATAAACCAGAGCTCACCGTGAACATAGAACTGCGTCCTTATGATGTGAACATCTATTCCAAATCCATCGAGGGTCTTTGCGGCATGCCGGTTGGCTCCGGAGGAAAAGCGATGCTCCTTCTTTCCGGTGGCATCGACAGTCCGGTGGCAGGCTACCTAATGGCAAAGCGCGGAGTAAGCCTTGACGCTGTATACTTCCACGCACCTCCATACACTTCGGAGCGTGCAAAGCAGAAGGTTGTGGATCTGGCGAAGATCGTATCCCGTTACGCAGGACCGATCAAGCTGCATGTGGTGAACTTTACGGACATCCAGATGAAGATCTATGAGATCTGTCCGCATGATGAGCTGACGATCATTATGCGCCGCTTTATGATGAAGATCGCTGAGCATTTTGCAATCAAGGAGAACTGCTTAGGTCTCGTAACAGGTGAGTCGATCGGTCAGGTCGCAAGCCAGACGATGCAGAGCATGCTGGTTACGAATGAAGTGTGTACGCTTCCCGTTTACCGTCCGCTTTGCTGCTTTGACAAGATGGATATCGTGGACATTTCAGAAAAAATCGATGCGTATGAAACCTCGATCCTTCCATACGAAGACTGCTGCACGATCTTCGTAGCAAAACATCCGGTCACGAAACCGCGTCTGGACAGAATCCAAAAGTCCGAGAAGAAGCTGGATGGCATCATCGAAGAATTATTTGAAAAAGCACTCGAGACGACAGAGGTCATAGAGGTATAAAAGATACAGAAACCCGTACAAGGATACAATGTGTGCGGGTTCGGCAATAATAGAGAATAGATATTAAATGAAGGCAGCGTTTCACACCTTAGGGTGCAAGACAAATTCATATGAGACGCAGGCGATCAAGGAGCAGTTTGAGCAGGCCGGCTTTGAGATTGCAGATTTTACGGAATGGGCAGATGTTTATATTATTAACACCTGCTCCGTTACTGCTGTGGCGGCGCAAAAGTCCAGACAGATGCTGCACCGCTGCAAAAAGAACAATCCGGATGCGATGGTCGTTGCCTGCGGTTGTTACGCACAAGAGGCAGGGGAGCGCCTTTTGGAAAGCGGAGTCGACCTTGTGGTCGGAAACAATGAAAAATCGAAGATAGTTGAGCTGGTCAGCAGCTGTTTCAATACGGAAGGCAGGAAGGTTTTGCTTGACGATCTGATGCACTGCACGAGTTATGAAGCGCAGACGATCACCAATGCCGGAACTCATGTCAGAGCTTATGTGAAAATTCAGGACGGATGCAACCGTTTCTGTTCCTACTGCATCATTCCCTATTTAAGAGGAAGGAGCAGGAGCAGAGCTCCAGAGGAAATCCTTGCAGAGGTAAAGACGCTGGCAGAAGCCGGGATTCAGGAAATCGTACTCACCGGAATCGATATCAGTGACTACCGGACTCCATCTCATAATGCAGATATAGAAGCGGCGTCAGGTCCATCAGCTTCGCCACAGAAGCAGGGGACCAATGCGCTTGCAGATCTGATCTTTGAGATCGAAAAGATCGAAGGCATTCAGAGAATCCGCCTTGGTTCACTCGAAGCGGGCGTGATCACTCCTGACTTTTTAAAACAAATCATGAGCAGCCAAAAACTCTGTCCGCATTTCCACTTGTCTCTTCAGAGTGGCTGTGACGCGACGCTAAAGAGAATGAACCGCGATTATACGACAGCTGAATTTGTCGAGAGCCTTCATATGATCCGGGAATGCTTTGAGCATCCGGCAATCACAACGGACGTGATCGCAGGTTTTGCCGGGGAGACGGAAGAGGAATTTAAAGAGACCCAGCGTTTTGTGGAAGAAGCTGCCTTTTCGGAATTGCATGTCTTTCCCTATTCCAGGCGGAAAGGCACCAGGGCAGATAAGATGCCGGGCCAGCTGACCAGGGCAGAGAAGGCAAAAAGAACGGCCGAGTTGATCTCCATTGGAAAAGAACTTCAAAGGCACTATATGGAGCAGTTTATCGGGAAAGAGGTAGAGGTCCTGACGGAGGAAGAGGTTACGATTGAAGGGCAAAAGTACCTGGTCGGTTTCACTCCGGAATATATCAAGACCGCTATCAAAATCGGATCGTCTTCGGAACCTGTTAAACCTGCCATCCAAGTCGGAATGTCTTCGGAACCAGTCAAAACAGCAACTAAATCTGCAGAGCCGGAAAACGGCGATATTGGCGTTAACAAAATTGTAACAATATCTCCGGAGAGAATCATCGAGTTCCGAAACGAACTGATTTTGGCCCAGATCAAACACGACATTTAAAATTACTTGAAAAATCAACAAAAATCAGATACAAAATAATTTCAACTTTTAAAAATAATTACTTGCCAACTATTATGTAAGGGTGTAATATAAAAACAGAATATTACAAAATTGTTACAAACAGTTCTTTTCAGAAGCTCCGGGATAAAAGAAAAACGAAGTCCGATCCCGGAACCGGAGGATATATGAAAGAAGAATTATACTATACACAGCATTACAGAATCCCGAAAGAAGCAATTCCGACTGTGCCGGAAGTGTTTGAGCGTGTTTATGGCGCCCTGGCGGAAAAAGGATATGACCCGGTCAACCAGATTGTCGGATATATCATGTCCGGAGACCCGACTTATATCACCAGCCATAATAATGCCCGCGGCATCATCGCGAAAGTTGAGCGGGATGAACTGATTGAAGAAGCAATCAGATATTATATCGATAACAAGCTGAAATAGGAGACCCGTATGAAGATCATGGGTCTTGACTATGGATCAAAAACAGTAGGGGTCGCCATTTCTGACGACCTTCTTTTGACAGCACAGCCTGTCGAAACCATCAAAAGAGACTCCGAAAAGAAATTAAGAAGAACACTTTCAAGGATCGAAGAGCTGATCCTTGAAAAACATGTGCAGAAAATCGTTCTGGGGCTTCCGCTTCTTCCGGAAGGCGAGGAAGGCGAGCGCGCAGAAAAAACGCGCGAATTTCAAACAATGCTTGCCAAACGGACCGGTTTAGAGATAATATTGGTTGACGAACGGTTTACAACGGATGCGTCGGATGCCGAACTGGAAGAAATGGGCATCCCGAAAAAAGACCGTAAAAACTATATTGACCAATTAGCGGCCTGCCACATCCTGGAAGACTATCTTCACAATATGGGGCAGCAGCTCGCAGATAATTAAACGATGCGTTCACAGTATAGACACTGTATACGAGTACACTGCCTGTGACCGTCAGTTTATAAGGGATAATAAATGGAAGATAATAAAATTATATTTACAGATGAAGACGGAACGACAGAAGAGTTTTTTGTCGTAGAAGAAACGAAGATCAATGATGTGAACTATCTGCTGGTCTGCGAAAGCATGGACGAAGAGACCGATGCTTATATTATGAAAGATGTCTCTTCCGCAGAAGATGAAGAAGCGATCTATCAGTTTGTGGATGATGACACCGAACTGGAAGCCGTTGCGGATATCTTCGCAGAACTGTTAGAAGACGAAGATTTAGTTTGATTTTAATTTGTTGCGGCACCGGCGAACAGGACCGCAGCGTAAAAATAGTAAGGCGCAGCCTTTCAAATTGAACAGCGAGGGATGAATACACACGGAGAGTGTGCGTTTTTCATGTGTGAAAAATGCAGGGCGGGATTCCTGTTAGTTTTTTTGCGTTCGATTTCAAAGGCTGCAGAAAGTAGAAATTAAGAGGTTATATGGCAAGAAAAAAACAGACAAAGCAGCCGGAGGAAGTTTTAACAAAAGCTCCGGCAAAAGAAACGAATAAGAAAAAAAAGAGTGGCAGCCCGGTAAAATCAGAAAAGAGTAAAAAGACTCAAGGGAAAACATCAAGTAGAAGCAGCAAAAAGACGAATCAAAAGAAAGCAAAGAAAACTCCGGATTCCATTAAGATCATTCCGCTTGGCGGCTTAGAGCAGATCGGAATGAACATGACCGCGATTGAATATAACGATAATATCATTGTGATCGACTGCGGTATGGCGTTCGCCGATGACACGCTTCTTGGAATCGATCTGATCATTCCGGATATCACTTATCTAAAACAGAACCGGTCCAAAGTCAGAGGCTTTCTGATCACACACGGACACGAGGACCATATCGGCGCGATCCCGTATATCGTAAAAGAAATCAACGCTCCGATCTATGGCACAAGACTTTCCCTGGCCTTGATCGACAGAAAACTCGATGAGCATGGGCTCAAGGGCATGGTCAAACTAAAAGAAGTGGCTTATGGAAATAAGTTTTATATTCATGACTTTAAAATAGAATTTATCCGTACGAACCATAGCATCTCAGATGCAGCCGCAATCGCGATCCGGACTCCTGCCGGTCTGATCCTTCATACCGGTGATTTTAAAGTGGACTACACCCCGGTCTATGGAGATGCGATCAACTTAGCACGCATGGCGGAGCTTGGACAAAAGGGCGTTCTCGCGGTCTTCAGTGATTCCACGAACGCACCTCGAAAAGGCTATACAATGAGTGAGGCAACGGTCGGAAAGACATTTGATACGATGTTTGCCCAGCACCAGAAAGAGCGGATCATCATAGCGACCTTTGCATCCAATGTTGACCGTGTGCAGCAGGTCATCAACTCGGCCTACAAATATAAAAGAAAAGTCGTCCTCGAAGGACGTTCTATGGTCAATATCATTGAGACGGCGACCGAACTCGGATATATCAAGATGCCGAAAAATACGTTGATCTCCGTGGATGAGATCGGAAACTATCCGGACCATAAGATCGTGATCATCACGACCGGAAGCCAGGGAGAGAGCATGGCGGCGCTTTCCAGAATGGCGGCGAACAACCATAAGAAGATCAACATTAAATCGAGTGATGTGATCATCTTTTCCTCCAACCCGATCCCGGGAAATGAGAAAGCGGTCTCCAATGTCATGAACGAACTATCGGCAATGGGAGCAGAAGTCATCTTTGAACAGGCGCATGTTTCAGGTCACGCCTGCCAGGAAGAATTAAAACTCCTATATGCTTTGCTCAAACCGAAATATGTGGTCCCGGTCCATGGCGAATACCGACACAGGGAAGCCAACGCACAGCTGGCCTATGACATGGGATATGATGAGAAAAATGTCTTCATGATCGAGACCGGAGATGTTTTAGAACTCAGTGAAAAGAAGGGCAAAGTCACAGGACATGTTCAGGCAGGCGGCATCTATGTCGATAACTCCGGTGTGGAGGATGTCGGACGTACGATCCTCGAAGACCGCCGCGATCTTTCGGAGCGCGGTGTGCTGATCGTAACCGTCTGCATCAATACGACAGAACGCTTTATTGTATCGGGTCCTGAGGTCTTTACAAGGGGCTGGGTCTACGACGGTGAAAGCGAAAAACTTATTGAAGAACTAAGGGAAATAATATATAATGCTCTAATCGACTATCTGGACGGAAACCACTATAATAGGGGCAAAGCCAAGATGGTGATCGGTGATGGGGTCCGAAGGTATATCAAGAGCAAACACAACAAAGGACCGATGATCCTGCCTTTCATCCTGGAGATGGAGTAGGATCGGCTAATAGGAGAATTATATGCCAGAAGAAAGAAGACCGGCTCGCAGAAGTACCGGAATGCGAAGCCAGAGCAATATTAATAGAGAACCTGCTGCAAATTCCGGAACGATCCGGAGAAATTTAGAGCGTTACCGTTCTGACAGTGTTTCAACCGTGAAGGCAAGACAGGCCTCTCCGAGACCGGAAAGCCAGATCCGCAGAGCAAATCAGAAGGCACAGAAAAAACAGAGGACCAAGAAACTGGTTATCCGCCTTGCAGTGACCTTATTTGTTGTTTTGATCTGTGTGTTCTGTTTCCTCTTTACGTATCGTGTGTTTTATGACACTGCACTGGATGAAACGGCAACCGATGTGAAAGTGGAATTTACGATCACGGATCCGGAAATAACGGATGAAGAAATCGCAGAGCAGCTGGTGGAAGCCGGATGTATCAAAGATGCAAAGCTGTATAAACTGAGAACCTACATCTATGATGCAAACTATATCCCGGGCACCTATACGCTCAGCCCGTCCTTTACCACGGAGAAGATCATCAATATCCTTTCCGGATATGATTACTCCGACGGAACGATGGAAGAATAATCGTTCACCCAAAAGAATATGTACTGACCGATAGGATTGTTCTTTGGTAACAATCCTATCTTACTAAAGAGAGAAATATGATCGCCAACGAACACGTAACAAAGTATCTGCATTCTCTGGAAACGGATAACGATCCGTTCTTCGAAGAACTCAGGGAGTATGCAAAAGAGCACGATGTTCCCATCATCCGAAGGGAGATGGAGAGCTTTTTGCGTGTGCTTCTTCGGCTGACTCATGCAGAGCGGATATTGGAGATCGGAACCGGGATTGCGTATTCGGCATCCTTTATGGCCTTTCATGCAGATCGTGTGCGTTCAATCGATACGATTGAAAACTATCCGCCTCGGATTGAAAAAGCCAAGGATGTGATCGGGAAATTTCAGGAAAAGCTGAAAGAAAGTGGACGGGAGGCTGAGATCCGATTAATCGAAGGAGATGCGGCGAAAGAGATCCAAAAGCTTGAAGGCAGCTATGATCTGATCTTTCTGGATGGCCCAAAGGCGCAGTATCTCAGCATGCTGCCGGAACTTTTAAGGCTTCTTAAGACCGGAGGAGTTCTTTTAGCGGACAACGTGCTCCAGGAAGGAGAACTGGTCAAATCCCGTTATGTGACGCCTAGAAGAGACCGCACGATCCACGAACGTATGCGGGAGTTTGTATATGAAGTGAAGCACCATCCGCAGCTTACTACATCCGTGATTACGATCGGAGATGGCGTAACGCTCAGTATAAAACAATAAGCAGAAACAGACAGGAAGCAGCACAGGCATTAAGAAGAATCAAAGCATCAATGATGGAAAATAATAGGGACAAAAATAAAATGAGGAATCAGAATCAAAAGAAACCGGAACTGTTAGCACCGGCAGGAAGCCTTCCTGTCTTAAAAGTTGCAGTCGAATATGGCGCCGATGCCGTGTATCTTGGAGGCGAGGCATTCTCGCTCCGTGCCAATGCGCATAACTTTACCCTGGAAGAGATGAAAGAGGGCGTTCAGTATGCACATGAGCGCGGCGTGAAAGTTTATGTGACTGCCAATATTTATGCGCATAATAAGGACCTGGCCGAAGCAGAGCAGTACTTCAAGGATCTGAAAGAGGTCGGCCCGGACGCGCTCCTGATCTCGGATCCCGGCATCTTTGCCATTGCAAAGCGTGTGATCCCGGAAGCAGAGATCCATATCAGCACGCAGTCCAATAATACCAATTACGGAACGTTTCAGTTCTGGCATGATCTCGGAGCGACCAGAGTCGTGACCGGAAGAGAACTTTCTCTTGCGGAGATCCGTGACATCAAAGACCATATCCCGGAAGATATGGAAATCGAAAGCTTTGTCCATGGCGCGATGTGCATTTCCTATTCAGGAAGGTGCCTCTTAAGTGCTTATATGACAGGACGCAGTGCCAACCTCGGAGACTGCACGCACCCCTGCCGCTGGAAATATCATATCGTAGAAGAGACAAGACCCGGCGAATATATGCCGATCGAAGAAAACGAGCGCGGCACCTACATCTTTAACTCCAAGGACCTTTGCATGATCGACCATCTTCCGGAGATGATCGAAGCCGGCATCGACAGTCTTAAGGTAGAAGGCCGCATGAAGAGTGCGCTCTATGTGGCCAGCGTGATCCGGACTTATCGCCTTGCGATCGATGACTATTTCGAAGATCCGGAAAAATACAAAGCCCGCCTTGATTTTTACAGGGAAGAGATCGCAAAGTGTACCTACCGGGAATACACGACAGGCTTCTTCTTTGGAAAGCCGGATGAAACGGCGCAGGTCTATGGCGCGAATACCTATATTAAAGAGTGGGTTTTCCTTGGAATGATCAACGGAGAGAACAGGCAGATCGGTGATGCGACCTATTACCGGCTGGAGCAGAAAAACAAATTCTCCGTCGGAGATACCGTCGAGATCATGAAGCCGAACGGCGAGAATGTGGAGGCCATTGTAAAAGATATGGTCGATGAGGAAGGAGACCATATGGACAGCTGCCCGCATCCAAAGCAGATCTTTTATGTGGATTTAGGATGCAAAGCAGAGCCGTTTGATATCATCCGCTATCATGCGTAAGCCTTCAAAAATGGTTGTAATTCAGAATTAAAAACTTTATGATAAACAAGTTATGATTAGTATACATTGTGATTTTCAATCCTACATTCTGGCGACCCGGGTGAAGCTGGATATCTATCTTCCGAACATCATCGAGTTTACAGATTCCGTAGAAGACTTTAAGAAACAATATACCTTCGAGCCATTTAAGACGCTCTATCTCCTTCATGGAGCTTGGGACTCCGGGCAGCAGTGGGTGGAAAACACCAGCGTTTTACGACTGGCAGAAGAAGCTGGTATCGCTGTCGTCCTTCCATCGGTTGGAAATACCTTCTATGCGAACACCAAGTACGGAATCCATTATGAAGACTATTTCATGAATGAAGTGATCGGCTTTGCAAGAGGCATGTTCCCGCTTTCAGAAAAGAGGGAGGACAACTATATCGCAGGCGTTTCCATGGGCGGTTACGGCGCGCTGAAGACCATCTTTAAACGGCCGGATCTCTTTTCCAAATGCGCGGTCATGTCGGCCGTTGTTGATGTTTCCTATTCCTCCCGCATCATCCGTGCGATCGGCGTGGAAACGGATAATACGATCGGCAAGTGGAAAGAGCTGAAGGGCTCGGAATATGACCTTGTTCCGATGATCGAAGCATTGGATGGACGCTATGATGAGGTGCCGGAACTTTTGATGATCGAAAGCAGGGAAGATTACTTAAGAGAGACGAACGAAGCCTTCCATGCGCTTTTGATCGAAAAAGGAATTAAGCATGTCTATAAGGACTATCCGGGCATGCACGACTGGAAGTTCTGGGATGAGCATATTGCAGAATGTATGGAGTTTTTGCAAAGCCCGGCGTGAAAGCAACTTCCGCCGCAAATATAGAAATAAACAACAGGAGAGCAGATTATGAGTCAGGCAAAAGTTGATAAATATAAAGAAGATAAGAAAAACCGTAAGAAGATCATTGCAAAGGAAAAACGCATCCGCACCATCTGGGCCATCGTCGGTATCGTGGTCGCTGTTGCGCTGATCCTGTTCATCGTTCTTTCCATTATCAATAATATTCTGTAAATGATGTATCAAGAGAGCACAGGAAGAAAAATATGGAATGTCATCTATCCGGTACTGGTTCTTTTTGTGCTTTATTTTGCCGTCGTCTACGCCGGAATCTTTATTTTTTCTTCCACATCCTGTGCGGCGTCCGGAACCGTAGACGACTATATGGGGAAATATTTTCCAATCATCGTGTCGGCCGCATTGATTATTATCACGATCGTCGAGTATATCTTCTTTAAAAACGATTACGTTGTACAGACACCGTTTTTCAAGAAAGGTCCCAAAGATATCGCTGTGATCATCCTTCTCGGAGCGGCGTTTTCCCATGGGATGAATCTTTTGGTTTCCCTATTCAATATCAATGGCATCTTTGACAGCTACGAGGCAGTGGAGACAGAGATTTTTGCGCCGGGTGTTGTTTTCGTGATCATCCGGGCCGTGATCTTGGCTCCGATCGCAGAAGAACTGGTCTTTCGCGGGCTGGTCTTTCGGAGGCTCAAAGGCTATACCAATTTCTGGGTAGGTGCATTGGTCAGCTCCGCTTTGTTCGGACTTTATCATATGAACCTTGCCCAGGGCATCTATGCCTTTCTTTTCGGCATTGTGCTGGCTGCGGTCTATCATCGATTCAATAACCTATTGGCGCCGATCCTTTTGCACTTTGCAGCGAACCTGCTTTCTGTGATCTTAACCTATACAAAGGCTGAGTATCCATCGATGGCGGTTTATATGATTTCCATGATCATATGCTTTGCACTTTCTGCTTTTTTGTACTTCTTTATGATCAGAAAAAAGGCAAATTCAGAAGTATGAATTTTTTGTGATATTCAACGAAAAAGTTTAATGCGTTGTTTGTATTCAGAAATAATCTATGCTATAATGCTCACGGCGAAAAATTATTTTAGCAATTTTTAACATAAGGAAAGGAGAACCCACAAATGGAGTTCAGAGAGGAAGTTATTCAGATTCTTATCGACAGAGCAGCAAAAATGTTTGGACTTGATCCGTCTACATTAGGACCGGACACAAGATTCAAAGAGGATCTTCAGTGCAAATCCGCAAACATCGTTCAGTTCACAACAACACTTGAGGACGAATTCGATGTAGAAGTTCCTTACATGGAGTTCAACAGAAAAGCTACTTTTGCTGATGCAGCAGAGTACATTGCTGAGCTTTGCGACGAGTAAAGAGTAAACTTACGGCACCACTCCCGTTCAAGCGGGAGTGGTAATTTTTTGAGTGAAGTGAGCCCGGCGACCAGGCGAAGCATGGTCGTTATGGGGCAGACAAACAGCAGGAGAACGAAGTTCTCAATTGATGTTTGTTTGTCCCAGAATGAGCGGCGCAAGCCGCGGCATTGGGCGAGAACAGACATCGAGCAGAAGCGTCAGCGGATGCTCGATCTAAGAAATATAAACGGAGGAAGAATTTTATGGATTTAATGGAGCAAATCTACGCGAAAGCGAAAGAAAACCCGCAGAGAGTTATCTTCCCGGAAGCTACCGAGGAGAAGATTCTTCTTGCAGCTCTTGAAGCACAGACCAACGGATACATCAAAGCGACTTTAATCGGTGATCCGGCTGAGATCAAAGCTGCAGCAGAGCAGTATGGTATCGACATTAGCTCTATGGAAATTTATGACAATACTGATGAAGCAAAGAACGAAGCTGCATTTGAAAGATATATTGCAGAGTATTCTGATATGCTGAGCATGAAGGCTCTTAAGAGAAAGAGCAGCAAAGACCCGATGTACACCGCTATGGTACTTGAGGCGATCGGCGACTATGACGTTACATTTGCAGGTCTTGCTCATTCTACCGGCGATGTTATTCTTGCAGCTACCACGATCCTCGGCCTGAAGGAGGGTATCGATACTTCTTCTTCCATGGGTCTTGGAATCATCCCGGGATTCGAAGGAAGCGAAGGAAAATATATCCTGTTTGGTGATAGTGCTGTTTGTGCAGCTCCGACACCGGCTGAGCGTGCTTCTATCGCAATCTCCGCATGCGAGACAGCAAAAGAACTCTTCGGTTGGGAGCCGAGATGCGCAATGCTTTCCTTCTCTACAGACGGAAGTATGGAGCATCCGTTGGTTGACGAAGTTCGCGAGTCTGTTCGTATCGCAAACGAGCGTCGCCCTGACCTTGCAATCGATGGTGAATTCCAGCTTGATGCAGCAATCGATCCGAAGGTTGCAGCAAAGAAAGTTGGAAGAGAATCCAAAGTTGCCGGCAAGGCAAACATCCTGATCTGGCCGGATATCAACGTTGGTAACATCGGCGTTAAACTGCTTCAGTTC
>JAZQCK010000003.1:0-25585 GCA_045546255.1 Lachnospiraceae bacterium | reverse complement strand
ATCCCGGCCAAACAGCCGGGATGTTGTTTTTTATAAGTCCTTCACTTCAAATCCTCTTGCCGCATCCACTGCTTTGTGGTCGGCGAATAATTCTTTTGCCTCTTCTAAGGCTTCGTTCGGCAGGAGCTGTATTCCTGCGTTATAATAATTTGCCTGATACATCAGAAACTGCTCCGGATTATTTTTCTTTTTTAACAGACAGGCTTTTGCAAGCTGTGTTCCGTTTGCATCATAGGTTGTATAGCCTTCAATCAGGCCGGCCGCTTCCGTTTCCATAAACCAGTCTGCCTGCGCTCTCGTAAAGTATTCCGGATCTTCCGATTTTGAAAAGGCTTTCTCCCGCCAGATATGGAAAAGCTCATCCCAGCTCTGAGAATCTGATCCTTTCCCATTTTTTTGAGATACATCTGTCCACGGTTTGACTGCAGAAAAAGTTTGGAACACCGACGGCTCTTTAAAATCCGACTCGGCGCACTGTAATTCAGCGATGCTTGTCTCCTCTATGGAAAGTCCGGTATCCTGCAGTGCATAGAAAAGGCCCAAAAGTTCTGTGTCCATCCGGTTTCTTTCGATACAGACCAGCCTGCCGCCATCTGCCACATAGTGACTTAATTTTTCGCAGTACTCCCGGTAAATATTCTTATATGTTTCTACTTGTTTTGAGAAAGGACGAAAACGGATCTCTGTTTTTCGGATTCCGATATTTTCGTGGAAGGTTCGAACAGAAAGAACCGTATCGAAGGTTTTCACCGGGAAAATATGGTCCTGACCATCGTGGTCTTCTTCTAAGCCTTGGGCGCCTGTATGATAAAAATCGACATTGCTCGCGCCCATTGTTTCCTTCACCCATTCCGCCGTCTGAATACAGCCTTCCGAACGGTCAATCGCGGTAATATGCGACTTTGGAAGGATGCGCCCTAAAAAGCAGGAGATGATTCCCGTCCCGCATCCGACGTCCAGGATTTCTTTCCCAAAGAGATTTCTATGATCATAGAGCCAGAGGCAGAAGGCTCGGATGATTGCCGCATCCGTATAGTTCGTTACGATCATGCTGAGCTTTAGATCGCTGTGAAGATAATCATAAAGAGCGGTCTGACTTCCGAGGAAGGAATCCGCATCCGATTTTTCCGAAAGCCGGCCCCACTCTTTTGTGATCGCGTCAGCTCGTTCTTTTCCAAACGCCTGTTCCAGCGCCGCTTCGATATCAGCTATTTTTTCAAGACCCACTTCATCCAGCGGTGTCAGAATTTTCTTTCTCTGAGATGCCTGTCCCATAAGCAGCTTCCTATAGCAGATCCGGCCTGATCTTTTTTGTCAGTTCCAGTGACTGCGCTCTTCTCCACTTTGCAATCTCCTGATGATTGCCTGAAAGCAAAACCTCCGGCACTTTCTGCCCTTTATAGTCTTCCGGTCTTGTATACTGCGGATATTCCAGGAGACCATTTTCGAACGATTCCTCCTGAACACTTTCTTCCTTCATGCTTCCTTTTACCAGACGCATGACAGAATCAGCAACGATCATCGCCGGAAGCTCTCCTCCCGTTACGATGTAATCTCCGATCGAAAGCAGCTCGTCTGCGTGCGGATAGATCCTCGCATCCATCCCCTCATAATGACCGCAGATTAAGATCAAATGTTTCTTTTCGGAAAGCCTATGTGCATCCGCCTGTTTATAGGGCTTTCCGGAAGGAGCCAGGATCACGACATGGCTCTCGTCGCTTCGCACCGATTCCAGTGCATCAAGAACGGGCTGGCACCTTAAAACCATGCCGGCACCGCCGCCGTAAGGGGAATCATCCACCTTCCGAAAGCTCCCTGGCACAAAGTCCCGGATGTCGACCACTTCAAACTCCAAGAGTCTGGAAGAGACGGCGCGCGAAATCAACGGGGTGTTTTGAAAATCCCCGAACTGCTCCGGACAAATTGTTAGGATTGAAATTCTCAAAGATCTTTGCTCCTAATCCGATTCCTTAGATTTCAATCGAGGTTCCAGGAATCTGGACCACACAGTTTACGCCATGTGCTTCACAATACTTCGCAAGCTTGAAAAAGACGACTTCCGTCTTCTCGACCAGGCGTGGCATTCCAACTGCCGGTTTCGTAAGCGGAGAAAAGAAATTGTCCCAATGAACAGGAATCACCAGTTTTGGCTCCAGTTTTTCAATCGTCTCCTGATAGAAAATCTCTTCTGTTTTTTCATCTGCTTTCTGAAGACCTGCAACGCCTAAGAAGAGGACATCAGCTTTATAATCATCCATCTGCCCATCGATATAATTGAAGCTCGGGCGGATCATGAAACGCTTTCCTTCTGCCTCCACATAGAAGTCATAGGAGCCGCCTTCTTTATAATCACGGAGTTTTGCCGGCTGACGCAGCGGCTCATCAATTGTCTGGCCGAGGTCATTATTCAGGATTGTCGGTTTTGAATGGATTGAGGCGATCACCTTGATTTTGAAGTCACCAACCTCATAGGTCTCATTCGTCGAAAACTCCACCAGCTGCTCTTCCGGAACGTCTCCGCCGCGTGCCACATTGAGTGCAGAGCTGCTGCCGTAGATCGTCGCGCCACACTGATTCGCAATGTAAGGCGCATCCATCACATGGTCATGATGGGAGTGGGAGATAAAAAGTGCCTTCAGGCGGTCCACCTGATGCAGTTTCAATTTCTCATCCACGACCGCTTTATTGGTAGGCTCGCTTCCGCAGATATATTTCAGCAGAGACGGTCTCGTCATATGCGCATCGAAAAAGATCTGATCTTTTCCATCGTCAAATAATAAGGTTGTGGTTCCGAAAAAAGTGATTTTCATTTCAGCTGTTTCCTTTCCTGATTCATTGCTTGGCATTATAACATAGATCGTCCATCCCTTCATCAAAAGAAATTATTGCCGGAATCTTTTAGAAGGATAGACACGCCTTTCGCTTAAATGATATAATTTATACACATTCAATATAACAGCACAATATTTAAATATTACGAATCTGGAGGAAGTATAAAATGAAAATTTTAGTATTAAATGGAAGCCCTCATGCAAAGGGAAACACAACTGCGCTGGTTGAAGCGTTTGCAAAGGGTGCACAAAGCGCAGGACATGAAGTCGTGATCTGCCCTGTTGGAACTATGAATATCAAAGGCTGCCTCGCCTGCAACTATTGCCATGAGAAAGGTGAAGGAAAATGCGTACAGAAAGATGATATGGAAAAAGTCTATCCGGAGCTGGCAGCTGCTGATATGATCGTTCTTGCTTCTCCGGTACACTACTTTGCATTCAGTGGACAGCTTCAGTCTGCAATCTGCAGATTCTATGCGCCGTTTAAACCGGCAGCAACAAAATATGCTTTGATCGTAAGTTCAATGTCCCCGAATGTCTATGCAGGAATTGAAGCCCAGTATAAAGGCATGGTTGCATTTTTCGGTGCAGAAGATCTCGGCATCAAAGAAGTGTGCGGTGATGATAATCAGTCCGAAGCAACCCTTGCAGACATGGAAGCCTTCGGCGCATCCATCAAATAAGACTGCTTGATGATCAGCCTCCGCCTCTCATAAAGCGGAAATAAAATTTACGGTAAAGAGCCGTCGCGTCTTCTCCCCTGATCTGAATCCGGGTCTGGGGAAGCGCTACGGCTCCAATTTTCTTTGCGGGAAGTTCTGTGACGTTGACATCACCAGGGTTCTCTCGAAAAAACGCTTCCGCGAGAGCCGCTTCTACTGCCCACACCTCATCGTATTCTTTTTTCTTCCCCTCATTTCCCATATCGTCATTCCCGTTTACCGCGATTCGTTTCGCGTTTCGAATATCCGACAGACTTATCAACAGAATTATAGCATGTGTGGATCGATATGCACAGAAAGCACGGAATATGATATGATTAGTGATAAGGAAAAAGCTGTATAACACATAATTTGGAAAGACAATTACCAGAAACATCATGGAAGTCAAATGCGAGTATTGCGGCAGCATGATTCCGGACAATGTTCCTTCTTGTCCGAACTGCGGCGCACCAAACGAAAATATGCACCGGGCGGCGGACGGCACCCCGAAGACGATCGAGGAGCTTAAAGCCTGGTATCAAAGAATGAACCTGCCTCCGGCCGAGGTCACAAGGTTTTTTATCGGTGTCAACTATCTGGGGCCAAAGGCTTACGGTATCTATAAAGATGGCGACAACTATATCGTCTATAAAAACAAAACGGACGGCACAAAAGTCCTTCGCTACAAAGGAAAAGACGAAGACTACGCCGTTAACGAATTATATCTGAAATTAAAGGCAGAGATCCTTCATCAAAAAGAAGGCCAGTCGCAGCGGCCTTCTCCTGTGAATTATAATCAGCGCGTTCCGAAAAGCACGCCCAAAAAAATCTGGAAAACACTGATCATCATTGCAGCGATCATTTTGACGCTCACACTGGTCTCACGCTGCGGTGTGATCTTTCCGGCGATTTTTCTTGGAGGCGGCTCTTCTAATTCGTATTGGCATAACTACGATACCAATGACAGCTATGATTACGGATACTCATACGATAATGATTACGATTATGATTATTCCTATGACTCAAACGACAGCTATGACAGCTGGGATTCGGACTGGGATTCCGATTACAGCTGGGACTCCGGTGACAGCTGGGACAGTGACTGGGATAGCGATTGGGATTCCGACTGGTAACAATTCTAGTGTTCTTCTTTATCGCCTGCCATGCGGTAATGGTCCTTATCTACATGCACACAGTATTGATTAATGATGGGAACGTCGTCCGGAACGTCCGGCTTTTCCAGTTTCCATTGTTTTGGCGTGTTGCCTTCCATGGCTTTTGTCCTATGAAGTTTCACGCCGTTTTCTTCTAAGATCTTCTGCAGTTTTTTCACAGCCACTTCCTGCACGGAACACGCGTCTTTGATCGCGATTGCCGCTGCGGTACCCGCAGCTTCTCCGGTGAGAACACAGGCCGGAATAAAGCGCATGATCGCCCATCCTCTTCCGGACGCCGAAACCATTCTTCCTGCCGCAAAGACATTTGACAGTTTGTCAGTGATTAGGCCTTCATAAGGATACTCATATACGGTTGCAGGCTTATCTAAAGATGCGATCACGCAGCCAATAGAAGAGTCGATCGTATATTCTGCATCATATTTTAATTCGTCATTTCCCACCAGCCGTCTGGTCATGCGGAACTGCGGCATGAACGGAAGCGAGATCATCGCATAATCTTCTCTCTGATGCTTTTTCAGGAAATCGAGTGCCAGCCCTCGCGAAAGACGGATGTATTCGTTCACGCCTTCGGTGGTGGTTCCATCACAGGTTAGAGCTTCTTTTTCATCTCCTGCTCCTCCGCTCGGAACCAGTCCCAGCCAGCGCATCGGGACCGCGCGCAGCATGCTGCCTTCTTCGATTCCTCGTTTCATGACATCAAAATCCAGTTCATGGAACCAGTGGGAGACAATCGTCTTGAGTGTTTCCGTCTCTGCGCCGGCGCGGTAGACTAAATCCGCATCGCCGGACGCATCGATGAACATCTTCGCCATATAAGCAGTCCTTCCCGACTTGCTCTCTACAATGATTCCCTTTACCGTACGGCCTTCCATGATCGGTTCGCTGAACACAGCATCGAAGACGACTTCTACGCCTTCATTCTGCATAAACTCATCCAGCGCAAGCACGGCCGCCGGGATATTGAAATTGGTCTGATACCGCTTGCTGTCAGAAGGCGCGGTATCCGGCTTGTTTCTCCACTCTTCGGGAAGGTTATCCTGGCTGTAGCGGATACAGACATGAAGCAGTTCTTCCGCCAATCCGCCATACACTTTATTTCCATGACCGTCATCGATCGGAAGATAAACGCAGACATGCCCGAGCGTTGCAAGTCCTCCTAAGACAATGCTCTTTTCGATCAAGGTGACTTTCACGCCCTGTCTGGCGGCAGCGGTTGCTGCAGCAATACCTGCAACTCCGCCGCCCACTACGATGACATCTGTTTCTTTTACGACCGGGATCTCCTGCTCCGGTATTTTGATATTCTTTTCCATCATATTAGTTCACTACAAAATCCATGCTCACCAGATAATTTTTATCATCCGGGAAGTAATCAAAAGCGAAGTACATATCTCTTGCTTCGTCGTAGTACGCATTCTGTTTCAAAGAACCGAGGACCTCCGGATTTTCGCGGTCAAATCCTGCTGTTTCGAGTGTCGCCGTATAGTTATCCAGAAAACTCTCCGCATCCTGAGCCGAAGCAAACGGCTGCGAAATGCTAAGGAAGACTCCATCAAAACCACGCGTCATTTTATGATACATCATAAGATCTCTGCAGGAGATATTGCCTGTCAAAGGAGCCTCCGGGAAGCCGGCCTCTTTGACTCTTTGTTTTGCTTCGTCCGGAGTCAGGTTCTTTTCATGACGGAACTGAAGAACGATCCGATCTCCGGTATCATCCTGATAGCGGAATACCGTTGAGTGGTCCGGAGATTCATAGTAGTCTAAAATTTCGCCCTCTTCTCCGCCTCCGATATAGACCGGTTCAAATCCCTTTGCGTTCAGCTTCTCGCAATAGCTGTCCAAATAAGTGGACAGTGCGTCAGCGTCTTCATAAGGAAGTGTGATATAGAGAGATAGATCATAGTTAAAGAAGTATAACCAGGACTCTGTTCTCTCTGAAGCAGTATCGACTGCCTTCCACTCTTTAAACTGTGGATCATCCGTGAGCGGTTCAAAGCCAAACTTTCCGATCACTTCATTGATTTCTGCAAGACTTCCGTAGGTCGGATTGTCATAAACGTTATCCGCCTGAATGACAAGGCCGTTATCAAAGGTCACGTCTGCCGAAACGGAGCATCGGTATTCCGGACGCAGCGGTTTGCGGTATTCCGTATCGCCGACTTTTGTAAATCCATTTGCCAGCAGTTCTGCTTTATAGCTTTCGACATCTGCCTCTGTTGCATGAGGATCGCTTAAGAGGATCCGCATTTCATTTCCAAAGACTTCGTCATCAAACCTCAACGCATAACTTGCAAAAGATGGGAACGGAAGTGCATTCTCTCCATATCCCTGAAGGAACACGGAATTCAGATAAAACAGATCCGACTCTGTCCATGCAGTCCGCGTTTCCGGATACACCGGATCTTTCAGCCACTGATCGATCCGCGCATCGCTTTTGGCGGTTCCAAAGTCGACCGTGATATCGACATCATCATAGAAAATGCGGGCAACTTCATCATCTTCGATGACGGCTGTGAAGTGTACGGAGGTCGGATCTTCTTTGTCCAAAACCATGTGGACATCCTCCATTTTACTCATCGCCATCTCGCCGTAGCCCATGAGCTTTAAAAGACTCATCATGACGTTTTCGTCATGAGAGGTGAATTCCAGCGGAGCTTCCGGATTGTTGTAAAACAGATCAAACATGTTTCCGTTTGCCGCTTCGACCCATGCGTTTGGGAGCATTGCTGAAGCCGCTTCCAATGCCGTCTCTGTAGATATAAACTCCACCTCTTCTGCCTTATCCGCAGCCAGCAACGCTTTAAAAGTTTCTCCGTTCAGTGTCATGTAGGCGAAGTCTTCATAGCCTTCTTCTTTATAGTCAACATATACCTGTTCCGGAGACGCCGCTGTGACTGTGACATATTCGCCGGATATCAGTACATAATTTCCGGCTTCTATTTTTTTCACAAAGTTTTCCATTGCAACTTCCGAATCGGCATTTGCCGGACTGTCAGACTTGCCACAGGAAGCCAAACATCCAAAGGCAAACATTGCCGCCATGCACACACAGATAAGTTTTAAAACTGTCTTACGGGATCTCATAGTCACCATCCTCCTATTCCCCCACTTGTGTTTTCAATTACCCTCAACAGTTACTTTGTTCACTCAATCTTTATTCTGATACATATCCAAGCTCTATGTAGAGCCAATAGTACTCATCATATAATCCGCAGCATGGGATCGTGTTCATAGGAAAAGGCGCCTTCCCCTCTTTTCAGGAAGCTGAGCAGCCGCTCCGTGAAATCGGGCGCCAGGTCATAAACCGCATGCCCGTATCCATCATATTGATAAAACTCAGAACCTGCATTACCTTCGAAATAGCCCGCTATCGTCGCCATGGCATCCGGTCCGAAGATCCCATCTGTTTTGTCCCCGATCGCAAACACCGGGCACTTGATAGCTCCAAGTTTATCCGTCGCATTAAAGCCCTGCATCCCGCGGAGTAAAATGATAAACCGGGAAAGCTCTTCATCCGTGACACTTTTCGCTGCTTCAAGCAGCGGCTCTTTTAAGGTTTCGAAAGTCTCCGGCGGGTAAAGCGCTTCTCCGAAGGAAAGATACAGGCCTTCTATATCCTTAGCCACAGCAAGTTTCTCCCACTCATCGAGAGTCTTTGCTTTTTCGCCGCTCACATCCGCGCAGGTGGAAACAAGCAGCAGTTTTTTCACCAGCTCCGGCTCATCCGCGGCGATCTCCATTGCTGTCATTCCACCCATGGACGCGCCAAAGAGATAAATGTCTTTTAAGCCCAATGCCTTAAAGGCTGCAGCAGTATCCTTTGCCATTTCCGAAACCGGATAGGATTCCGGAAGATTGCTGCGCTGGTCAAAGACATAGATCGTACAATCCTCGGTCAGGCGCTCATAACTATTTGCGACCGCTTCCGCGGAATTCATCACGCTCTGCATGCTTAAGCCCGGAAGGATGATAAAAACTTTTTCGCCCCTTCCGAATTTGAAATAGTCGATGGAAAAGCCATCCAGCTCGACCGTTTCGATCGGTATCGCAGTCTCCTGATTCGCAGGAGGCAGGCTGCCCTCTTCCTGTTTGTCCGGCTTTTGGCCGCAGCCGGATAACAGAAGCAGCAGTGCCAGCAATAGGATTGGTATGGTTTTTATCGTTTTTATCGTTCGCATTCGATTCTCCCTTTAGTTATTTGTTCCCGTAATAAAGCACAAGGTATATTCCTCATACTCGCAAAAGATCAGGTCAAAAACAATATAGAATGGCCCCCAGCCGTCGCTGCACGCTTCCAATTCGCTGATCAGCTCTGCTACTTCATCAAAGACCATGATGTGCTTTGGAAGGCCAAAGAGGCTTTCCGTTTTTTCGGCGATCAATTTTCCATCGTCCTCGCCGCAGAGTCTGTCAAGGGCTCCCTGAAAGCTCTCTTCTGCCGGGATCAGTTTCCAACTTCTGTTTTTAAAGAAATAAAGGTCATAAAACTGTTCCAGATAATTGTCCGCATCCAGATAAATGACGGCGGTTTCATATTCCATAGCAAAATCATCCAGAAGCGCTGCTTTTCCTCTTGGTGTGTCTTCCTCTTCCGGATTTATATCTGCATGGCCCTTTCCATTCGGCGGCTCCAGCAGGCCCATATTCATAAGGATCTCATCGGCCTCTTCTTCCGCCTCTTCCGGGATGATGATATCGATCAGCGAAGTATGGCTCATGCCGGCAGCAATCTCAACGAGCTGTCCGATCCCATGTTCCCGTTTATACGCAGGGATCCCTGCCTCTTGAAAGGCCGCCAGGATCAGATCCGCCTCCAGTGAATTATAAGTTTTAAAAACAATCTTCTCGTCCATCGTTTGTCCTTATATATGTTCCGCAGACTCGGCGATATATTTTTTATAAAGTTCCGGCTGATCGTAATGCACATGGTATCGCAGCGGATGGATCAGACGGAAGAAAGAGCGTTTCACCTCTGTTCCTACTTTCACGCGTTTGATCATCGTGAAACCGCGAAACGGCGGGAGGTAGGAGATCAGGTCATTGATATCCGCAAAGTTTGCGCAGTCTGTATACAATGTCGCGAAATAACGCCGCATCCGTTTCTTATTCAGCGGTGTATATTTGAACGGCCGCACACTGCCAAAGGTATAGAGATACGGCTTGATCCCGAAATTAAAATTCAGGTCCTGACAGCAAAGGCAGGCGATCCCGGATCCTAAGGACCAGCCGATGATCTCTGTCACTGCGTCCGGATAGGTTTCATGAAATTTCAGCCAGTCCTCACGAACAGTCGTCTTTGCCGCAAGATACATATTTCCCCAGCCATGATGCACACGCAGCTGCAGCGGCTCTCCTTCAAAATCGATTGCCGTATAATAACGGCTCGCAAACTCAAACACGTTCGCGATCCAGTCGATCATGCCCAGCGTGCGCTGGAAATGCATCTGGATCACATTGCGTTCCGGCTCATAGTGGATCTCGTAATTGACCTCATGCGAGATTCCGAAAATCTTTCCGATTTTTGTTGTATTATATTTCAACGCCACATACTGCACCGGATAGGTAACACGACCGGTGTGCGTAAAATCCTCACTGGTGTTGATAAAATATTCTTCATATGGAAGGCGCCTGTAACTCATAACGCGTTCTCCTGAAAGAAAGATTTTTTTAATTATATCATAATGGAACAATCCATTCTGCTTTATGATATGATAATGGGCAGGAGGACCTCATTATGAACACAGATGAACTGATCAAAAAACAGACCAACTGGATCAAGGCGGTTTTCGGATGCCTTGCAGCAATCGTTCTGGCGATTATTATCTTCGGAGCGTTGCTTCTCCCAAAAGTATATAAAGCAGTCGATAAGGTGAATGATTCGCTCGTAGAAATCGATACCTTGATCAACGATGCAGATGAAGCGGTGCAAAACATCAACAAAGTTGATTTTGATCATTTAAAACAATCAATCGATGACCTGGCCCGTATCACCAGCTTCCTCGCCAATCCTTTTGGCGGAGGGAATTGACGATCGATAAAGCAGTTTTTATTCCCCTGCCAGCTTATCCAGTAGTCCTGTGATCAGAATCTTGAAGTCTGACGCGGACTCCTTTGCTGCGTTGACAACCGTCTGGTGATCATGGTCTATCCGTTTTTTTTCCTTTTTCTCCTGCCGCGAAGCCTCTCCTTGCATATTTATTCCGTTCTCTCCAATGATGCCTCGCCTTTACAGAATTACGGAAACTTTATGTTTTATTCTATCTCATATAGAGGTTATTTATCAATTTGTTCTTATGCTTTCCAGAAGGTCAAAGGGACGCCCTTTCGGACGTCCCTTTGAGGAGAAACTGCGGACATTCAGGAGAGTTATATGCAACCATGACCGCAGCACTCATATTATATTTCAGGAGAAAACCCATTAATTAATGATCATCTGCATCGCTCCATACATCCCGGCATCATTTTCCAGAGAAGCCGTAATGATTGCCGTCTCTTTAGATGCATGGAATGCATACTCTCTGTAATATTTTTGTATCGTATCAATCAGGATCGGGCCGGCTTTGGAAACTCCGCCGCCGATGATAAATGCTTCCGGATCGACCACACAGGCGATGGCAGCCATTGCTCTTCCAATCATCTCCCCGACCTCTTCTACGATTTGCAGGGCAAATCTATCGTCATTCTTTGCCGCATCAAAAACCTCTTTTGCAGTCAGGATCTCTTCGTTTCGCAGAGCAGTCGGCTCGTCGGTCTCGCTCAGCCGTTTTTTTGCTAATCGTGCGATTCCCTCAGCAGAAGCATATTGCTCCAGGCAGCCTTTTTTGCCGCAGCCACAGCACTCCGTCTCATCATCGCGCACCGGAAGATGTCCAATCTCTCCGCCTGCTCCAAACGCACCAGGAACGATTTTTCCGTTGATGATGACACCGCTTCCGACTCCGGTTCCAATCGTGATCATTACGACGTTGTTCCAGTTTCCGGCAAATCGCATCTCGCCTAAAGCCGCCGCGTTTGCATCATTTGCCACAGCGACACGAAGTCCATCGAGCAGTTCTGAAAGTTCTGCTCCGACAGAACGCACGCCCCAGCCGAGATTGACACAGCGGTTTACAACTCCGCCTTCGAGCACTGCTCCCGGAACATCGATTCCGACGCCCTCCACTTCTGCAAGTGTGATTTCTTTCTTTGCCAGGTAATCGCGAATCGAAGCCGCGATATCCGGCAGGATCGCAAAACCGTTATTCTCTTTCCGGGTAGGAATCTCCCATTTATCAATCATGTTTCCGTCAGTCCTGAAGAACCCGATCTTTACGGTTGTTCCTCCCAGATCTATTCCGAATACATACGGTTTCATCGATATCTCCTTCCTGTCTCCTTTATTCAAAGTCTACGGATTTTCCGGTTCTTGCTGACTCGCGGATCGCATCCATCAGACGCAGAACTCTTCTCGTCTCATCAATCTTTACCAGAAAATCTTCTTTTCCTTCCATTGCACGAACATAGTTCTTGAAGTAATCCTCATGCGCAGTCTCTGCAATCTGCAGTTCTTCTGTAAGGATCAACCCTTCCGGTGGAGGTCCGAATGAACGGGTCGGGCCTGCTGCCGTCATCGTACGTTTGGTTCCGACATTTTCCAGAAGATGCTCTGTACGGGCGATCTTGCCTTCCGGCTCAAAGCCATCAACATAAGCAGAACCTTTATTTCCGCCCAGGAACCAATGGCGTTCAAACCAATGTTCTCTGTCTGTCAGGTAATAGGTTCCAAGCTCAATCTCAGCAACAACGCCGGACTCGAAACGCATCATGATATGGAAATAGTCATCCACTTTTTCATTGATCACGTTACGGACATTTGCATAAACGGTGCTGACCTTTCCCGGAATCATCCAGAGCATCTGGTCGATCAGATGAACGCCCCAGTCGTACAGCATACCGCCGCCTTCTTCCGGAATAACATGCCAATCGTGCATGTTTCCATTATATCCGTAGAGCATTGTCTTCACAACAAACGGATCGCCGAGGACGCCGCTGTCAAATACGGCCTTCGCCGTGCGGTAGTCTCTGTCCAGTCTTCTCTGGTGATGTACCGTAAAATGAACACCGGCTTTTTTCACTGCCTCTTCCATCTCATCGAGCTCTTCAAGGCTCAATGCGACCGGTTTTTCGCAGATGATATCTTTGCCTGCTTCCGCTGCCATGAGCACCAGCTTTTTATGCTGATTATTATTCGCAGCGATCAGTACAGTCTCCACGTTCGGATCCGCCACCAGTTCTTCCGGTGTATGATAAACGGTAATTCCTTCTTTTACATCGTCAAGCACGGAAGGATCAATGTCGCAGATTGCTGTCACTTCAATGTCATCCATCGAGGTCAACATCTTCTCGTGCTCATGTCCCATGAATCCGTGTCCGATAATTCCAATCTTTAACGCCATCGTCTTTTCCTCCTTAGATTACAAACTGTCTGAGATAACGTTTTGCAAGGCGGAGAGAATTCAGCATATCCTCTTCCGTCTCTTCAAAAGCCTTGTCTTCAATTTCAATACAGGTATATCCCTTGTATCCGATGTCTGTTAATGCGGATACATATTTGCCCCAGTCTACATCTCCGAGACCCGGAAGCTTCGGTGACATAAAGTCTAACGGATATCCCATGATTCCGACTTCGTTCAGCTTGTCATAATATACTTTGATATCTTTATAATGTACGTGGAAAATCTTATCCTTGAACTCATAAAGAGGCTTGATATAGTCGATCATCTGCCATACAAAATGAGACGGATCATAGTTGAGTCCGAAGTTGTCATATGGCAGGATCTCAAAGATCTTTCTCCAGTTTGCAGGCGTGGTCATCAGGTTCTGTCCGCCCGGCCACTGATCCGGACCAAAGAGCATTGGACAGTTTTCAATCGCTACTTTCACGCCAAGGTCCCTTGCTTTTTCAATGATCGGAGGCCAGATCTCTTTAACCAGCTCCAGATTCTCCTCCACGGTTTTATTCTGATCTCTTCCAATAAATGTTGTGACCATACCGACTCCCAGTTTCGCGGAAGCTTCGATCACTTTTTCCAGATGTGCGATGTTTGCTGCTCTTTTCTCTAAATTTCCATCCATCGTATTCGGATAGAACGCAAGAGAAGATATTTCCAGACCATGTGCTTTTGTCATGCTGCAGATCTCTTCTGCATATGCATCATCTTCTGTAACACGCACTACGTCAATATGGCTTGTGCCTGCATAACGGCGTTCGCCTTTTCCTGCCGGCCAGCATGCTACCTCGAGGCATTCAAATCCTTCTGCTTCTGCAAAATCCAGCACCTGCTCATAGTTATAAGTTTCCAGTAAAGCGGTAATAAATCCCAGTTTCATCGCATTTCCTTTCGTTATTCTCCGGGCATATCTCGTTGAAAGACATGCCCGGACTTTTCATTAGAAACGTATTTCTCTGTTTTCAGCTGCAGCAACATAAATATTATCAAGGATCCGGGTTACAACTAATGCCTGCTCCGGTTTTACCAGAGGTTCGGTTCCTTTCTTAATTGCTTCCAGCCACTGTCTTGCATCGATGGTTCCTTCTTCTCCGCCGCCACCGCCTTCGAAGTATGCGATGTGTCCGCCCGGAGAGATGGTTTCCTGCATCAGCTGTCCGCCGCGTGCGCGGTTGTAGATCAGCTCATTCTGCGGATAGCTCATTCCGGAGTGAATCTCAGCGCCTGCCAGTGTTCCGCACAGTGTCGTGCTGGCTTCTCTGGAATCCAGCATATTGATGACCCAGGCTGCCTCCAGATTGATCGCTGCACCGTTTTTCATTTTGATAAATCCAAATGCGGAATCTTCTACTTCATAGGTATTCGGATCCCACGGTCCAAACATATTTCCTTCGTCAGAGCCCGGAAGTCTTCCCATCTTATAGAAGACCTGACCGCTGATGGTATCTACTTCATAGTTGTTCATGCACCACAAAGTGATGTCGAGTGCATGTGTCCCAATATCGATCAATGGACCGCCGCCCTGAAGCGCTTTGTTCGGGAAAACGCCCCATGTCGGAACGGCTTTACGACGGATTGCATGTGCCTTTGCATAGTAGATATCTCCTAATTCGCCGGCTTCACATGCTGCATGAAGATTCAGAACTTCCGCACGGAAACGGTTCTGATATCCAACCGTAAACTGCATGCCGGATTTCTTCCATGCTTCGACCATTTTTTCCGCCTCCACAGTACTGTGGCTCATCGGTTTTTCAACATACACATGCTTCTTCTCTGCAAATGCTGCTACAACGATCTCGCTGTGAGATACGTTCGGTGTGCAGACGTGAACCACTTCCACGTCCGGGTTTGCAAGCAGATCATGATAGTCCTGATACACTTTTGCACCGGGTGCGCCATGCTCAGCCGCTGCTTTTTCCGCACGCTCGACCTGTGTATCGCAGAACGCAATGATCTCACAAAGATCTGCGCAGTTCTTCAGTGCCGGAAAATGCTTCTGGTTTGCAATTCCTCCGCATCCGATCATGCCGATTTTAATTTTAGCCATTAATATTCCTCCATTTTTTCATCAACTACGGTTTGCTTTTTCAGATCAAACAATGATCATTCTCCTGCTGTTCACATGATGGCCGAACTCCGGCATAAATACCATGCTTTCCTTATCGGGATCCAATTCCTGATCGCTCTGCAGGAAAGGCGGCATGTAGGAAGAGGAAAAGCAAAATCCATAAGTAAGATCATGGAAGCCCTGTGCAAGCCCGCCTTCTTTTTTCACTTTTACGACTGCAGGAGTCGTAACGCCCCAATGAGTCTGGAAGTCAGATCTCATCTGTTCTGCAGTATAGTCTTCACCATTGATATTCCAAACGATATCTTCTTTTGCGTACTCTTCGCCATCAACAAATAATGTTCCGAGACGAAGCTGTGAAAGGAAGACACCTCTGTAATAAGGAAGACGCACTTTGAACTGAAATCCTGTGACCTTTCCGTTCTCTGTAATATTACGGAAGCCCACTGATTGAATTACTTGTTTTTCCATGGCTGCCCTCCTTTAGTCTTTCAGAATATTTTTCATCAGGATGTGATGTTTTCTCAGACTCTGTGTTACTTCATATTGAGGATCATATTTATCTGCTCCTTCATATTCGCTGAGAAGATATCCGTCCCATTCGTGCTCCACCAGAATATCAAGAACCTTTTTATACGGAATCGTTGTTTCTTCAAAATCATCACTCATGTGGTGGAATTTTGCGTGGATGCAGTAAACATATGGTAACAGAGGAATGATATCCTCCGGTTCATTCGGAACAAAAAGCGGATCTCTCCATTCTCCTTCCGCAAACTCCGTGCGGAATACGGAAAAGTCAACATTGATTCCGAAATGCTTCGTTCCGGTCTCTTTGATGAAATCGACATAATCCCGTACCATGTCTCCCTTCAGATTTGTCGGGGTGTGGATTTCCGGGCACATCTTCATGTTCAACTGTTCTGCAAGCGGCAGAGCCCCGCGGATAATATCTCTCCAGTTTTCAACCGGTTCGAGTTTTTCATTGATAACCGGCATTTTCGTTCTCATGACCGAAAAGCCGAGACGGTGTGCAAGACGAATGTCTCTGCTGAGCATTGCCACAGACTCCTCCGTCGTTAAGTCGCGGTCTTTCAGCACGTGGGAATCAATCCAGTTTCCGTATTCCACCGGTACAAGCTCATATTTTTCGCAAAGACGGAACCACTGGTCCACCCATGCGTCGGTCGGATACGGATAGTTCTCAATGTGTGTATTTGCGAGAATCTCAATTCCGTGTGCGCCCATATCATGGACATCTTCAAAACAATCTTCCAATGTTTTTGTCAGACCAAATTCTCCAGAGTAGCTATACAGCGCTACGCCTCTTTTGGGTCCTTTCTTTTCATATTGATACATTGGCTACCTCCAGTTTTTCATGCGGTGCCCGGAACGCCTGGGTGCCGGGCACCGTATTATCAATTATTTAAAAGAATCTGCTGTGATGCTTGTTTTACCTGTGTCGATATACTCCTGTGCTGTTGCATTATCAACAAAGATCGTATCTGCTTTCTTTACAAAACCTTCCTCGATGCTTCCGTCCATAAGGCCTTCGCATCCCCAGAGGATCTCATTTGCTGTATCTTCAACACTTCCGGTTAATACCATTCCGCGGATTGGTGATGCGCCGCCTGACATAAGTTCTGCGATGCTTGTATCACCGTTGATCAGGAACACACCCATTTTGGAGTAGTCTTTGACCGGTGAGCTTTCAGAAGTATAGAAGTTGTTGATTCCTCTTCCGATTGCACTGTGCGCTGTCAGGAATACCTGGATTTCAGGATTGGTTGTGTAAAGGTTCTCTGCCTTTGCCTGTCCTTCAGCCATATCCTCTGCTGTACATGCAACTTCCATCGGAGCTGCTGCTTTCTTAGAGAACTCATTGATCTTAAGAAGTTCGTCTGCCTGGACCACACCAGTTTCTGCATCACGCTCTGTAAAGACTGCTACAGGAACGCTGCCATCCGGCTGATCTGCGAAGGTCTCATCGATCCACTTCGCTGCCAGTTTGTTGCAGTTATCTGCAAGCTCTGCGTCATCAGATACCATGAGCAAGTCATAAACTTCTGTCGGTGCTACGAATGCAAGGAACTTGATTCCTGCTGCTCTTGCAGAATCTACAACCGGTCCCATTGCCTCTGGTGCAACTGACCATACAACAAGGACGTCAACACCCTGAGCAATGTAGTTCTCTGCTGCTTCGATCTGCGCTGTTGGGTCAAACTTTCCGTCAACATAGGATGCATCCCATCCTGCTTCTGTCATTTTTGCAACAAATGCATCCGCCAGCTGCTGGAAGAAGTCGCCGCCAAGACCAAATGTTACGAAACCAACAGATTTCTTGTCTCCGCCACCGCTTGAAGCTCCGCTCCCTGCCGGTGCCTGGCCGCCGTCACTACCGCATGCTACCAGCCCCATTGCAAGCAAGCATACTGCCAAGATAATTGCTAAAAACTTTTTCATTACTTTTCCTCCTATAAAATTTGGTTACTATGTATGGTAAATCACGCTTTTTTAGTTCTGTTGGATAAGTAGAGAGATACAAGCATGATAAGACCTTTGACAATGTACTGCGGATATGTTCCCAGGTTGATCAGCTGCATTCCGTTTGAGAGAACGCCCAGTGCATAAACCGCAACGATAACTTTCCAAAGTGTTCCTTCTCCACCCTTTAAGGCAACGCCTGAAAGAACGCATGCCGTGATACCGGTGAACTCGATTCCTGTACCGGTACTGGAATCTGCAGAACCGGAACGGGATGCCAGTAAGATCGCGCCGATACCGACGAGTACGCCTGCGAAGGTGAAGGCAAGAAGCTTGATCTTGTTTACTTTAAGACCTGCCAGTCTTGCAGCTTCCGGATTATCACCGGCTGCATAAACCTTACGGCCAATTGACGTTTTGCTCATAATGAATCCGACGATGACGATCAGGACCAATGCGATGATCACGTTGATCGGAACCACTCCGCCGATTCTTCCCTGTCCGAGCATCATGAAGCTTTTCGGAAGGTTATGGAATGTTTTGGATCCACTGATCATATAGGAGATACCTTGGAAGATTGCCATGGTTGCCAACGTGATGATCATCGTATGGCTCTTTAAGAGAATCGCCATTAATCCGTTAAATGTTCCAAGCAATGCGCACAGTGCAATTCCCAGCAGCATTGCAGCCCAGACCGGAATACCCGTCGTGCTGAGCAGCTTTGTAACCAGGACTGCTGCAACTGACATCTGATAACCGATAGACAAGTCGCATCCGCCACTGATCATAATGATCATGACTGCCGCTGATGCTACTGCAACATGCACGTTCTGAACAAGAATATTTGTCAGGTTCAGCGGGGTGAAGAAATTCTTCGATAAAATACTGAAGATAATGATCAGTAACACCAAAAGAATCGGCATAGACAGATTTGAAAAAACCTCTGAAAAACTTTTCTTTCTAACTTTTACACTTTCCATTTTTTCCTCCCAATATCCTATACACCAGATGCCAGCGACAGTACTTTTTCCTGTGAAAAGTCTTCGCGCAGAAGCTCACCGGTTTGTTCCCCTTCATGCAGAACGATAAGACGCTCTGACATGCCAAGCAGCTCTTCCATATCGGATGAAACCATCATGATCGATTTCCCCTGCTTTGCCAGTTCATTCATAAGCAGATAGATCTCATGACGTGCTCCAATATCAATACCGCGGGTCGGCTCATCAAAAATCAGGATGTCCGGTGCGGAAGCAAGTGCCTTCGCTATAACTACTTTCTGCTGATTGCCGCCGGAAAGACCACTGGTCAACTGATCCAGGAACGGTGTCTTGATCCTGAGTCGCTCTCTGTAGTCGATTGCCTGCTGCATTTCTTTTTTCTTGTTGATTACTGATCCTTTTGACAGATCGTCAATATTGGAAATCGATATATTCCAAAAGATTGGTTTGTCGACAAAGCAGCCTTGGAATTTTCTGTCTTCCGGAATCATTCCGATTCCTCCAACCTTCATTCCTTCTGCCGGAGAATGCATGGTCACTTCTTTACCACTGATCATCATAACTCCGCCTGCTTTCTTCGCCGCTCCATAGATGACATGCATTAGTTCCGTCCGTCCCGCACCAACAAGTCCGGCAAAACCTAAAATCTCGCCTTTATGAAGCTGGAAATGAATATCCTTCACTCCGTTTCCACTCAGGTGATCGACTTCCAGTACCACTTCATCGGAAGCCGGCTCTTTTTCCGGATATGTAGATGTGAGCTCACGGCCTACCATGTATTTGATCAGCCCGTCACGATCGGTATCTTCAATATTCACTGTCGTAACATATTTGCCATCTCTCAAGACAGATACGCGGTCACATATTTTGAAGAGTTCCTCAAGTCTGTGGCTGATATAGATTACCGTTACTCCCTGGCTTCTCAAGTTCTTTACGACTTCGTAAAGCTTTTCCTGTTCCTGAACCGTGATTGCTGCCGTCGGCTCATCCATGATAACGACTTTCGCATTACGGATCATTGCTTTTGCGAGCTCTACGATCTGGCGGTTCGCAACAGACAGTTCCCGTACTAAAGTGGACGGATGCACATGACAGTCAAACTGTGCCAGTAACTCCGAAGTCTTTTTGTATCGGTCTTTGTCATTTACAAACAGACCATTCTTATCGTTAAGACCGATAAAGATGTTGTCTGCAACAGACATCGCCTCATACTGAACCAATTCCTGATACACAACCGCAATCCCCAGCTTGATGGACTGTGACGGATCAAGATGTTTGTACTCTTTCCCTTCGAACTCAATTGTTCCTGAAGTAGGATGAATCGCTCCTGAGATCGCTTTGATAAAGGTAGACTTGCCTGCGCCGTTCTCGCCGACAAGCGCATGAACTTCACCCTTTCTGAAGGAAATGGATACATCATCCAGAGCTTTTACCCCGGGATATTCTTTGGTAATGTTCTTTAAAGATAAAATATCCGTTTGTAACACCTCCTCTTTTCGCTACACCCATATTACCTAGTGTTGAGTCTCATTTTATTTTTCAGAGGCGTCATAAACATTCTCTATTTCATCAACATTGCATTCTTTTCTTGCCGTTTTAAACAAAATGTGCCAAAATGTTTCTGAAACATTTTAAAATTATTAGTATTTATTTTATCTTTTTGAGCGTTTTTCCTTATTTTTTTATAAAAAGATGTTGAAATGAGGTTTATTTGAAAAAAAGTGCTATGAAAAGAAAACTTTATTCTATCTATGATATCAGCAAAGAACTCCAGCTTTCTCCGGCAACAATCTCACGGGTTTTAAACCATCCGGAGCAGGTGCAAAAGAAAACCAGAGACCGAGTTCTCGTATATATGCAAAAGATTGGCTTTGAAAAACGGATGTATGCTTTAATGGAAAAGAAAGATCAATCGACATTGGCCTCCTCTCCATATTCGGCTGTTTACCTGGTGTCAATCCCTTCTGCCAGCAATCCGTTTTACGCAGATATTCTTGAGGGTATGATGACGGCCGCTGCGCAGTACCACTGCCATATCTATGTGGATTATACGGTTGTCACCGAGCAAAATATCCATTCTTTTCTCAGCCGGATTGCCCCATACCGCGGACTCATTTCTCTTCAGCCTCTAACGGAACGGACCTTACACCAGATCACCGCTCAGATCCCCGTCGTACAATGCAGTGAACAGGCTCCAAAATACCCGGAAGTGTCCACGGTTACGATCGACAATGTACAGGCAGAAAAAAAGGCCGCAGAGTATTTGATCTCTCTCGGCTGTAAACGGTTTTCTTTTTTCACGACTATGACGGACTATCACTTTGCGGAAGAGCGCCTTCAAGGACTGCGCCTTGCGCTGGAAGATGCGACGCTGTCTCTGTCAACGGAAGACATCGTCCGGGTTTCTTCTATGGAGTATCAGTCTGCTTATGATTCCGCTCTCTTTTATTTAAAAAGAACACGTCCCGATGCGATCGTCTGCATCTCTGACGTGTTTGCCGCTGCCTGTATCAATGCCGCTCATGCGCTTTCCATTCGAGTCCCGGAAGATTTGATGGTCATTGGTTTTGATAACATCTCCGTTTCCCTTACTTCAAGCCCTTCCATCACAACTATTTCCCAGCCGCGCTTCCAACTGGGATTTCACGCTTTCGAAGTTCTCTACCGTGAAGCCCATGAACAAGGTTCAAAGAAAACACACATGGTACTTGCAACCGATCTGGTAATCCGCGGCTCGACTGCAGGCTCTATTTAATTTTTCAGAAGGTGATAAACGTGGATAAAGGAGATGGCATTTGGATTTAGCTGACTGTTGATCTCGAGCACGCCGTTCTCCACTGACACAACATCGACCTTGATCCTCGGAACACAGATCTTACGCAGATAATCAATATCATTCGCCGTAAGTTCATCTGTGTATCCCATACGCGCCCACTCATCCAGAACGCTTCCATTTTCCTGATCAACAACTCTGGTTTTAATCTGATACACGCCATTTTCTACGCCGCGAATCACAAAGCGAAACTGCTTAACATCGTCATCAAAGAATTCCGCATAACGCTGCGCTTTAATACTGCCTTCCTTTTCTCTGTAATACTGGTAACGTGGATGTTTGTAATTATGACAAAGGATCGTATAATTGCCGCGCCCGTTCGTTGCCATGATTCCGTCGCCGCTATAGGTCAGCAGCTTTCTGTCCAGGCGGTTAAAGAAATGCATGCCGTAATAGGCCGGCTTGCAGATTCTGTCCTTTGTGATCAGACCGCCGCTTCCATTCAAAAGATGTTCCGAATCATAAAACTCTGAGTAAAGATCAGTGCCATACCAATATCCGGCCAGATCCGCACGTCCGATCATATCCAGCATATTTTTTACAACATAAGCGCCTTTGAAAACGCTGTCATTGATAATATTCCTGTTAGAGATCGAGAAATTCCATTCGCTCAGGTGTAATTCCTGTTTCCAGAAGCCATATTCCCGAAGGAGTTTTCTGGTCTCTTGAAGAAGTGTTTTTACATAGGTACTTCCCTGGCTACGTTCACTTCCTTTCGGGCTTTGCTTTGCATGTTCCTCCGGCTTCAAATATGGGTAGGAATAGATGGAAATAAAGTCTGGCTTAAATACTCTCCTATTCCATCCTGCAAGCAGCTCCGGCATACGCACCAGACTTTCTTCGCTGAGTCCCGGACCGCCAACCCGAATATTTGGCGAGATTGCCTTGATACTTGTAAACATAGCATCAAAAACATCCAGATAACGGTTTGCATCTTCAATTCTAGCATCCATCCACTGCTCAAAGTACCACTGTTCCACCTCTTCAATGCCATATCGGTTCACACAGTGCGTAACAAACTGTCTCAAAAATTCGCTGTATTCCTCCGGTTTTGAGAACTTCGGTTTGCGTTCCTCATAAAGCAGATAATCGTCTACGTTTCTAAGAAGAATAACTGGTTTTGCCCCAAGTTCAATATACGGCCGAATCTTATGGTAGGTTAAAAAATCAAGAACACCATCAATACGTGAAAAATTCAGGACACCACTCCCATCTCCACGGAACAGCATCAGTTCCGGCGCATAGAGATCCCAAATACGCACATGGGTAAAATGGAGACCCTCTCTGAGTTGCAGCAGGTGCTCCTGCATTTCTGCGCGCATAAGATCGCGGAAGGAGCCTCCGTTAATCATTCCATCAAAGAAGCGATGAAAGTCTTTCGCCTCTCTGACATGTGCTTCCAGTTCTGCCGCGCTGCTTCCAAAGGAGGAATAGGTGTTCGCTGTTCTGCTGATAAAAGCCTGGATTTTCTGGTCAAGCAGCTCATCCGAATCCGCACGCTGCTCCACACGGGCATTTCGTTCTTCTTCTTTTTGTTGATGTTCTTTGCGGTAAACAGATGGCGCCATCCCGTAACGCTGCCGGAAGGTTTTGTTGAATGATGCAGGCAGAGGAAAACCGTTTTCCAGCGCTATCCTGGTGATTGGCCACGATGTTTCTACAATGTCTTTTTCCGCATGTTCCAAGCGAACATCTGTCAGCACTTCAGAAAACGTTTTTCCAAATTTTTCTTTTATATATCTGGAAAGATAGGTTGACGAAAGGTAGGTTGCATTCGCAAGATCTGTCAATGTGATTTTATGATTATAGTTTTCCTGAATAAATTGCCGAATCAGTTCCTGCCTTTTTTCTGCGTCTTCTCCCGCTCTGCCGGAATCATTCTCTTTCCGGATCATGCAGAAGTTTTTGAATTGATGAAGCAAGTTATAACTTTCCGCAAACAGCTTGGCCTCATCGGCCGCATCTTCGCTGAGAGAGTATCCAATCAAACTCTGCAGAAGGCGGCCTGACCGTTCTTGCCTTGCAGCACCTTCCTGGATTGAGTTGCATCGAATCTCATGAGAACGCAGCCCAAGATAATCTGCCACTTCCGCATATTTGAGCTTCATCAGTGCAAACAATCCTGATTCCTGAATGACATATTGATGTTCTTGTTCAGAATTAATGACCAGATAATCATTTTCCCGAAGGATCCACTCGTTGGCTCCCACAAATACTGCCAGAGCCCCCTCCATAACATAGATGATCTCCGGATCCCTTGAAATAACGAGATCCGTATCCAGTCGATCAACGATTGAAATATTTAAGATTGGATTATGAAACGATTTCTTCATCTTGATTTGATTCTACAAGGGATGCCATTTGGAGATAGTCGTCCAAAAAAACAAGAGGCAAATAGAGCGGCAAACTGTGATGTTGCAATTCTTCCGGTTTAACTCTATCTGCCTAATAATGTTTGATAAATATAGCGTTTCGTATTTATTATGCCATAAACCAAAAATGATTCAAGCTTTATGGCTCTTCTAAGACTATCTTTGGATATGATTGTTCAGTACATCGATTTCTTTTTCCGCTGCCTCAAGAATGCCTGCGACATCGGCGCCATAAATATCAAGGCCTTCTGCTTTTATATACACCGACTCTGTGATTCCGAAATAGTCAGCAAATAACTGCTTTAGATAATCAAAGCCGAAATTTTTCTCCGGAATGAAGCCTCCTGCTGTGGTAATATAGATCAGCCTTTTTGCCCGGCAAAGACCTTCCGGAATTCCTTGTTCGTTATAGGCAAACGTCAGTCCATTGACACAGATCATTTCAATGTAACATTTCAGCACTGCCGGGAACGACAGATCCCAATATGGTGCTGCGATCAAAATCTCATCCGCCTCTTTTAATTGTTTTGCGAGCCGGAACATTTCATCAGAATAGTCCGCCCGGCTGATGCAAGCCTCACGCTTTTTTAGGCTTTCTCCATCAAGTGGCATCAGGTTCTCTTCAAACAGATTCACCCTTGTAATCTCGCCGCCCATCAGCTTGACTGCTTTTTCCGCAAGCCCTCTTGTGCGCGACTCTTCTCTTACACAGGCGTCAATAAACAGAATCATATCCTTCTCCTTTTTGGATTTTCAACTTGTTGCGATGATTATATCATGTTTCAAGGAGACAGGGGACAGCCCAGGCTGCCTTCTCGCCCTAAAGGGCTCACCTTGCGGTTCTCTGTCTCCACAATTATTATCAGATACGGATTTATTCAACTCTTTCCCGAAAATAGTATATAATAAAAAGAGTAATGGATGTGTTTGCTGCAGGAAAAGCAGAACAAGGAGAAAGAATGAGCCGGAAGAAATATCTGATCAGCAAAGAGTTTTCACCTTTTGACAAACTGTCACCGCCGATCAATCGCGGTGTTATTTTGCTGTCGCAGAAATTTATGAACGCACCGTGGTTCTTATGGAAGGATCCGGAATTGGACGTTCGAAAGATCAAGCTTAAGGGGAACAAAAGTGGCGAAATCGAACTCTATGTCATCGCGCCTAAGAAGATTCAAAAGCCGGCTCCATGCCTGATCAATATCCACGGAGGAGGGTTTGTCTTTGAAGGAACCTGGAGTCATTTCCGGCATGCCATGACTTATGCGAAAGAGGCTGGCTGTGTGGTCATTTATGTGAAGTACCGTCTGGCACCGAAATATCCGTTCCCCTATCCGCAGAAAGACTGCTATGCAGCATACTGCTGGATCTGTGATCACGCAAAGGAACTTGGAATTGATACAAAGCGCATCGGGTTGGCTGGTGACAGCGCCGGCGGAACCCTGTGTGTAACGACAGCAATGATCGCCCGCGACCGAAATCATCCCATCCGGCCGATCTTTACGCTTTTGATCTATCCATGGTTGGATGACCGGAGCAGCAGCGACTCCTACCATAAATACAAAGATACTCCAATGTGGAATTCTTCGATGTCACTAAAAGTGACGCCGCTGATCAATCCACGGCCTGAAGAG
>JAZQCK010000002.1:0-49115 GCA_045546255.1 Lachnospiraceae bacterium | reverse complement strand
TGAAGAGGCAAAGCAGAACTGGGCGAAGCTCAGCACAGTCTATCTGTTTACCTATGGGCATTACTGCCTTGCGCGTCAGGCGGTGGCAAACGACATCCCGAGCTATATGTATTACTTTACGAAGGAAAACGGACGGATCGGCTCCTGGCATTCCGGTGAAGAGGTCTATCTTTACGGAAACATTCCGCCGTCATCGAAACTATATACAGAAGAAGATCGCGCTTTGAGCGAGCAGTTCCTGCACTATGTTGTTAACTATGTAAATACGGGCGATCCGAATGGCGGCGGACTTCCGAAATGGGATGTTCAAACCAGACAGACAAACGGGAAAAAGGTGCATGAGCTGGGCGATAAGGTCGGCGTGACGGAAACGCCGGATCAGGAACTCTTTGATATCCTGGATAAAGTGTACGGCTTTGAACAGTAACAAAAAAGGAGGTTCTTTCGGGGAACCTCCTTTTTATCATTGAAGCCTGTTGCTTCCAAACCCAAAATCAATCCAATATTTCAATCTCGTCGCCGGCTTTTACGGTGCCTTCTTTAAGAACGATCGTGAAGATTCCTTCGCGCGGCATCACGCAGTCGCCGACCTGCTGACGGATCGCACAGTCCGCGTGACACTCTTTTCCGATCTGGGTCACTTCCAAAAGGACCTCCCCGATTTTCAGTTTCGTGCCGACTGGCAGTTCATAAAGACAGAGCCCTTCAGTCAGAATGTTTTCTGCAAAGGCACCGATTGGAATGTCAGGGAATTTCTCCCGCATTTTTTCAACGCTCTCATCCGCAAGCATACTCACCTGGCGGTGCCAGTTGCCCGCATGCGCATCTCCTATAATTCCGTGGTCGATCTTGAGCTCGATTGCTTCGACCGGATGCTTCATGGTTCCTTTTTTCTCGCTGATACAAACAGCTTTTACTTTTGCCATAGTAACTCCTTAGATTACATAATCATTTCCAAAGCGGGCCGTTTGCTGATCTAAAATATCCTGCAGGGTGATTCCATCCAAGTATTCGTTGATCACATCATTTAATCCCTGCCAAATGGGAAGGGTCGCACAAGCATCTCTCCTCTCACAGGTGTTGGGATCCTGGTCCAGGCATGCCACCGGTGCAAGAGAGCCTTCGGTAAGGCGGAGGATCTCGCCGACGGTATATTTATCCGGAGTCCGCGCAAGCTTATAGCCGCCCTGTGAACCGCGGTTCGTGAGCAGCACGTTGCTGTGGTTAAAGATTGGAATGATCTGCTCCAGATATTTTTTCGATACCTGCTGGCGGTAAGCGATGTCTTTTAACGAAACATATCCGCTTTCCTGGTGCTCTGCCAGATCGATCAGCATCCTCAATGCGTAACGTCCTTTGGTTGAAATCTTCATAATGTCTCTCCTAACTAGTGTATTGTGTGTAATTACAAAGCAGCATAATCCAGATACAGATGCCTGGTCTTCGACAATGTGTCAATATATTCATTCCCGTGGTTGGTTCCGGTGAAAACGAGTTCGCCGTCATGGTAAGCCTGCAGGGTGTTCATAGGAAGCGCCTTCCACTCCGTGCGGCCCAATGGTCTGGTAGAAAAGAGCATAGCGGCTCCTTGTTTTTTCCGGTGGAGACTGCCCCGGTAATTTGTATGAACGTACGTTAGCTCCCCATCGTAAATGGCAAGGTTCACTTTATTGCCCGGAGTGATCTCGCCTATGATCTTATCGATCAGACGGAAACGATCCGCATCGCCGAGTGCTTCCCCGGCTTTGAGCCGCGCATTGACTTGTTTGATGATATAGACCAGGATGCGTTCGCTGTCTGTCTGACCCTTTTGCTCGTAGAACATCGGATCCAAAAGTTCACTGTCAAAGATCGTTCCGTTATGGATCAGCGTCCAGTTTCTGCCGGAATCATCCCGCATCACAAAAGGATGTGTATTTTCATATTCATCCGTTCCCTTTGTTGCCAGCCGGATATGCGCAAACATATTGTCTGATTCGATCGGGACTGATAGCCGGGATTTCAGATACATGCTTTTCCGGGAATTGATCGGCTGCTTTTCCACCGCCACTTCGATTCCGTGAAAGAATGCCATGCCCCAGCCATCGGGATGCGCTTTTCCGTGAGAGAAAAATTCCGTCAGATACTCGTTCAAATTTATTTTTTCCGAAGATGAAACTCCGAACAGTTCACACATCTATTTCGTCTGTCCTTCCAGCATATGGGCAAGCCCTTTCTTTACAAATCCGCCTTCGAATTCTTTCCTGAGCTTCCAGGCATAGCGGTTTTCCGCATCGGTAAATTTGTTGTATTCATAATCCAGGATATCGTTCACCTTGAGCCCGAGAGGCCTGAAGAAAAAGCGCATCCGCTCAATAATGATCTTTGCGGCGGAGACAAAGGAATAGCTGTCTCCGTTCTCGTCATACATATAGACGGTCTTAAGATCATAGCGGGCTGCGTTTTTAAAATTCTGCACCGCATGCACCTGGTCGTTTAATGTGACCGGGACATCCGGAGTTGCAGCCAGCCAGATCAGCATTAAATGTGCAAATTTTACATCGCGGATATCAAGGCCGGATTCTTCAAACGGATTCAGATCAAACATGCGGAGCTCAATATGATCTGCACCGTTTTCCCGGAGAGAGGCGATCGAGTTTACACCCTTCGGTTTCAGGCGGATCGGGTAGTAGAGCTCGGACGGGGCAGCAAGCGCGCCGTCATCCACATACATCTGGATGCTGTCCGTATATTTTTTGATGTTTTCGTAATTGAAGATGGGGGTAAATTCATTCCAGTAGCCCATTTCACTGCAGCGGACGGAAGCCATACCGGTGAAGATATCCCCGTCATAAACGCCCTTTTCCATGAAGGAACTGTCTAAGAGCGGGCTGGCCGCTGTGACCGGAACCAGGATCCATCCATAGACACTCATGCGCTTTGCGAGGGAAAGATACAGCTCGTTTTTATAATCCTGGAATGTTTTTTCAGAGCTTTCTTCGCTGTCCCGTAATGCCAGCTCATAATCGGCTTTCAGCAGTTCGTCCGTGAACGAGAAGTTCACATGGATTCCGGAGAACGTCATTTTGTAGCGGCCGTAACGTTTGGAAAGATGCTCCCTGTAGGCGGTCTTTTCGGCAAGTTCGCCGGTGAACTGTGCGATCGGAATATCCAGTTCATTCTTAATGTAAGGCGGATTGGAAAACGGCCAGAGATATTCCGGCTCCGAAAGTGCTTTGAGTGTCTCCTGCACCCGCTTCTTCAGCGCAAGCAGTTCCCCGACTGCGCCTTCCGGGCTGCTGTGGACACCGGTATTGATCTCGGTCTGGTTCTCGCTGAAGTCTCTTACGATATGCGGATCATCCGGGAACGGATGCGGGGTATGGGAAAAGTGTCCGTCCGCAAGAACGCGGAGACTTTCTTCTTCCAGACCGAAGTTTCCGTCCAGTAAATGTTCCTTAATATAATTGTTATCGATATGCAGCATCATATACTCCCTTGTGCTGATCTATACTTCCGATAACATGATATCATCCATTTCCTAGTTAATCAATAGGCGTTGAGGGTGACGAGGGGGCTTGCATGATTTTGAGATTTATAATACCATCACCATAGAAGCGACCTTTTAAAAGAGGTCTATCTCCTTACGGAAAAATCTGAGCCAACTGGAAATTACGGGGGTGACATTTTGGAGAAAAAGACAACGAATAAATATACACGGCTTGTCAGTCACAGTCTGATGGGGCCTGAAAGCGGCGCACTTTGTGAAGTGGATTGCGAAGACGGAAAGATCGTCCGGATCAATCCATACAACTATGACGCCGAATATACAGACGCAAACTGTAATCCCTGGCATATGGAAGCCAGAGGAAAGACCTTTGATCCTCCGAAGAGGGTCAATATCACCCATATGGGGCTCTGCTATAAGACCAGGGTCTATTCTCCCAACCGCATTCTGTATCCAATGAAACGTGTCGACTGGGATCCGGACGGCGAGCGCCATCCGGAAATGCGCGGCATCAGCGGTTACGAGCGGATCTCCTGGGAAGAAGCTGCACGGATCTGTGCAAATGAGATCAAACGAATCAACAAAACCTATGCGCCGGAAGCGATCCTTTGCGAATCCGACATGCATGGAGAGGGCAAAAACGTTGCGCCTTCGCACGGTTGCCCGAACCGCATGTTTTCCCTGACCGGGGGCTACACCCAGCAGATGAGAAATATGGATTCCTGGGAAGGCTGGTACTGGGGCGCAAAGCATGTCTGGGGCTGCGAGCCGGTTGGTGAGCAGAATCCGCAGGCGAACCTAATCCCGGATATGGCAGAGAACAGCGATGGCCTGTTTTTTTGGGGCTGCGATCCGGAAGTGACCCCACTCGGCTTCGGTATGAAGATGCCGACCCTGCTTTGCTATTGGTTCACGGAACTCGGGATCAAGAGCATCTATATCTGTCCGGACCTGAACTATGGTGCGGCAATCCATGCTGATAAATGGATCCCGGTCCTTCCGAACACGGACACGGCACTGCAGCTGGCGATCGCCTATCAGTGGCTTACAAATGATACTTACGATAAAGAATATATCGAAAAACATACCTACGGCTTTGATAAATTCAAGGCCTATGTCCTTGGAGAAGAAGACGGCATTCCGAAAACTCCGAAATGGGCGAGTGAAAAATGCGATGTTCCGGTCTGGACGATCAAAGCGCTGGCAGATTACTGGGCAGAAAACACAGTTTCCATCTGCCATGGAAACGGCGGAAGCTATATCCGTGCTCCATATGCAACGGAGCCTGCCCGCTTAGAGGTTATGCTCCTTGGCATGCAGGGTCTTGGAAAACCGGGCGTGCATCAGTGCAAGCTGATCGAGTGGAACATGTGGGCAAAGAATTACCCGCTTCCATACACCCCGGAATTTGTTCCGGCGGTCCCGCATATCTGTGACGCGATCCGGACGGTGCCGGGCGATATCCCTTCGGATATCCATATGAGCCGCTTCCCGCTGACAGATGTTCAGAAGGAGCGCTCCCCTGAGATCGTTGACCTCTTTAAAGTCCTTCCGGGACCGAAACAGTATATCCCGCGCTGCCTTGTGCAAACAGCGATCGTAGATAAACACGCAGAGTGGATGGGAATGAGCTGCTTCTCGACAGCAGGAAATCCGCGTCCGGGTAACCAGCGTGTTCCAACCGTTTATGATCAGTTTAGAAAACAGGTTTATCCGCGTCCGGGCATGAGCCGCATCCACATGATCTGGTCAACGGCGCCGTGCAACGTTACCTGTTGGAATGATGGCTTTATGTTCCAGAGAGCGTACCGGGATCCGGAGATCGAGACCTTTGTCGTACAGCATCCGTGGATGGAGAACGACTGCTACTTTGCAGACCTTCTTCTTCCGGTCTGCACGAAGCATGAGATGCATGATATCGGAAATGATATGTCGAGCGGAACCTATGTTTCCGTCTATAAAGAAGAACCTTGCATCGAGCCGCGAGGGGAATCCGTTTCGGACTTTGATGTCTGCGTAAAGATCCTAGAACAGTTCGGCCCGGAATATGTGAAAGCCTATACCGGTGACCTGACAGAAGAAGAGCGGGTCCGTTTCTTCTATAAAGCGTCCGGCTGCGAAGAAAAGATGAGCTTTGAGGAATGGAATGAGAAGAAGATCTTTGTGGTTCCGGTGAGCGAAACTGCTAAAGATGCGACTCCGGGCCTCGGAGAGTTTGCAAAGGATCCGAAGGAATATCCGCTGGAGACCCCGACCGGTCTTCTGGAATATTCCTCTTCCAATATCGAAAAATACATGCCCGACGATAGCGAGCGTCCGCCGGTCCCGCACTGGGTCGAGAAAGGACCGTGGCATGACGAGCGTCTGTCTTCCGAGCGTGCGGAAAAATATCCGCTGCTTTGCATGTCCAATCACGGAAGATGGAGGATCCACGCACAATGTGATGATATTCCGTGGAGCCGTGAAGTTGAGACGATGAAGATCAAAGGTGAAGACGGATATCTGTATGAGCCATGCTGGCTGAGCCCGGAAGAAGCCGAAAAGCGCGGAATCAAACACGGCGATATCGTCAAGGTATTTAATGAAAGAGGCATTGTCCTTTGCGGCGCATATGTCACGGAACGCCTGATCGACAGGACCTGCTATATCGACCACGGCTCCAGACTGGATCCGATCATTCCGGGAGAAGTCGACAGGGGCGGTGCGATCAATAATATTTCCCCGACGAAACCGATCGGAAAGAACTCCACGGGTATGGCCACCAGCGGCTTCCTCTGCGATGTGCAGAAAGTAACGGAAGAAGACTGGGCAGAATGGAAGCAGAGAGCGCCGTGGGCGTTTGAGCGTCATTATGACAAAGCCTTCGGCGTCTGTGTGGAAGGCTGGATGAAAGACTACGAAAACGGAGATAACTATCATGGCTAAAGTTTTTTGTATCGATGTTGCAAGGTGCAGCGGCTGCTATAACTGCCAGTTTGCCTGCAAGGATGAGCACTGCAATAATGAGTGGCTGCCGTACGCGGCGCAGCAGCCGATGACCGGCCAGTTCTGGCTGCAGGTGGAAGAGCATGTGGAAGGCACGAAGCCGAAAGTAAAGATCCACTATATTCCGGTGCTCTGCAATCACTGTGAGGATCCGGCCTGCATGAAGGCAGCAAAAGACGGCGCTGTTTATAAAAGAGAAGACGGGCTGGTCATTATCGATCTGGAAAAGGCGGCAGGACAGAAAGAAATCGCTGAGGCCTGTCCGTATGGAGCAATCTTCTGGAATGAGGAGAAGAATCTTCCACAAAAATGCACGGGCTGTGCGCACCTTTTAGAAGAAGGCAAGACGCCGCGCTGCGTAGATGTCTGCCATACCGGAGCCATTCAATTCGGAGAGGAAGAAGACTTTGCAGACTTTATCAAAGATGCAACTGTTCGCCTTCCGGAATCCGGCAATGGTCCGAAGGTATATTACAAAAATATCCCGGGACGCTTTATCGGCGGAACGATCTATGATCCGGATGAGGAAGTCGTTGTGAGGAACGCAAAATGTGTTTTGACGGCTGGAGATAAGAGCTGGGAAACCGAGACTGACATCTTCGGCGATTTCTGGTTTAAAGATCTTCCGCACGGCACATATGACTTAACGATCGAAGCGGATGGTTTTGAAAGCCTAAGCTTCTTAGGCCTCGATACGACAGAGAACAGCATAAACTTAGGCGATCAGCCGATGAAGAGAAAATAGGTTGGTGCACATATGACAATTACAGAATTATACGAACAGATTTTATCTGAATTTTATAAAAAACCGGGAGCAGAACAGCTTCTCGAAGAGCCGGTTACAGTGACGGTTTCTTCCGAACCGGAAAGAACGCTCCGTCCGGAGGGCGACCCGCCGTCAACGGTTGCTCGTCCGGAGTATTGCGTAATAGCGATGTTAGGCGGGGAAACCGGCGGTACATATGGCGAAGCTTATGCGGAAGCCGGCATCATCGCAGACAGCCTGAAGGCGGAAGTAGAAGATATCCCGGGAAAAGAAATTTTCTGTGGAACACTGAAAGAAGCGTTGGAGATTGCGCCAACAGAAAATGGCATCAGTCCGATCACGGTTTCTGCGCTTAACGCAGCAATGAGCCGCCTGAACTTATGCTCGGGCGTTTTCCAGGAAGGGGAAGAGTTCCACGCAATGTATGCGGATGCCCTCTGCCGCTACGTAACAGAGCATTATGGCAGAGACAATATCGTGCTTGTGGGCTATGACGGCTATCTTGTAAAACGCTTTATGGATGAAAAACTTGGTTTCTGGACCCTGGATCTGGATCCTGACAATGTGTCACAAGACCGCTTCGATCACATTGTTGTAAACGGCGCTAAGCTGAACCGAGAAAGCGGCTTTGCCTGGGGCAAAATATTTATCGTAACCGGCAGCAGCCTCTGCAACGGAACGATCATCCCGTATCTTAATTCCGGAAAGGAATTATTATTCTATGGGATTACCTGCGCGGGCACAGCAGGCCTCTTAAATCTTTCCTGGTTCTCCCCGGAAAACGCCTGAAAAAGTATCGCAAAAGATAAAAATTGCGACAGAAATAATAGACGGAAGCAAAAGGCAAACGGACGAAAAACAAAATTAAAATAGGCCAAAGTTGGTTAACCGACAATCAAGGAACGGAATGTTTACCGTTCCTTCTTTTTTTCTGAAATTTTCTTTAAAAACTCCCTTGACCTTAGAATCATTCCAAAGTTTATATTTAGTTTAGGAACCTATCGCGTGGCCTGAAACAGGCAGGCCTGCGATCGTGGGGAGACAGTAACTTATCAACTTCAAGAAATGTATAAGGAGAATGAAAAATGGAAAAGGTATTTACCAATTTGACGACCGGAGGCCCGATCTCCGTGTATGTCGAGGACGGCAAGATCACCCGTATCCGGCCGCTCCAGGTGCCTGAAGAGGACTATCCGAAACCGTGGACTGTCGAAGACAAAACCGGCAAAAAGTATTCCCCTCCAAAGGCTATGCGCATTGCGCAGAATATTCTTGCTGAGAAGAACAGACTTTATAGCGAGGATCGTATCCTTTATCCGATGAAGAGAGTGGACTGGGATCCGGACGGCGAGCGTAATCCGCAGAACCGTGGTATCTCCGGTTATGAACGCATCTCCTGGGATGAGGCAGCAACGATCATCGCAAAAGAAATCGATCGCCTTGCACCGCGTGACGAAAACGGTGTCTTTGACGGTCATCAGATCGCAGCCATCACCGGCTCCCACCATAACTGGGGTATCGTCGGATATAAGATGGCACCGTTCGGAAGATTTTTCTCCATGCTGAACTATACGCCAATCCTTGATAACCCGGATTCCTGGGAAGGATGGATGTGGGGAGCTCCGCATATGTACGGCTTCTCCTGGCGTCTTGGACAGCCGGAGCAATTCGACCTTCTGCCGGATGCATTTAAGAACACAGATATGATCGTGTTCTGGTCCAACGATCCGGATTCCACACACGGTATTTACTCCGGACAGGAATCCAACATCTGGCGTGTATGGCTGAAAGAAATGGGCATGAAGTGCGTCTTCATCGATCCGTTCTATAACTACACCAACGCAGTTATGGACGGCACCTGGTTCGCACCGCGTCCGGGTACGGATACCGCGCTTGCAGCAGCAATCGCATATCAGTGGATCATTGATGACAGCTATGATCACTTCTATGTTGAAAACCGTACCGAAGGATTTGAGGAATTTAAGAAATATATCCTCGGTGAAGAAGATGGCGTTCCGAAGACCTGTGAGTGGGCGGCAGAGAAGACCGGAATCCCGGCGCGCCGTATCCGCGCACTGGCAAAAGAGTGGGCATCCAAACGAGTTGCGATCGCAGGCGGTGTCCGCGGTGGTGAAGGCAGTGCTTGCCGTACCGCATTCGGAACAGAGGAAGCTCGTCTGATCATCGCTCTTGCAGCAATGCAGGGCTTTGGTAAACCGGGCGTTTCTATCTGGGGAACAACCATGGGTGCTCCTGCAGATTATACCTGGTTCCCGGGCTATGCTGAGCCGGATTCCCAGATGGGTAAATCCCGTGCAGCAAACATCAAATATGCTGCATCCAGCACAACGCAGCGTCTCTACAGACTGAATTATCCGGAAGATATCATGAACGGACATGGTAAATTCATCGGCGAAGGTTTCTGCGGACAGGGTGTCCATCAGCAGTTTACCGAGCACGAGTATCCGATTGAAGGAAAAGTCAAAATGCTTTGGCGTTACGGCGGATCCTTCATGGGAACCATGACCGAGACCAACCGCTACGTACAGCTCTATCGTCACTGCGGCGAGAATCAGCTCGACACTGTCATCAACCAGGACTGCTGGTTCGGCGGCGAAGCAAAATATGCAGACCTTATCCTTCCGGCCTGCACGAACTTAGAGCGTAACGACCTTGGTGAGTGGTCCGTCGGCGGCGGATATACCACACACGCAGAGATTGGTAACAACTGGCGTGTTATCGTTCGCGAAATGAAATGCGTTGAGCCGCTCGGCGAGTCCAAGAGCGACTATGAGATCTTCCAGGAAGTTGCAAAGAAACTCGGCGTTTGGGAGCAGTACACCGACGGCGGAAAGACCGAAGACGAGTGGGCAGAGGCGTTCTGGAACATTTCCGAGCTCTCCAAGAGATGCAGCTGGGAAGAGTTCAATAAGAAGGGCTACTACATCGTTCCGGTTCCGGAAGACTATGAAGAGCATCCGGCATTCCGTTGGTACTATGAAGGCCGCGACTGCGATACCCAGGATTATCTGAACCCGAACCTGAAAGTAGAAAACAATATGAACACCATGGAGCCGACGGAAAAATCCAAAGAACTCGGCACCTTCTCCGGAAAACTGGAGTTCTCATCCCGCAGCTTGAAGCACTATATGCCGGATGATGAAGAGCGTCCGCTCGTTCCGAAGTATATTCCGTCCTGGGAGGGCCATGAGACAGAGCTTTATAAGAAATATCCGCTCCAGATCATCAGCCCGCATCCGCGCTTCAGCTTCCATACGCATTATGATACCCATGCAAGCTGGCTGGATGAGATCCCTTGCCACCGTATGATCATTGACGGCTATGCATACTGGATCGCACGTATCAATCCGAAGGATGCAAAAGACCGTGGAATCAAGACCGGCGACATCATTGAGCTTTACAACGACCGCGGAAGCGTTCTCTGTGCAGCAGATGTTACCTATCGTGTTCCGGAAGGCGTTATGCACTCCTACGGCTGCTCTGCGAAGTATGATCCAATCACCACAGAGACCGGAGCTACCGACCGTGGCGGATGTGTCAATATCCTGACCAGCAAGAGATGGCTGTCAAAGAACGTACCTGGTATGGCTCCGAACTCCTGCCTGATCGAATGCAGGAAATGGGACTGCTAGGAAAGGGGGAAGAAGAAATGGCTAAATATGGATTTATTATAGACGTCGATCGCTGCAATGGCTGCTATAGCTGCTTCCTTGCATGCAAAGACGAATGGATCGGCAACGATCACGGAGAGTATGGCAAAGCAACCGCAGAAGGCATGAACCTGATGCGCGTCAATGAGATCGAATATGGAACACATGACAAAGTAAAAGTTGACTATATCCCGATCCCGTGCCAGCACTGCAAGAATGCTCCGTGTATCGCAAAACGCCCGGATGCATTTTATGCACGTCCGGACGGACTCGTAATCTTAGATCCGGAAAAGAGCGCAGACAAGGCACTGCTTCAGGCTTGCCCGTATGGCTGTGTTCAGTGGAACGAGGCAGCAGGGATCGCACAGAAGTGCAACGGCTGCGCACACATGCTTGATGCAGGTGAGAAGCAGACCCGCTGTTCCGAGTGCTGCCCGAACCAGGCACTGATCTTCGGTGACCTCGATGATCCGGATAGCGAGATCTCCAAATTCGCAAAAGAGCACGAGGCAGAACTCGAAGACTTCCAGCCGGCATTCAAAGCAGACGGCGCGGTGAAGTATATGTATCTTCCGAAACCGTTTATCTGCGGCGAAGTCACCTTTGAAGGCGAGGACGTAAAAGGTGCGAAAGTCACAGTAAAATGTGAAGAGTGCGGAAAAGAATACAAGACCGAAACCGACTTCTTAGGTGACTTTGAAGTTCAGGGTCTTCCGACGAACAAACCGTTTACGGTCACCATCGAAGCTGAAGGCTGCAAAGCAAAAGTGCTCGAGTGCCGCACAGCAGGATCCGTAAACTTCGGCGAGATCGTCCTCGAGAAATAGTTTTTAATGTAATGATCAGTACTGAGTGAATTCGTTTTGTAACAGGCGCTGCCGTGAGAGCATGTGGTGTTTTTGAGAAACCTTCTTCAGGTTTCGAGAAAATACCACATGGTAGGCGCGGCAGCGAAGGAAAATGGAGTCACACGAAAATGGAGAATAACATGAAAAATGTAGTAATTGTTGAAGCATGCAGAACCGCTGTTGGAAATATGGGCGGCGCTTTAAGACCGTTAAGCGCGCTGGATCTGGCAGACGCCGTGATCCGCGGATGCATCGACCGCAGCGGGATCGATCCGAAAGAGATCGACGAGGTTATCTTAGGCCAGTGCCGTCAGACTTCGGACGAGCCTAACATCGCCCGCGTCGCATCTCTTAAAGCAGGGATCCCGGAGTCCGCTTCTGCACACACCGTAATGCGCCAGTGCGCAAGCGGAATGACCGCAATTCATAACGGTGCAATGCAGATCATGTGCGGCGTTTCGGATGTTGTCATTGCCGGCGGAACAGAGAGTATGTCCAATGCAGTCTTCTATGTACGGAACGCACGTTGGGGTGTCGGAACCGGCACGACCCAGTTCGTAGATGCGCTCACCGAGGGACAGTTCAAGTCCCAGCCGGAAGAGACTTACGGTTCCTATAACATGGGAGCGACCGCAGAGAATGTGGCAGAGCAGCTCGGCATCACCCGTGAAGAGCAGGATGCCTTTGCATTGGCTTCCCAGCAGAAAGCAGTCGCAGCCATCGATGCCGGACGTTTCAAAGATGAGATCGTTCCGGTCACGGTTCCGCAGGGAAGAAAGAAAGAGCCGATCGTTTTCGATACGGACGAATTCCCGAGGCGCGACAGCAGCATGGAGAAGCTTGCAAAGCTCAAACCATGCTTCAATATCAAACATGATGAAGAAGGCCATCTCTTTAACGACAGCGCCCTGACAGGCACTGTAACGGCAGCTTCCTCTTCCGGAAGAAACGACGGAGCTTCCGCCGTTCTGCTGATGAGCGAGGAAAAAGCAAATGAACTTGGCCTTAAGCCAATCGCACGTATCATCGGAATGGGAACTGCAGGAAATGATCCACGCCTCATGGGCCTCGGCCCGGTGGCAGCTGTTCCGAAGGCACTGAAAAATGCCGGCATCACAGATGATGACATCCAGCTGATCGAGCTTAACGAAGCATTCGCTGCCCAGTCCTTAGGCTGCATCAAGCAGCTCGGATGGGAAGACAAGATGGACATCATCAATGTCAACGGCGGCGCAATTGCGTTAGGACATCCGGTCGGATCCTCTGGCTGCCGGATTATCGTAACCCTGGTTCACGAGATGAAAAAGCGCGGCCTTAAATATGGCCTTGCAACGCTCTGCATCGCAGGCGGCATGGGACAGGCGACCGTCATCGAGATGTGCGATTAACGCGGACACACTAATTAAAACAAATCGGACAGCTGTCCGATCAGGATAGGAAACAATAAAAAACAAAAATGGATTTTAGAAATCCGAAAGGAGCGAAAACAATGGCAAACTATTTTGATTTGACCGGAAAAACTGCAATGATCATGGGCGGTGCAGGCGGACTTGGAAAGCTTGTTGCCAAAGCATTTGCTGAGGCAGGCGCAAGCGTAGCGATCGCTTCCCGTACCGAGGACAAACTGAAAGCAGCCTGCGAGGAACTCAAAGAGCAGACCGGAAAAGAATTCAAATACTATGTATGTGACGCAACCAAAGAAGATCAGGTTGAAGCATGTGCAGCAGCATTTGTAAAAGATTTCGGAAAAGTTGATATCCTCGTAAACTCCCAGGGAATCAACAAAAAACACCCGATCACGGAGTTCCCGGTTGATGAGTTCGAAATGACCTTAAATGCTAATGTTACTTCCATTATGATGACCTGCAAACACTTCGGAAAATACATGATGGAAAACAAATACGGAAAGATCATCAACGTTACTTCCGTACGCGGAAAGATCGCGACAAAGGGTCCTGGCAACGCAGCTTACTGCGCAAGCAAGGGAGCACTTGACATGCTGACCAAGCAGCTTGCTTCTGAGTTTGGACCGTACGGCATCACCGTGAACGGTTTTGGGCCGAACATTATGAAGACTCCGATGATGAACAAGATTTTTGAAATGCGTGCAAATGAAGCAGGCGTGACCGTTGAGAAATATCTTGAGATGCAGGCAGCAAACCTTCCGCTTAGAAGAATGTCTGATCCGGAAGACTGTGTCGGAACAGCTCTGTTCCTTGCAGCACCGGCATCCGATTTCCTGACAGGAAATATCCTGTATCCGGATGGCGGTCTGACAGCTATTGGCTGATCGGAAGCCAGACCTCAAAGAATCCGGTGAGCGCTCCGTCGTCTAAGACGCTGCAGACAAGATTGCCTCTCGCATCACCTGTAACGGTATATCCGTTCTGGGCGGCATAGTCGTAAAGATAATCGATATGCTCCGGCGAGAAGGCATCTTTACCGGAACTTTTGAACACGCTGTGGATGCACTCTACAGAAGGCTGGTGCTTGACCGGAGGCTGGAGCGGGACAGAAAACTCGTCCACATATTCCATTTCAAGGGAAAAGCCCCAGGCGTAATGGTGGGCATGCTGATCTCCGGGATCGGTTGGCATCTCGAAATAGCGCTGCAGGAACGGCATATATAAAAGCCACTGCTTGGAAAGCTTCTGCATTTCATCGCTGTTATCGTAATCCGAGTCATAGCGGTTTAAATAGCAGAGAACTTCCGGACAAGGTTCGATGTTGATCTTGCCCATGGCATCTTTGACACGCTGGACTTGGGTCAGGTGTTGGTTGATCCGGCGGAGCAGGAGCTCCTGGTGATGGATCAGATCCTTCAGTTCATCTTTTTTCTCGGCAAGCATGTCGAGGAGATCTCCGTGATAACAATCGGAGACCATGTAAGCGATCTGAGGGATTCCGAATCCGAAGCTCTTGTACCAGAGACAGTCGATGAGGAAATTGATGTCCCACGCATCATAGTAGCGATAATCGTTCTGCTTGTCCTTTGTGGGAGTTACAACACCTTTTTTCTCATAATAGCGCAGCAGATCGGTCGAGATTCCGAGGATCCGAGCCACGTCACCTATTTTGTACTGCATGAGTGACCTCCTTGAAGCGTCAGTTCCTAAAGATTTCCTGCTTATTATACGTTATCAGAGCGGGAAAGTAAAAAATTAAAATGAGATACGGCTTTCAGGCCGTGGACAAAGTGGTTTATCAATCAAGTTATTAGTAAGAAAGTGAGGATGTTATTATGGCATACATGCCCCTTGACAAAAGCAAACTGTATCTTGAAACCGAAAAAATGACAAAGATCTGGGATCTTTCCCAGCCATGGGGATGGGATACTCCGTTATGGCCGTTCCCGGGTGCAAGAAGTGACCTGAACTTCCCGCGTGGACAGTATCTTGAGCGCTTCCATAAGCGTACCTGCACCTATACAGGTACCCTTCATGCAGCAACCCACTGCGACGCTCCGAACCATACTCTTCATGAGGAAGAAGTTGACCGCGAGCGCTATGGATATACACTTGCTGAGATGAGACTTGAGCATGCGATCGGCACAGGTGTTATCGTTGACCTGACCTGGATGTATGATGAGTTTGAAGAGGCATTCAACAAAGCAGGCGGCGACCCGGCAAAAATGGGCGAGTGGGCTGAGACTCCGGAAAAGAAAGGTGCGATCTGGCACATCATCACTCCGGATGAGGTTCAGGCAGCGCTTGACAAAGATGGACTTGAGATCCGTCCGAACGACTTTGTCGTACTGAACACCGGATTCCATCGTTTCTGGAGAAAGAACAACGACAAATACTTCAACTACTATCCTGGAAATGGTCCGGAACTTGCTTACTGGCTGCTCTATGAAAAGAAGATCAAAGCCATCGCAGGAACATACGGCGCATCCGATTCACCGGTATGGCATTGCCCGGTCAAAGAGCAGATGCCTTGGCTTGCTACCAATTATAAGCTGGCAACCGGACGTGATATCGATGTGGATTATCCGGATTATGAGCCTTGCCACCGTCTCTTTGGACAGCATGGTCTGATGGCAATCGAAAATGCCGGTGGCGACATTGACGAAGTTACCGGAAAGCGTATGATCCTTTGCGCATTCCCATTCCGCTGTGAAGCAGCTGATGGTGGTATGGTTCGTCTCGTTGCATGGGAGGAAGGATCCTTCTAATTCAAATTAAATGGACGGTGAAGATTAAAAAATGAAAACATTAGAAGATATTAAAAAAATAGCTGTACTCGGCGCGGGCACGATGGGCCCTGGAATTGCTCAGATGTATGCGATGGGCGGACGTGAAGTCACCATGTGGACCCGCAGCGAGTCAACGAGAGAGAAAGCAAAAGAGTCTTTGAAGGCTCAGCTCGATACCTTTGAAGCAGAAGATATGCTTAGCGAACCGAAAGAGGATATTTTAGGCCGCATCCATTTTGCATTAACAGTGGAAGAAGCGATTGAAGGCGCTGACTTTATCCAGGAGACGATCGTCGAGAAAGCGGAAGCGAAAAAGGAACTGTACGAAAAGATCACAGGTAACGTGGCAGCGGATGTTATTATCGCATCCAACACCTCCGCACTGAATATCTTTGAGATCGTTCCGGAAGAGCTACTTCCGCAGCTGATCATCTGCCACTGGTATGCACCGCCGCATGTCATTCCGTTGGTCGAGGTCGTTAAGAGCGAGCAGGCACCGCAGGAAATGGCAGATGTTGCAGTAGCGCTTCTTAAAAAATGCGGAAAGACGGCAGTCCTGATGAAGAAATTCATCCGCGGCTATATTGCAAACCGCCTGCAGCAGTGCCTGAATCAGGAGATCTTCTACCTGATCGACAATGGCTATTGTGATGCAGAGGCCATCGACCTTGCATGTCAGGCATCCTTTGTTCCGAGAGCTTGTGTTTTAGGTATCATGAAGCGCATCGACTTCGGCGGCGTTGATATGACCTATAACAACTTCAAGAACAAGAGCTATGCGGCTCCTCAGTGGGATCATATCCCGAACGTTCTTCAGGAGCTGGTCGATGAGGGCAATCTTGGCATTAAAACCGGAAAAGGATTTTATGACTTTACCGGCAAGGATATCGAGGAAGTCAAAGCAAAACGCGACAAGCAGCTGTTTGAGATCTTCCGCGTAACAAAGAAATTTATGGACGATCCGGTATAAGCTGCTTCGTTGGAAAGGATAATCTTATGGCAAAAACAAACAAAGTAATGATTCAGGTCTGCCTCTGCGGAGCAGGTACCAAAAAAGCACAGGCGCCGACCGTTCCGTATACGGCAGAGGAACTGGCAGATCAGATCGTAGAATGCGCAAAAGCAGGTGCTTCCATCGCACACATCCATGTGCGTGAAGATAAGGAAGTCGACGGCGAGATGCAGATCGGCTACAAATCCATGAGTCTTCAGAAATTCACGGAAGCGGTTGAAGTGACCCGTGAAAAATGCAAAGAAGCAGGCGTGGATATCATCATCAATCTCACCACCTCCGGCGGAGAGTATGATGACTACAAACGTCTCCAGCATCTTGGCGCACTGCGCCCTGAAATGTGCTCCTTTGACCCGAACACGATCAACTGGGCAAACAGCTACATTTTTGAAAACAGCCCGCGCTTCTTGAACCTGTTAAGCCAGGAAGTCATCAAGTATGACGTGAAGCCTGAATTTGAAGTATTCGACACAGGACATATCGACAGCGTTATGTACTATGTCAACAAATGGAACATCCCGCAGCCTCCGCACATCCAGTTTATCATGGGTGTCGGCGGATCCATGCCGGGAACCGCAGAAAATCTTGCATTCTTTGTTGGTAAGCTTCCGAAAGATGCAACCTGGTCCGTATCCGGCATCGGAAAGGCACATATGCCGATGATGCTTGCAGGACTCGCACTGGGATGCGATGGACTGCGCGTCGGACTTGAAGACAACATCATGTTCGGAAAGAATCCGGATGGAAGCAAAGACATTGCAACGAACCTGCGTCTCGTACAGAGAGCAGTGGATCTTTGCAAGCTTGCAGGCCGCGAGATCGCGACCGCACAGGAAGCAAGAGAGATCCTTGGAATCACAAGGAACTGTCTGCGTGATGAAAAGACATATCCTGTTACATTTCTTGATAGCTAAGATGATGTGAGTTGAGGCATGGGCGCGATTATGGCTCCTCCATCGGTCGCGCCCGGAACTCGCATCGCGGGAGAGAAAGTATGATTAGATCAATGGATGAATTAACGCAGGCGGCAGCAGCAAAAGGACCGCTTACGATGGCAGTTGCCTGTGCAGCAGATGCACCGGTGCTTGAGGCAGTGAAACTGGCCTGCGAGAAAAAGATCGTTACCCCTCTTCTGATCGGCGAGAAAGAGAAGATCTTAGAAGAGGCGGAAAAAGTGGCTGTCGATGTCAGCGGATGGGAAATCGTTGATATCGCAGATAAAACAGAGGCGTGCCAGACAGCAGCGCGCCTTGCAGGAGAAGGAAAAGTTCAGCTGATCATGAAAGGCATGGTCGACACTTCGATCATCATGAAAGCCGTTCTGAATAAAGAATACGGCCTCCGTAAAGAAGGCGTTTTAAGTCATGTTGGCGTTCTGGAAGTAGACGGCTTTGACCGCTTGTTTGCAGTAACCGACTCTGCCCTTAATATTGCGCCGGATCTGGAAGCAAAAGCAGCGATTGCAAAGAACGCTGTGGAAGTGATGCATGCTCTCGGAAATGAAGAGCCGAAGGTTGCCGCTTTATGCGCTGTTGAAAAAGTCAATGAAAAAATGCAGTGCACTCTGGATGCGGCAGAACTAGCGAAAAGAAATAAAGAAGGCGAGATTGCGGGCTGCATCATCGGCGGACCGTTTGCATTGGATAATGCGGTCTCAGCTGAGGCTGCAGCACATAAAGGCGTCTCTGATCCGGTCGCAGGCAGCGCTGATATCCTGCTCGTTCCGGATATCGAAGCCGGAAACCTTTTGATCAAGTCCATGGAATATTTTGCGAAAGCAAAAAAAGCGGGCGTGATCATGGGAGCAAAGATTCCGGTAGCCCTGACTTCGAGAGCAACCGCACCGGAGTCCAAGATGTACACGATCGCGATCGCGAAAGTGATCGCAGACAGCAGGGAGGTTTAATATGGCAAGACAGATTGTTGTTATTAACCCAGGTTCGACCTCCACAAAGATCGCACTTTATCAGGATATGGAAAAAGTGTTTTCCCGCAATCTTGACCATAGCGCGGAAGAGCTGTCCCATTTTCCGGAGATTGCCGATCAGCTCGACTTCAGAAAAGAAGTGATCCTCAAAGCTCTTGAGGAAGAGAATGTTGATATCCGGAAAACCGATGCCTTCGCAGGAAGATGCACAGGGCTTCTTCCGATGCCGGGCGGAGTCTATGAGGTCAATGAGCTGATGTACCAACACGCCAGCATCGGAATCGGCAGCAGACATGCCGGAAATTTAGGTCCGATGATCGCGAAGGACTTTGCAGAAGAGTTTGGCGGAAGAGCGTTTTGCGTCAATCCAAGTTCTGTAGATGAATTCATCTTAGATGCAAGGCTCACCGGCCTTAAGGATGAGTTCCGTACCAGCAGAGGACATCCGCTGAATCAGAAAGAAGTCGCAAGGCATTATGCGATGGACGTCGGCAAGGCATATAGCGATGTCAATGTGATCGTCGTTCACATGGGCGGCGGAATCTCGATCGGTGCACATCAAAAAGGCAAGATCATCGATAACGTGGACTCCACGAGAGGGGAAGGCCGCATGGCGCCTACAAGGACAGGTGCGATTCCTGCAGCTGACCTCGTAGAGATCTGCTTTTCCGGAAAGTTCAGCAAAAAAGAACTTTTAGATAAGATCATGAAGACCGGCGGATGGGTGGACCACCTTGGAACTTCTGATGGTATCGAAGTGGAAGAACGGATTAAGAGTGGCGATAAATATGCAGAGATTATTTTCAATGCAACGATTTATCAGATTGCAAAAGACGTCGGAGCCATGGCAGCAGCCATGGACGGCAAAGTCGATGCGATTCTTCTGACCGGCGGATTGGCATATTCGAAGCCACTCGTAGAAATTCTGGAGAGGAAGGTTTCCTTTATCGCACCGATCAAACTGTATCCGGGCGAGTTTGAAATGGAAGGACTTGCCGCAGGCGCACTCCATGTGCTTGAAGGATTGGAAGAGCCAAGATTCTATACCGGCGAGCCGGTGTTTAAGGGTTTTGACGAATTGCTTCAGTCATAATGACTGAAACCATAGAATATAAAGAAACAATTACAAGGGAGTAATAATCTAGGGATAAAAAGGCACATAAGAACGGACATATTATAAGACACTAAAAACAGCATAACAGACAACTTATTTGAGACAGAAGAAATTTTAAGATCACTGGTGTAGGAAAAGAGAGGTGAAAACCTTATGGATAGGAATCAAATTCTGATCACAATTATCATTGTCGTCTATTTTATTATCACTGTTGTTATAGGCCTCATATCCGGACGCAAGACAAAGAGCGCCGCTGCATTTACCGGCGTCGCGCTCAGCACCTTTGCGATCGTCTGCGCCTCGACCGGCGAGTGGCTGGGCGGAACCGCCACGACCGGTGTTTCTGAATATGGATTTTTATACGGCCTTTCCGGCTGGTGGTACACCATCGCCAATGGAATCGGTGTCCTGTTTTTGGGTCTCCTTTTTGCAAAGCTGTTCCGCTCGCTGGAAACGGGAACAGTTCCGGGAATTATCGAAAAATTCTTTGGCGTTCATGCGCGTACTGTATCCTGCGTCATCCTGACCATCGTCATGCTGGCAGTCGGTCTTTCCCAGATGATCGCAGCCGGAAAACTCGGAGAGAACCTCTTAGGGATCCCGTTCTGGATTTCCTGTATTGCATTTGCGGTGATATTTATTGTATATACGCTGGCCGGCGGCATGAATGCCGTCGCCTCGACGAACGTGCTCCATCTAATCGTAATGTACCTCGGCGTTATCGTTGCCCTGGTCATTGCAGTTCATGGAGCAGGCGGCGTGAAAGGATTCACCTCAGGAATCACTGCTCTCGGTGCGATGGAAGGAGAGAAGAGTTTCTGGAATATGTTCTCCATCGGTGGAGATAAGGTGTCAAGCTGGATCATCGCTTCCCTCCTTGGAGCCTGCACGGCACAGGCTGGCCTTCAGCCGGTCCTTGCGGCAAAGAACTCAAAACAGGCGCGCAAGGCCTGCATCATCACAGCCTTTGTTGCAGCACCGTTTGGTTTCTTTACGGCGGCACTCGGCATGGCTGCCCGTGTCATGTATGAAAACGGAGACCTTTTAGCTGGCGTTGAAAAAGCAGTTGCAGCGAAAAGTGCTCTGCCACAGCTGATGCTCCATGGCATGCCGGCCATCGCAGGCGGTCTGGTTATGGCAGCAATCCTGGCAGCCGTTCTTTCCACGGTCAGCCCGATCATTCTTGCTGCAGGAACCATGGTGACGCGTGATGTTTATCAGCGCGTGATCCGTCCGGACGCGAGCGACGAGAAAGTTCTTAAGATGGGACGTTTGACCACAGCACTTTCTGGTGTGATCTGCTGTGTCGGCGCAATCTTCCTTTGGAACTCCTCTACGATCCTCGAACTGGTTTATGCGGCGTACTCGCTTAGAGGCGCACTGTTTATCGTCGTCCTGCTTGGAATCTATTGGAAGAGGGCAAGCGAGCGAGGTGCGATCTGGAGCATGATCTTAACGGCACTCGTGGCAATCTCCTGGGTTGCGATCAAGATCATCACAGGAAGCTATCCCCTCGTCATCGGCAGCTTCGCAGTGACCGAGACTTATGCGGCAGTCGTTGTTGCCTTTGTGACAATGATCATCTTCAGCTTCATCTTCCCAAGAAAGGGAGATCCGGTTAAGGTGAAAGTGTCATAAAAATGATAAAGATAAAAGGATCAAGGGTGCTGCATCGAAGCGTGCAGCACCTTTTTTGAAGGCATATGCTCACATAGCTTTTGCTTCTATTGCGGTAGAACAGACTTACGGAGCTTTCGCTTCCCTCATGACGACACATATGCTAGAATTGAAAAAACCTAAGAAACATAGAACGAAAAGGTGATGAAATGAATCGAAAGAAAAAGATTTCTCCAATTGTGCTCTGCCTGATCATAGCGGCGGCGATTGTTGTAGTGACAACAGGCCTTTTGGTTGTTCTTCGAGTTACAAGACCATCCATGACCGTGACAGACGCTGTTGTGGAAGTAGGATCGTCCTTTGATCCGGCCTCTTTGATCACGTCAACAAAAAACGTGAAGGCGGAGGAGATCCAAATGGAAGGCGAAGTCGATACCAGCCGTATCGGCGATTTTACCGTGGTCTTTTCCTACCGAAAATTAAAACAGAGTGCGAAAGTCAAAGTGAAAGATACCACGCTTCCGGTCTTTCTTCTGACTGCGGATAAGCTGGAGATTAATCCGGAAGATACGGTCAATATGGAAGATCTGATCAAATCCTCCAGCGATAACACGAAGATTACCTTCCGCTTTGATCAGAAGGATGCAGACTTTACCAAGCCCGGCACCTATGTGATCGATATCTTTGCCACTGACGAAGGCGGCAATTCTGTAAAGAAGACGGTCTCGGTAACAGTCAAAGAACCGGAGAAAGAACCGGAGCCGGAACCGGAAATGAATAATGGAAACTGGGATGATGGACAGCCATATCTCGTAAAGGTCAACCGGGCATGCTGTACGGTTACGGTCTACCAGAAATCGGCTTCCGGTGAATACGACGATCCAGTGATCGCATTCCCTTGCAGTGTTGGACGCGAAGGCCACGAAACGCCGCTCGGCACTTATCAGACGCAGGACCGTATGGACTGGGGCTTAATGGTCGATGGCACATATGGGCGCTATTTTATCCGCGTGGTCGGCGGCATCCTCTTCCATTCCGTGCCTTACTATTCGATGAATATCGCCGATCTGGAGTGGCCGGAATATAATAAACTTGGAAGCCCTGCAAGCCTTGGCTGCATCCGTATGTGCGTACGGGATGTAAACTGGCTCTATAACAACTGCCCATACGGCTTTACCACCATCATCTATGATGATTATGATAATCCGGGACCACTTGGAAAACCGGCATCGCCGGGAGCGCTTTATGGCTATGACGAAAACGACACCGCAAAACGTGGTTGGGATCCGACAGACTGGGACCCGGCAAATCCATGGAATAATTAGGTGACAGAGGGACGGTTCTTTTGTCACCAAAACAGCAGGAGGAGACAGGGGACGGTTCTTTTGTCACCAAAACAGCAAAAAACAACTGCCGTGCGAATTGCACGGCAGTTTTATGTTTTGATTGAACTTTGGTGACAAAAGAACCGTCCCTCTGTCACGCTTGTGATAATGCGTCAATCAGCTCCTGAATGATCGGATCATCTGCTTTCTCCTCATCGACTGCGATACCGACAGCACATTTCAGATTCGGTGAGAATGGGATAAGTGCGATGTCAGCCGGTGTGCGGAACATGTTCGCATGCAGACGGTCTAAGAGCGCAATACTCTTCTTTGCAGCAGCTGCACCGAGCAGTGTCTGTGGTCTGGAACGGAAGATTACATGTGGTTTCACGCCGAATTTCTTGAAGTAAAGATCATAGACTTTGTTCAGCGTTGTGAATTCCTGAGTTCCCATTACATTTACTTTATCCAGCATTTCCGGTTTGATGACCTTTTCTTGAGAGAGCGGATTGCTTTTATGGATCGCTGCGACCATTTCGTTTTCGATGATCGGTGTAAAGCGCACACCATTGCCCATGTGCTCCGGATCGAAATAGCAGATTGCGATGTCATAATCCTTTGCTGCAATTCTCTTATAAAGTTCATTATCTTCCACTTCATAGAGTTTGACTTCGCAGTTCAAGTGGCTGTCTTCAAACGTGAAGATCGGCACATAGAAGTTTAAGTTTCCAACGAACGGAAGCGCGATGATATCGATCTTGCGGCGTCCGCCAAGAGCTAAAGCAGAAGCGTGGGATTTGATCGCACGGATCTGGGAGAGCAGTGCGGCTGTCTCCGGATACAGAGCTTCTCCTTCCGGTGTTAAGGAAGCTTTTCTTGTAGAACGGTCAAAAAGTTTGACATTCAGCTCGTTTTCAAGCTGTGCAACTTGTTTGCTGATCGTGGACTGGGAAATATCCAGTTCTAAAGCAGCTTCTGAATAGCTTCCGCATTCAACAATAGAAGTAAAATACATCAGTTGATCTTCAGTCATGGTTTCTTCTCCTTCTTATCTCGATTTGGAATGAAATACCCAACATTCAGGGCTTTAAATGGTGAAAAACACCAAATAATTCCCTTTCGGAATTATTTATATCATAAATTGATATTGATTGCAAGCGTTTTGGAATATATTATTAGAATGAAATAGGATAGAATATGAAAGAACTATCTGCCCGCGTCGGATCCGGCGCAATTTAAAAACTATTTTAAAGAAGAGAAACAGATTCTTAACACATCAGAAAACAGTGGGGTAAAACGTGAAAACAGGAGAATTCTTATTAAACATCAAAGGCTTAGAACAAACCTCCGGCGGAAAAACGTTTTTCGTAAAAGGAGAACCCAAGGTCGTCAAAGTTTCCGATGAAGAAAAGATCGTTCCGACTGCCTGCCGCGCCTGCATTGCAAACTGCGGTGTACTTGCGCATGTAAAGAACGGCAGAGTCGTGAGCCTCGAAGGAAACCCGGTTGATCCGATGAGCAAAGGAAAGATGTGCGCTAAAGGACTTTCCGGAATCTCTGCACTCTATCATCCGAATCGAAATAAATATCCGCTGATCAGAGTCGGCGCCCGTGGCGGCGGACGTTTCCGCAGAGCGAGCTGGGATGAAGCGCTAGGCATGATTGCTGATAAGCTGATGCAGGTCAGAAAAGACTACGGCGCTGAATATGTTTTCGCAACGACCGGCGGCGGCGGAAACCCGGAGATCTGGTCGATCGCACGCTTTTGCAATATCTTTGGAACTCCGAACTGGTTTGAGCCAGGATGTGCGCAGTGCTATCTGCCGCGTGTGCTGGCAGCAGCCATGATGTACGGCGGTTCCGATAACTCGATCGCAGACAGCAACTGCCTTGAGTTCTATGATGAGGAACATAACCCGATCAAGACGCTGGTCCTTTGGGGAACGGATCCTTCCTTCTCCTGCCCGTCAAGCGGCGGCCGTATGGTAAATGAGCTTAGAGCAAAAGGCGTTAAGACCGTTGTCATCGATCCGCGCTTTACGCCGGATGCAGCAAAGGCAAATGTTTGGCTTCCGATCCGTCCGGGAACAGACGTTGCGCTAATGCTCGCATGGATCCGCTACATCCTGACCAATAAATTGTACGATAAAGACTTTGTCATGAAGTGGACAAACCTGCCGTACCTGGTTGATGTGGAATCCAAGGTCATGGTAAGAGCCGAAGAGCTCGGCCTTGCAGATTCCAAATCTGATAAGAACGGCGTTGATATCTTCACCGTTTGGGATGAGAAAACAGACTCCGCAAAAGCACTTCATTATCCATGGGATGATGAACTGGAAGTTTCCCTTTTCGGAACCTTTGAGATCAACGGCAAAACATATAAGACCGGCGCGCAGATGCTTCTTGAAAGAGCAGATGAGTTTACGCTGGAAAAAGCAGGAGAAATCTGCGAGCTTGATCCTGCAAAGATCGAAGAAGCAATTCATTTATATACAGACAATTCCCCGAGCGGCCTCTGCCTCGGCGTTGCTACGGACCAGACACCGAACTCCGTACAGGCAGCGATGGCAGCAGACATGATGGATATGCTCATGGGCAACATGGAAAAACCGGGCGTTCCGATGCAGCGCTTCCGCACCAGCGGCGTACTGAAGGTTCCGAACTATCCGGTACCGGTTGCAGAAAAATGCATCTCCGAAGAGCAGTATAAGAAACGTCTCGGCGGACAGGAATTCAAAGGCCTTTCCATCTGGTATGCGGGCCATCCGGGAAGCGTGCTTGAAGCGATCCTTACAGGAAAGCCGTATCAGCCGAAAGTCTGGATCGACCGTTCCGGAAATAAGCTCGGCGTTTTAGCAGAAGCCGGAAGATGGAAAGAGGCGATCGATAAGTTAGAGTTTATCGTTCATATGTATATGTATCCAACTTCTTTCTCAACTTATGCAGATGTCCTGCTTCCGACAGAAGAGTGGCTTGAGACTGACATGATTGTCGAGACCTGCAACATGCTTGTTGCAAGACAGCAGGTTGTTCACCTCTGGGAAACCAAGGATGAGACCGTGATCTGGTCCAATCTTGCAAAAGCCTGTGCAGAGCGCGGACATGAGATGTGCCAAAAGGCCTTTGATCCGGAATTCATGGGCGAGGACATGGCGTACTGGGATTCCATGGAAGAGTTCTTCGATCAGCTGACGCCGGCGGTCGGAATGACATGGAAAGAGATGAAGGAAAAGGCTCCGTTCGAATATCTGCCACAGAATGAATGGAAAACCTATTATGTATATCTGCAGGAGGATCCGGAAACGGGAACACTCAAAGGATTTGACACACCGTCAAAGAAACTTGAGATGTACTGTGAGCGCATGGTAGAGCTTGGACGCAGCGGACAGCCGTTCATGCCGTATCCGATGGAGCCGGCTTCCAAGGACTATGATCCGCTTCCGTATTACTTGGAGCCGGTTGAGAGCCCAAGAAGGGATGAGTTTAAAGACGAGTATCCGCTCGTTATGACAAATGGACGTGTGCCGTTCTTCCACCACGGAACCTTAAGAAACGTTCCGAGACTTCGTGAGATGTATCCGGCACCGGAACTTTGGATCAGTCCGGAAGATGCAGCAAAAGAAGGCATTGAAACTGACAACTGGGTATGGATCGAGTCCAAGAGAGGAAAGATCCGTGCAAAGGCGCTCGTCACAAAAGGCATCAAGCCGGGCACCGTCTGCATGGAGAGATTCTGGAATCCGGAGACGATCCACACCGAGACACACGGATGGCAGGAGATGAACGTCAACGTTCTTTCCAAATCCACCGCACCATATAACGACATTGTAGGAACCCACACCTTAAGAGCTTATCAGGTTAAGGTAACGCGAGCTGAAGAAGGCCCGAAGGGTGTATGGACAAGACCGGAAGAATTCAAATCATGGCTTCCGCTTGCGAAGTAAGAGACGGAAGTAGGAGGACTAGTTATGAGCCAATTAGCAATGGTTGTTGAAGTAGACAGATGCATCGGCTGCAAAGGCGGCTGCCAGATCGCCTGCAAGACCGAGCACAATATTTCCCTTGGAAGATCAAGAAGCACGCTCTATACGATGGGACCTACAGGAACGTTCCCGAACCTGGAAATGTATTATCTTCCGGTGATGTGCCAGCAGTGTGAGAATCCGGCATGCGTAAAGGTCTGCCCGACCGGCGCTTGCATGAAGATGGATGAAGACGGTGTTGTTGTGATCGATTCCGATGTCTGCATCGGATGCCGTGCGTGCATTAATGCATGCCCGTATCACTGCAACAGCTTCAATCAGGAAATGAGAGTTTCGGATAAATGCACGCTCTGTATGGAAAGAAGAGAAGAAGGCCTCGAGCCGGCTTGCGTCAGAAACTGTGCGGGCGGCGCGCTTCATTTCGGAGATATTGCTGATCCGGAAAGCGAAGTATCCAAACTTCTTGCCGAAAATGAGGGACATGTCTATACGCTCCCGAACAAGAGCGGCTGCAATCCGTCGGGACGTTTTATTTTAAAGAATGCAAAGTGGATTGACATGATGCCGTATGCATTTGAAAAAGCGCTGAAGGAGGGGACATTAGATGAGTAAGAACCTGAACGAAATAAAATACCGCGAGCTGATGTACCGCTTCCTTGCAAGTGTATTTATTGAAGAAGTAAACGAGGAGATGCTCGCCAATATGCTTGAAATGGAGTTTCCGATCATTGAAGATCCGGAAGTGAATTTCGAGCAGGACCTGAAGGCAGGATATGAGATGCTTGTCGAAGTGCTGGACGGGTTCCGTGGAAAAAGCGAAGCAGAAACGAAAGAGATGCTCGAAGACCTTGCAGCAGACTATGCAAAGACATTCCTTGCAGCAGGAGATGCAGCAGGAAAAGCGGCATTTCCATATGAGTCCGTTTATACCGGAACCGACAGCCAGTTTGGCGGCAGCGTGCAGATGAACCTGAACGCAGAGTATGCAGCAAGAGGATTTTCCATGAGAGAAGATATGTTCAAGATCATGGAAGATCACATCGGTTTAGAGCTTAACTACATGGCAGAGCTTTTGAAAGAACAGGCGGAGATGATCGAAGCCGGCGAAGAGAAAAAAGCTGACAAACTGTCAAAAGATATGAAGAAATTCTTCCGCCGTCATATCAGCAACTGGACAGGACTCTTTGCGAACGATATTTACAAATATACCGACCGTGATTTTTACAGAGCCATTGCAAGGGTCACGCTTGGGTTTATTGAGATGGAAGAGAAGACAATTTTAGGTTAGGTGAACAGTATGGGATACAAAACAGACAGACTTTCCATGGACGAGATTTTAGCGCAGCTTTCCAAAGACTATGTCATCTTTGCTCCGAAATGGGATAAGTTTAAAAAGAATGTACGCTTCGGACAGATCAAATCCATTTCCGAGATTGTGCTGGACAGACAGTCGGACTTCTCTGCAAAGGAAACCTTCTACCCGATTTCGCAGGTCATGGTTTATTTCAAGACGGATGACATCGAGGAAGAGGAGGTTAAAGAAAAGAGAGATATCCTGATCTTTGCACGGCCATGCGATATCAACAGCATCCGCAGGCTGGATAAGATTTTTTATGATAATGGGCTGCCAGATTATTACTATGCACGGATGCGCGAACGCGTAAAGTTCGTTCTTCTGGAATGCAAAGAGTCGTTTGAGCAGTGTTTCTGCGTTTCCATGAACAGCAACCTCGCAAAAGAAGAGGATTATGTTATGGCGGTGCGCTTTGACACAGATGATGAGGGGGATATTTCAGATATATTTGTTAAAGTCAATGACGCACAGTTCGAGGATCTCTTTGAGGACGAGGAAGAAGCGGAGTTTGAGCCGGAGTTTGTAAAGGAAAATAAGAAGGTTCTGAACATTCCGGAGATCAACCGTGAAAATTTAAAGGCGATCAGCGACATGGAGTATTGGCAGCAGTTTGATGAGCGCTGCATCGGCTGCGGTGGATGCAACACCGTTTGCGGAACTTGCAGCTGCTTCGACACTTCCGACATTATTTACGAAGAAGGAAAGCCGGATGGCGAGAGAAGAAGAATCTGGTCCTCCTGCATGATTCCGACTTTCACGGAGACCGCCGGAGGCGCGCGGTCTAGAAAAACGCAGGGCGCAAATATGCGATTTAAGGTCTTTCACAAGTTCTATGACTTCAAGGCGCGTTTCGGGGAGGAAAACATGTGCGTTGGATGCGGAAGATGCGATATGCGCTGCCCGCAGGACATTTCGTTCTTCGACACCGTAAATGATTTAAATAAGGAAATGTGACAGAACCGTCCCTCTGTCACCAAGAGAGGATTAACATATATGTGGACTAGAGAAGTAAGTGAAAAAATAGATAATATCATGCGGCCGGAGCCGCACAAAATCTTAAGCGTAACGCATGAAACCCAAGCGGAGTTTACCTTCCGCGTGGCGTTCGATAAGCCGACGCATAATGGCCAGTTCTGCATGCTTTCAATACCGAAGGTTGGCGAGGCGCCGATCTCCATCAGCGGCAAGGGCGACGGCTATGTCGAATTTACAATCCGTAAAGTCGGTCGCTTAACCCAGGGAGTCTTTGACCTGCATGAAGGCGGAACGCTCTTTCTCCGTGGACCATATGGTCACTGGTGGCCGGTCGAAGAAGAGTTCGCAGGACCAGATAAGAACCTGCTGATTATCAGCGGCGGAACAGGACTTGCGCCGGTGCGTACAACGCTCAACTACTTCTACAACAACCCGGACCAGATCAACTCCCTGTATCTGATCTCCGGTTTCAAAGATGTGAGCGGCGCGCTATTTAATGAAGAACGTGAGATGTGGTCCAAGGCCGAGAAGTTCCACACAATCTATACACTTGATAATTCCGAAGCGCCGGGATTTGAAACGGGCATGGTAACGGTGCATATTGATAAGGTACCGTTCGAGAGTTTCGGCGATAACTATAACGTTGCCATCGTAGGCCCGCCGCCGATGATGCACTTTTCCGCACTCGGCTGCATGAAGCTCGGCGTGCCGGAAGATAAGATTTGGGTTTCTTTCGAGAGAAAGATGCAGTGCGCCGTCGGAAAGTGCGGACACTGCAAGATCAACGAGACTTATGTCTGCCTGGAGGGGCCGGTCCTCCACTATCCGAAGGCAAGACAGCTGTTTGACTAATTTAAATATCGTTCCTTGCAATGCGGCCGGTATCGATTTCGCGCTCGGAAAGCGGTTTTTCGATATGACCGACAGCAAGTCCTAAGAGCGGCTCGAAATCTTCCGGAAGCTGAAGAAAATCGGTGTGATCAAGCTCCGGAATTCGTCTCATGGAATCTAAGGCAAACCACATGAAGCAGCTTCCAAGGCCCAGCTCCACGGTAGCAAGGTGCATCGCCAAAGTAACACTAGCTGCGTTGCACCACTCGATGTGTGGCTCAAGGTCCTGCTTTTTGTGGGAAATAAAGATCACCGCCGCAGCATGATAAAATGGATCATAGGCATTGCTCTGTTCTAAAATCTCATCCGCATTGCTGACATTGTTGATGATCTTTGCCATTTCTTTCGTGTTGCTTCGCCGGATCAGTGAAGCCTCAGCAAGCGTTTTCAGCACTTGTTTATCCTGGACAACCGTAAAATGCAGATCATGATAGCGATTGCTGCCGACAGGCGCCAGCGCCCCTGCCTCAAGGATTTTGTTGATTTCCTCCTCCGTCAGTGGCTCGTCTGTGAACCTGCGCGAGGAAGTGCGTTTTTTCATCAGTTCATAGTAATCCATATCGATACCTCACTCTTAAAACTGCTCTGATTGTATTATAGAGAAAGGCGGAAAATCAAGCGCGCAACAGTAATCCGAAAAAGCCCTTTTAAATAGAAAAAAGAGATTGATTTTTACAGTCATTTATCATATAATCTCTTTTGCGTCACCACTTAGGAGATGCAATTTATATAGCAAGCGCCTCTAGCTCATTTGGTAGAGCACCTGACTCTTAATCAGGGTGTGCAGGGTTCGAGCCCCTGGAGGCGCATCGATAAGAAAACTCCGAGAAACGTTGAATTCTCGGGGTTTTTAATGCTTTCATTTTGCGCAGATGTCCTTCATTCAAGCACTATCTAATCAGTATTTAATCACTTTTGGCGCATTTGCTTGTCACCCTTGGGAGGCACAACCGCATTTTTTGTGCATTTCACTTTCCGGATGCACGATTATTACGGTTGTGCCTCTTTAACCAATCATGTGACAAAAGAACAGCCCAGGCTGCCTTCTCGCCCTGCTGGGCTCACCTGGCCGTCCCCTTGTCACCCTCAATCCCTGCAGAGAAAGGAAATAACGCATTACCTCCCCCTTGACAAGGAAGCAAACACTCGGTTAATATATGGCCAAATACTCGGTCTAAAATGGGCCAAACGCTCGGCAGGTCATTGCGGCGGAGAACCGATGATTTAGTCGGAAGGAGACCAAGAAATGAAAAAATACTACCAAAGAGTTTCAGATAAAGTCCTAATGGAACATTTAGAGGCTAAAGGCGCCGTACTTATTGAGGGGGCTAAATGGTGCGGAAAAACGACATCTGCAAAACACATTGCCAATAGTGTTATAGAAATGGACCGCCCGGATATGACAGAGCAGTATCAGCAGATGGCTCGAATAAAGCCGTCAAACCTCCTTGAAGGAGAAACTCCGCATTTGATAGACGAGTGGCAGATAGCTCCTAATATATGGAATGCAGTACGATATGAAGTCGATAGAAGAGGTGAATTCGGACAGTTCATTCTTACAGGCTCCTCAGTTCCTGCAAAGTTAGATGAAAGTACTCATACAGGAACAGGACGCATTGTACGCATGAGGATGCGGACAATGTCTCTTTATGAATCTGGAGACTCCAATGGAAAAGTTTCATTAAAAGCCTTGTTTGACGGACACGATATATCTGCATCAGATGATCATGGTATAGATGAAATCGCATTTCTAATCTGTAGAGGAGGATGGCCAGCTGCTCTGGAGCGTTCAGAAAAAGTAGCACTAAAGCAGGCATTCGATTATTATGATGCTGTTGTAAATGATGACATTTCCCGTGCTGATGGATTGAAAAGGGATCCAGAGAGAACCAGACGCATTATGAAATCTTATGCCAGAAATGTCGCGACACAAGTTTCATTAGAAACAATAAGAACTGATGTAATAAGTAATGACATTGAAACATTTGATAAAGAATCGCTCTATGGCTATTTAAATGCATTGAAAAGCATATTTGTTATTGAGGATTCTCCGGCTTGGAACCCAAACTTAAGATCAAAAACAGCAATTCGTACCTCAGATACAAGGTACTTTGTTGATCCCTCTATTGCGGCAGCAGCTCTTGGTCTAGGGCCTGGCGACCTGATCAATGATCTGGAACTCATGGGTTTGATTTTTGAAAATCTCTGTGTCAGGGATTTAAGAATCTATGCAGATGCTTTGGATGGAAGTGTATACCATTACAGAGATAAGACGGGTCTGGAATGTGATGCTGTAATTCATTTAAGAAATGGTAGTTATGGTCTGATTGAAGTGAAATTAGGCGGAGATGCACTGATTAATGAGGGGGCGGCGAACTTACTTCGATTATCTCAAAAAATCGATACAGACAAGATGAAACAGCCGGCGTTTTTAATGGTATTATGCGGGGTGGCTCCGTTTGCTTATAAAAGAGAAGATGGGGTGTTTGTTGTTCCAATTTCATGTTTAAAGGATTAAACATGCCGGGATTGGGGAGGCTCCCCAACATGTTGACTCGTGTGGTAAAAATTTTTGAGAAAATTCGGACACGCGAGTGAAACTTGCTTTAGGTGAATAAAGATGGAAAAGAGATGGATAAATGATGAATTTATGATGTGTATATGATAGAATTAAGCCGTTGATTGCATATTCCTAATTAATTTTGAAATCGAGAGGTAATATAAGGGGATTTTATAATAACTGTATAAAGGACTTAATACCGGTATGTCCCAATTGCCATATGATTTTACATGCCGGTGGAGGAATAGAAGTTGATGAGCTGAGGAAACATCTTGAAAAATCAGGTATTGCTCTGTTATGGGAGAAAATGGAAAATTGATTTGTAACTGATTTGTTTTAACGTGTCCGATTTTTAGGACACGTTATGTTTTAGTATGGGATTGGAAAACACGTGAATGGGGTTTAGAGGAGGAAAACAAAATGAAAGCATTATCCGTTTACCCAGAACCCGCCGCTGATATCGCAAAGGGATTGAAGACAATTGAATATCGAACTTGGCCTACAGATTACCGTGGGGATATCGTTATTCATTCCTCCAATAAACCGGATCCGGGATACGTTGCCGGCTATGCTTTATGCATTGTGGAGATTGTCGATGTAATTAAATATGGCGAAAAGGATTATGGATGGGTCTTGGAAAATCCTCGGATGATTAAGCCAGTTCGCGTTAAAGGACAGCGGTTTATATGGGACTATTACGGTCAAGTTGACATTATCCCGGACGAGGAATGGTGCGTTACAGAAGATGAAAGTGATGAACTGGCAGAAAAAAGATGGGCATCCTTTTATGAAAAATACTGGGAACCAATTGTAACGAAATAAAAAGATAAAGAAGTGAAGACGATGAAAGAAACAATTATTTTTGCACCAGGTAGTAATGGAACAGAACTTCTGCGTACGTTGGCAAGGTTTGGAAAGAATACGCTGGGAATCCGGATTTTGAATTCGACCGCTCTTTCGAAAATTGCGATAATGCGTTCCGGAATTGCCCTGAAGGAAACGTTCCTTACTCGCAGAGAAGAGCCTTCTCTTTACAATTCCATTTTGAATAAAATTCCTTACTTTGCAGCATCATCTTACTCAGATTGTGAGCAGATTGCCGCTGCGTTGTTTTCTATGCGGATGCTGATTCCGGAAGACGAAGAGGAAATCGTTTCAGAAAAGCTTTCCGGCGGAGAGTTTACTAAAAAAAACCATGCATTGAAAGAGGCATATTCTCGTTACCTCAGGGCATTGGAAAAAGATGATTATATTGACACGATTGGATTGATCAGAAAAGCAGCATCAGAAGCTGATCCTATGAATGCGGAGTTTATAATTCTGAAGGAATATCCGCTAAGTCCTTTGAATCAAAAGCTTTTGGACGTGCTGTCTGGTGGAAACTATCAGGAAATCAACCTTGTAGACCTCTTTGAAACAGAAGAGCGGGCGATACCTGATATTAGAATGACGGATGCATATGGAGCATCTAATGAGATTGAAGATGTTTTGGGATATATATTCCGGAATAATATCCCGTTGGATCAGTGCATGATCGCAGCGGCAGATACAGCTTCTTACGGACAGCTGATCTATGATGAGGCACAGGAGTATCAGATCCCGGTTGCTTTTGGTCAGGGTATTCCAATCGCTAATTCAAATCCGGCAGAACTTCTGAAACTTTTAAGTGATTGGGATACAAAAGGATTTCATGGAATCAATGCGCTCGAGAAGATCTTAACAAGCGAAGCATTTGACCGGAAAAAACTCGGATTGGATGGTATTTTGAGAATCTGCGAAGTCGCAGGGCAGCTTCGGATCAGCTATGACGGAAAAGAAAACCAGAAGCGGATTGATGCATACCGTGCAATCCTAGAGGATGACGAGAAAAAAGAAGTCCTAGATAAAGTTGAACATCTTGCGGAAGAATTCTCAAAGGGCTGCAGCTATCTTATCAGCACCTATTCTGTTATTCGGAAAGGGTTTGCCGGTCGTGTGGACCGTTCGGCAGTCAGCGTAATCACAGATATGCTGGATTCTTATACACAATTTTCAAATGAGGATATCGGAACAATCATACCGGATATCTTGGCGAAAACCGTATGTTCGGAAATCAGCAGAGAAGGGGAACTGTTTGTTGCATCAATAGAAGGTGCGACTAGTTCGCTGCGCCCATATCTTTTTATCGTTGGACTTTCAGCGTCGAACTTCCCGGGATCTCCGACAGAAAACTATCTGTTACTGGATTCGGATTACTTAATGTTTGGAAAAGAAGAAGCGGTTCCGACTTCGGTGAACAAGATTCGCAAGCGAAAGAATGATCTGGAAGAACTACTTCGAATTGCTGCAGCACTTGGCGTTCAAGTACAAATGTCTTATGCAGGCTATCAGCTCGCAGAACACAAGGAGGACAATCCTTCCTCTGTTCTATTTGAAATCTACCAGACGATTCATCCGGAGACCTCGATGGAAGCGTTTCGTTCATCTCTAAATCAGGTTGGATTTTTTGATCAGACACTCTCCGCTATTTCCGGCGTTGGACGTGCCTTTAATGATGGCATTATCGGACAGGCTGATTCTGCTCCGGCAGAAGAAGAAATCCTCGAGGCGGATCTTGAAAAGCCCTGGTCACCTAGTGCGCTGGAAACTTTTTTCTCCTGCCCGCGACGCTTTTATTTAACAAGGATCTTGAAGGCTCGGGAACCGGAGGAAGATGATCCGTTTACGGTGATCAATGCAAATCAGCTGGGAACGCTGGCACATACACAGATGGAACATCTTGCAGAAAAGCATGTTTCGAAAAAGAAGTTTTTAGAGCGCGCGGAAAAGGAGTTTGACGATTTCCTGAAGAGCCGTCCACCGCTTCATCCGGAAGCTGTGAAAAGAGAAAAGCAGACTTATTTAAGAATGTTGGAAAATGCATATGAAAGCGATCCGGGAAATGAAGTTATCAGTGCGGAAGAAAAGTGGACAGTGGAACACACTAGTGGAGTAAAGCTGTTTGGCTATCCGGACCGTGTAGAAAAAATGAAAAACGGAGAATACCTGGTCGCGGATTATAAAACAAAAAGACGGATTGATCATGTGGAAGATGATGTGGACTTGTGTCTTCAGGTTCTTCTGTATGCATACATGGCGGAGCAGGAGGGCTACCCGATAACGAAATGTGAATATCGTTATATACGCCAGAATGAATCGGTGTTCTGCCGCTATGATGAATCTATGAAAAACGCACTTTCAGATAGACTACAGTATTTTCGCCGTTGTCTGGAAACATCTGATTATCCATGCAATCCGGGTGATAAGAATGCAAACTGTGAATATTGTAAATGCGTGGACATCTGCGGAAGAGATAGAGAGGAGGCTGCGAAATCATGAGTGATAATCTTTTCCTTGAAGATGAGAAGGCCAGAGAGCGGATCACCTCCGATATTGATACAAACTTTTTTGTAGAAGCCGGCGCGGGTTCAGGCAAAACCTTTTCTCTTGTTCAGCGTATGGTTGCGATGGTGGAAGCAGGGATCGATGTCAGCAAGATTTGTGCCATTACTTTTACAAGGGCGGCGGCAGGAGAATTCTATAGACGATTCCAGGAAGCACTTTCTGAAAAGGCGTCAGAGAATGCAAACTGCGCAAGGGCCCTGAAAAATATCGATCTTTGTTTTATGGGAACGATCGATTCGTTCTGTAACATGATCCTTTCCGAACATCCAGCAGAAGCGGGTGTTCCTTCGAATGCGAAGGTTATCTCTGAGGATGAGATGGATGCAATTCTGCGAAGAGAGTATTCCCTGATTCAGAATGGGATGGAGCCATATGGGGAAGAACTGAAAGAGAAATGCTTAAAGTTCCGTCCATTATTCTGGAAGACACATGAAGAGGATGTTTTTCTATCACTGATAAAAACTTTGCTTTCCAATCGGAATGCAGATCTTATCTTGGATGAGTCGCAGCCGTTTACGGTGGAGGAAGCCTTTGGCGAGCTCATAGAGCCTATAAAGGAACTTGTAAGGAACCTCCTTGCACATCCGGAATGGATTTATGATGGCAATGAAGGATCCAGGAGTGCCTATCAGACTTTAAAGGATAGAAGACAGGCATTACTTGGGGATTGGAGCGAGGAAATACCCGATATTCTTTCTGCGTTCAAATCGTTGAAAAGTCTGCAGTTAATTCCGGAAGCAGATCCAACAATTCTGGGAATTGTAGGTTCTGATCTGTTTAAGGAGTATTTATCCCGAGGAAAGCTGGCAGGCTATAAGGTAGATGAGGATTCCGAGTACTATCTGGCGAAAAGGATTGAAAACCTGCAGGCGTCTGTGACTCTGGATTTTCTTTCTTCTTGTGTGGAACCGATTGCGGAAAAACTCAAGAAGGAAGGCAATCTGACCTTCTTTGATTATCTTTTGTATTTACGGGATATGCTAAAGGAAGATGCAGAAAAGGACGGGGCGTTGATTCGTCACATTTATGAACGACACAGCCATTTTCTGATTGATGAGTTTCAGGACACAAATCCGATGCAGGCAGAGATCTTCTTTTATCTTGCGGCAGAGGAACCAAAAGGAGAATGGAAAGAATGTGTTCCAAAGCCAGGATCGTTGTTTATAGTTGGAGATCCGAAGCAATCGATTTACCGGTTCCGCAGTGCCGATGTTGCATCTTTCTCTAAAGTGAAAGGATTGTTCTCTGGAAAAGTTGGAGAGGTTCTGTATTTAAGCCGTAACTTCCGATCGACCTATAAGATGAACACCTGGTTTAATTCGATGTTTTCGGAACTTCTTCCGGAAGATACAGAAAATCAAAGCCGTTTCCACAAGATCCCATTGGAACAGGATACGGGAGAGGATGAAACGTTTGAGGGCGTTTATTATTACACATCGAAGCCTCGCTCAAAAGATGATTCTGAAAAAGATCCAGCAAGGGTTGCGGATATGATCGAACGGCTTGTGGATAACCCGGATTATTTGATCCGGGAGAAAGAGAATAAAAGGAATGCCAAGATTCGTCGGATCAAGTATCAGGATTTTATGATTATAACGCCTGTGAAAACAAAACTTGCGGATTACATGCAGGAATTTACCAATAGAAATATTCCGTTCAGGGTAGAAGGAAAGGTCGTTTTTGGTGATTGTCCGGCACTTGTACGGGCAGCAAAGATTTTTGCTGCGCTGGCCCATCCTTTGGAGAGACTCTATCAAGTCGGCGTTGATGAGCTCGAGCTTCTCTCGGAAATAGGTTATTCCATCAGTAATCTTTCAAGTGCTGCCCTCTTTGGTTTGATATTAGAGCATTATCCGGTCTTCTCTGAATGCGGATCGGAGAATCTTGATACATTATTCTTTGCGATAGAGCTGCTTCGAAATGCGGAAGCCTCCGGTCAGATTGCTTCACTGAAAGACGGAGCAGAATTTCTGGGTCGATTGATCCGTGATGAGTCGGAAGAAGAACGGACGATATCTTTGCAGCGGGATGAGAATAAAGTTCATATTGCAAACCTTCATAAAGTGAAGGGGTTAGAGGCCCCGATTGTAATTCTTGCTTCACCGCGACAGGATGATCCGACCGCATCGATTCGCGTGGATCATTCCGGAGTAAAGCCGAAATGCTGGATCTTTTCTGTTAAAAAAGGATTTGCACCTATTCTTAAGAATCATGCGTTTGAAGCTGAGGAAGAGCTGGAGGTTGAGGCACTTAATGCAGAGCGGATCCGCCTTTTATATGTTGCGGCGACGAGGGCCAGAAGAGTGTTGCTTGTGGGACGTGCGCTGACATCGAAAAATGAGGATGCTTCAAAGAACCCTTGGCAGCCATTTATCGATAAATGCGAAGGGGATTTCTTTAATCTTCCAAAAGGAACGCCGAAAGAACCAAGTGAAAGAAAGATGGAAGCCATCACTGCACTTTTTGAAGAGGCTGCTGGTGATACTATTTTCGCAGACAGCATTTCAAAAACGCAGACTTATGAAATCCTTCGGCCCAGCAGGATTAACGTGAAAGGACGTTCAGAAGACGCAGATGTTGAGACGGCAGATGATGAACAAGCCCGTACACGTATTATCCGGGAGAATCCTGCGCTTGTCGGAACAATGGTCCATAAACTGATGGAGACAATTGTTTCAGCAAAAGACCGAATTGATCTAAAGGAAACCGTGCAGGAGATTTTGAACGAATATGATTACAAAAAAGAGGACGGCGAGAAGCTCTTGTTAAATATCGGAAAGACAATGCGCGACGGCGGATATCCTCAAGAGAATGAGGTGCCCCAGAATCTTCTTGCTGAACTGCTTACTGCTGACGAAGTGTACTGCGAGGTTCCGTTCTGTTATCAGGTTCCGCATAAAAAGCAAACAGTAATTTGGAATGGCGTAATGGATGTTGTTTATAAGAAAGAAGGCGGTTGGCATATCATCGACTATAAGACCAATGCCGACTCGGATGACCTGGATCAGAAGTATCAGGAACAGATGAAAGCGTATGTCGATGCGTTTAGTTCTATGACCGGCGAGACAGCGGATGCGAAGGTGTATCATATTGATGTTTAATAAAAAATACAATTTTTCAAAAAAACACAATATATTGTGTTTTATCCACGTATTATCCACAATATTTTGTGCATAACTGGAAGGGGTAAAGTATTGACTTCTTTATATATTCCAGTACAATAAATACATAAATCAAAAAAGACACACGGGATGAACCGTATGCCTTTTTTCGAAAATAACACTATAAATGTTATCTTCTGCTCACAAACAAAGACTAACATTATAAATGTTATTTCGTCAATGGTGAACTTTTGTTCGTTCGTCCCATGCCTTCTTTGATTGAGTTTAATATCCATGGAAAGGAGGATGAAGACATGGCTAATAACGCTAAAAAGGTTACTTCTAAGCGTGCAGCAAGTGCTGCTTCGAAGGTCTTAAGAGATGGGAGAACGAGCAAAGCTTCTAAAACAGCAGCAGGATCAGCACTTTCGCAAAGACCAAGTAGAAAAAAATAATTTTCTGTATTAAGGGCCGTTATTATAACGGCTCTTAATATGTAGCTTGTGTTGAAAAATGAAAATAACAAAAGCATCGACAAGGTATTAGGTGCAGATACTATTCGGTGGGTAGTCATAGTATAAAGTTCTGTGGATACCCCATGGGATTAAAAGAGTAAAAATGGAAAGAAATGAGGTGTATATGAGATACTCATATTATGATTTAGGCCATAGAAATAAGGGCGAGATAGTAGAAGTACAATTGTCTATTGCAGCCAATGTACGTTTAATGGACTCGTCGAATTATAGTAGTTATAGAAAAGGACGGAAGCATAAATATTATGGTGGTTATGTAAAACAAAGTCCATTTAGAATTACAATTCCTTCATTAGGGCATTGGTATGTCACTATTGATCTTGGCGGATACTCAGGAACTGTAAAGCACAGTGTACAAGTTTTGCCGGGGGCATTACCTGTAGCAAGACAGAGGATACCATTAGCAAAGGAAACAAATCTGTTTGTTGCTTCTCAAGAAGAAGGTAAGGAATATGATGTTTTTATTTCTCATGCATCAGAAGACAAGGATGCTGTTGTGAGGCCGTTAGCCAAAGCACTGCAAAAAAAAGGAATCAGGGTTTGGTATGATGAATTTGAAATGAGAATTGGTGATAGCTTGCGAAGAAAAATTGATCAAGGATTAGCAAACAGCCGATTCGGTATAGTGGTGCTTTCCCGTTCATTTATTCAAAAAGGTTGGACAAACTATGAGCTCGATGGGATTATGACTAAAGCAATTTCTGGACAACAGGTACTTCTTCCAATCTGGCACGAAATCACAAAACAAGAAGTTATCGACTTCAGCCCTTCTTTAGCAGATAAGATAGCAAGAAATACAAGCCAACAGACAGTTCAGGAAATAGCTGATGAAATAGCAGACATGGTTGTTTCAACAGGTGAATAACCAGAGTCATTTGATTGCAGAAAAGAATATTTTGATTATGACTTGAAAGAAAGTGCCCCGTTTAAAGGACGCTTTTTTCTTTACCATAGGCACAAAGATAAGTTTAGTAGGGAGGGGTATCCTATGAGAGAACTGATTTGGAAAAAACTATTTTCACCGGATGGCGTGCATCTATACGAAGGCTACACCTTGCACGATAAAGCTTATGGCGAAGGAACAGTATATTATCCGGACGGAACGGTTTACCAAGAAGGCACTTTTGATATTAAAGGTTTGGTGAATGGAAAAGAGTACTATCCTAATGGAAATCTTCGCTTTTCCGGAGAATACTCCGTCAACAAAGGATACGGTCCCAATATTCCCAAGGGAGGAACCTGTTGTGATCAAAACGGTAATGTTGTTGAAGGAAGTGTCAGCGTTCAAAAATCCGGCTCCGGATATCCTCTGATCAAATGGCCGAAGGGATGCGAACGCATTCCGAATGAAGAACGCCCGGAAATTCCAATCATGAAGTGGAGTGACCTTGCTATGACAACAGAAGAGCTGAGATTCTTTATAAGCAATGAATCCTGGATCTTTGCAAAGACCTATGCGCAGAAAGCCCCGCATGAATATATCGTCCGGAATAAGATCAACGGAAGTGATGATGACTTTATGGCCATGGTTGAGTATATTCAGAATAACGGAATTACCATGTACTTCTGGAATCATCCCAATAAGTATATCTTCCTGGATGGCTATCAGTATTGGGTGATGCGCGACAACGAAGAAGATCCCAGCACGATCATAAACCGCTGTAATCTGAACGAATATAAGCTATCGATTACATGGAAGGGAGCCGAAAACCAGATGTCGCTCGCAGAGCGACCACTTGTTCCGTAGAAACATTTATACTGACATCAACAAGAATTTGAAGAGGAGGTGCTGTATATGTATGGAGCAATTTTAGGTGATATGATTGGTGCCCCGTATGAGTTTGACAGGGGCGATAAAACAAAAGAGTTTCCGCTGTTCGTTGATGAATCCTGCTTCACCGACGACACGGTAATGACGATCGCAGTAGCGGAAGCGTTGATGAATACAATGGGAAAACAACCTGATGAGGTTAAGAAAGCGTTGATCTCCTCGATGCAGGATTGGGGACATCGTTATCCGGATGCCGGGTATGGCGGAAGATTTTATAGTTGGCTGTTTTATTCGGATGAACCGGAACCATACAGCAGTTATGGAAACGGATCAGCAATGCGCGTCGCTTCGGCAGGCTGGCTGTATCCAACACTGGAGGAGACGCTGCAATATGCTCGGCTTTCCGCAGAAGTGACGCACAATCATCCGGAAGGAATCAAAGGTGCGGAAGCAACAGCGGCTGCCATCTTTCTGGCGAGAAACGGTGCATCAAAAGATGAGATCAGGGGTTTTATTATTCAGGAGTTTGGCTACGATCTTTCCCGGACCTGTGATGAGATCCGCCCGGGTTATTATCATGTAGAAAGCTGCCAGGAGACGGTTCCGGAAGCAATCACGGCATTCCTTGAAGGAGAGGATTTTGAGGACGTGATCCGAACTGCGGTCTCGCTCGGCGGAGACTGCGATACGCTGACCTGCATTGCTGGCAGTCTTGCAGAAGCTTTCTATGGCGTTCCGGAGGAACTTAAAACTGAATGCAGAAAACGCCTCTCGGAGGATATGCTGAAAGTGCTGGATCAGTTTGAAGAACTGAGAATCAATGATCAGCCTTTTACCGATCCTTTTCTGGAAGGGAATGAGATGATCGAAGATGCAATTGCTGCTTATCAGACGAATAAAGATGAAGCACATTTATCGGCGCTGCTGGAAGTGATCCGGAAGCGAATGCATGAGGACGGTCATTTGATTATCCCTATTGAGATCAATGAGGAGAATCCGGACTTCTTCCTGTTCCGGGGCGTCCAGGGCACAGACGGAAAGATGTGGAATGCAGCATTTACATCCAGGGAGGAGTTTGAAAAAGGTGCGCCGAGCAAAGTGCTGTCTCTTTTTATCGATAAGCTTCTGGAAACCAGCATCCAATCGGATTTTCATGGCGATGGATACGTGATCAATCCATGGGGACAATCGTTCCTTCTGACAAAGGAACTTGCTGAAAGGATCATACAGGCGGATGAAGGGATGGAGTATATCGTTCCGGACAATCCGGTAACGGCGGAACTGTTAGAAGATGGATCCTATCTGAAACACGCAATCGAGATCTGCAACCGGAACCGGACGCAATGGAATCTGATACGGTTTTCGAAAATCCTTCGTGACAGCTATGTCTGGATCCCATGCACTGCAATCCCGAGTGAGGAAGATCAGGTTCAGCTACAGAAGATGGTGGAAGAAGCCGGTGACGATCTGGATTCATTGATGGGCAAAATCTATAAAAGTCAGGGTGAGATCCGGCTGATTCCGGATATCCTGCAGAATGGAGATGAATTTTTCTTTCCGGTTTTCACATCGGAAGAAGAAATGGGAGAGTATGGAGAAGGGTTCTCCACGGTGGAGAAGCATTTTCTGGAGGCGGCGAATCTCGCTGTAAATAACGAAAAGAATGTTGCCGGTATCGTGATCAATGCATTCTCAGAGCAATTTGTTGTTCCGAAAGAAATGTTTGGTATCATTGCAGGAATGCCGTCCAGTCTTGAAGAAGCAGCACAGGAGCAGGAAGAGGAGGAGAAAAATGGAGAGAACAATTAGAGTGACAGGTAAGGGAAGAATCAAAGTTAGTCCGGATTTGATCAGGATCATCATAACCCTCCAGGACAGACATCAGGAATTTCATATCAAAAAGGAATTTTCATCTTTATGGGTTCCGATGTGTACTGCGATGATGGCTCTGCAGACAACCATCAATGTAATCGTTGCAACAATAATGATGACCGAGATACTGGGATTGCCGATTTCAATCACCTTCCTGTTTGTGCTTATTTTCCTGACTCTTGAGATGTCGCTTGCTTCTCCGGGAACCACAGGCAGCTGGGTCATTGCATTTGAGACCTTCTCCATGCCGACAACTTATGTCGGACTGTTTTCAGCCTATAGAGTATTTGTCAAAAATTATGCGACGGCAGCCGCAATCGCTTACAATATGTGCGAACAGGTAGAGTTGGCATATAAGATGGATGTAATAGAAACAGAATCCAAAGTGGAGCCGCAGGAAGCATAACCGAAGAAAAATGAGACAGTGAACTGTCCCCCGGCTACTTCTCAAATTCTTCAATATCCGGATTAAAACGGGAAAAACCGGTGTCATAAAACCGTTCTTTCCAATTTCCGGCCGGACAGTAGAGCAAACAGCGGTCGCATAAATGGCGGGGGTAGTGTTCGAGATGGGCCGGCTCATAGGGTTTCTTAGCCATCGCAGCTTTCAATTCCTCATCCGTCGCGTCATTTCCTTCGATCAAATTCGGACCCGGAACGATGCCGCGGAATTCAAAACGCATTCCCATCTCTGCAATTATGCAGCTGTTGATTTTAAGATCGCTGACTTCGCAAGAGGCAGCACCTGCGCAGATTGTCTTCGTCTGTTCGCGGATCGCCTGCGTCGGGCATAGTTTCCGGCATATTCCGCATTTTTCCGGATCGCAGAGTTTCGGTCCTGCATAAGGGCTATCTGTATCCAGTTCTGCCGTCGTAAGGACTGCGGCGAGTAAAATTCTTGGACCGTCTTTCGGAGTCATGAAACGTCCGCTGAAACCAAACTCGCCCAGACCTGCAGCAAAGGCAGCCTTATAAATGTCGATCGGCATCCCCTGCCCGTATGGGTCGTTCCATAGAGGGCCGATCACATTTTCCGGAACGGTGCTCTGCATGACATTGAACGGAAGAGGTGCAGCAACGGCGTCAAAGTTTTTCTCAATGTCATTTGCCAGATTGTAAACAACATCAACCAGAAGAAAATTGGCAGCGTTATTATTTCCAAAGGCCGCATAGCTGCTGTAAGCTGCGGGCGCATTTCCTTCAAAGGAACGAAACCGTGCCTGGATGACGCCGTCAGCGATGCTGCGGCATAACACGATAATGCTTTTCGCTCCCGGGAGCACATCTTCCGGGCGGTGTCCATGAGGTTCGCCACTTAATGCATCCGCGGCAGCAATTCCCACATAATCGATATCATATGCTGTCTTTATATATTCCTTAAAACGTTCTGTCATCATCATTGGTTTCCTCCGACAATTACAGAAGACCTTTGGAGCGGTCGACGCGTAGGATCATAAAGCCGAGATCCTGTCTTGAGATAACGTTTCCATCTTCGTCATATTCGACTTCTTCTACACGCCCCCAGCGTTCCTCGTTGGTCCAGTCTGTCACATATTTTTCGTCGCCGATCCCCTTGATCCAGGCATCGTTATCCAGCTTATAGAAAGTCGTATCTTTGCTCACGGGTCTTCCGGAAAAGAATTCTCTTGCGGTCACGCCTTCTTTTTTGTAAAGCACTTTATGGATATGTTCTCCGTTATATTCCCTCTTCACTTCCGGATGAAAGCCGGCATGAATGATAATTTCTTTCATTTGGACACTCCTTTCGAAAGACCTTTGTCAGCAAAGCGTTCTTTCCATCGGCCAACCGGACAGTAGAGCAGACAGCGGCTGCAGTAATGCTTCGGAAAATGATCCAATGAGATATCAGAAAAGCTGCGTTTCAGATACTGTTCGGAAAGTTCTTCGTCTGAGGGGGCATCCGTCATGATCAGATCTTGGGCCTCTCCTTTAACGGAAAACTCCTTCCGGAAAGCCATCGAGCAGACGGCGCAGGCGTTATTATTGATCTGTGCTGTTTTGAGTTCCTGTCCCGCTATTTTATAAGATTCAAACGCACCATCGGCCCCAGGGATTGCATGCATCGGACAGACTGCCGAGCAGATTCCGCAGGCTTTCGGATCGCAAAGCTTCTTCCCCTGATAAGGCGAATCGTAATCCAGCTCCATCGTTGTGATCACAAGGCCGATGCCCTGACGCGGTCCGTTTTCCGGAGTCAGCAAAAGGTTGTTCCAGCCAAGCTCTCCAAGACCTGCAGCAACGGCAGCGCGCTCGGAATGGAGCAGGTATCGGATTCTTCTGGGACCGACAAATGCGGGCATGGGCTCATTTTTTGACGTCACGTTTTGTGATGGCCCGGATGGCAGCGGAACCGTGACAAAGCCAAAATTCCGTTCAATGTATTGCGCGATATTGAACTGCATTAAGAAGATTGTCATATTCGGAGTCAAATCAGAACCGAAGGCTGCGTAAATACTGTGTGCATCCGCGTTGTGATCTTCCAGGCGCCGAAATGCCGCCTGAATGACCCCGTCCGGAATCCGTTTCGTAAAGACGATCACACTTTTCGCATTCGGCAGAATATGTTCCGGTGTGTGAATTCCGCTCTCGTCATCAAAAGCAGAGACCGGCGCAATTCCGACCGCATCCATTTTGCAGTCCTGCAGAATATATTGTTTGATCTGTTCCGTGGTATTCATGAAACACCTCCCGTCTGAGCATCCGCTTCGTCCGGGTCAATATACTGATCCACATCCACGTTTGTTAAACCGGTATCCTGAAACCGTTCTTTCCATTCGCCGACGGGGCAGTAGGTCAGGCAGTTGCCGCACATCCAGGTCGGGTTGTGCTGGAAGAAATTCTGCCGGACGTGCTCATGCTGACCGTAAAACTGGTTGATCGGAGAGACATCTTCGTCCATGGGATCTTCAATCTCGCGAGGGATAATATCTTTTCCACTTTCGTTATATTCCGCAGAGGTTCCGTGACACATAAGCCGGCATTTTGCCCAGTTGATCTGGCTATATTCCACGGTTTTTCCACCGCTGGTCACGAGCCGGCCCTGGCCTTCAACATAAGGCGGGATGGCTCCGGTCGGACACATTTTTTCACACACATGACATTTGGAAGGCTCGCAGAGTTTCGGTCCGTTATACATGGGATCCGGCGGAAGTTCCGCAGTCGTGAGGACGGCACCGAAGCGGTTGCGCGGTCCGAATTCCGGAGTCAGCATAATGGAACTCCAGCCGAACTCTCCAAGACCGGCCGCATAAGCACAGTGCCGCATACTGAGCATCTTCGCGCCGTGTGTCGGCCCGGCTGTTTCCGGCATGCATGCGCAACCAGTCAGTTTTTCTACAAAACGGGAGATCTTGTAATTCGCCCACATGAGATTATAGTTTGGCGCACCAACATAGCCGTAAGCACCATAAATTCCGTGCACATCATAATAACAGTCTTCAAATGCCCGGAAAGTGGCGTCTATCGCGCCATCCGGGAGCCGTGTGCAGAATGCGATGACCGACTTGCAGCCCGGAAGAAAATCTGTCGGATGCATGCCCTCGGGTGACTCATTAAAACGGTCAATCGAGGCGATGCCGACTTTATCCATTCGGGCTTCTGTCAGAACAAAATTCTTAATCTGCCGGGTGATATCAGCGATCCTTTCTTCTGAAGTCTCAAATTTTCCCATCCTAAACGGACACCTCTTTTCTGCAAAATTCCTTTAATAGGATTATACAACTAGAAAAGTGTTTGCGCATTACGATTTGAAGGTGGGCGGCTGGGCCCGTGCATAAAATGAGGATTTCGCAAAAATGTTCCGTAATGTGTTGATGGCCAAACCGGAATCCGTCATAATACAAAAGGAAAGAGCAATGAGAAGGGGAAAGAAAGGTCTTCAAATGAAAATACATTTTATTCAGCAGGATGACTGGGTAGAACCGGGGGAATATCTTTCCTGGGCGGAACGAAACGGATATGAGCATTCGATCACCAGATGCTGGCTTCATGAAGAACTTCCGCAGGAGGTGTCAGCTGATATGCTGATCGTGCTTGGGGGATACCAGAATCCTGAGATGACAAAAGAAGAATGTGACTATTTTGATTCCGAAGAGCAGCAGCGTCTGATCAGAGCATATGTCTCAGCCGGTAAAATTGTGATTGGATCCTGTCTTGGGGCCCAGCTGATCGGGCAGGCACTAGGTGCACGTTATGAACATAGTCCGGAACCCGAGATCGGCCCAGTCCGGGCAAGGCTGACAGCTGCCGGACGCAGCGATCAGTTTCTTGCTGCATTTCCGGATCAGTTTGATGCGGGGGAGTGGCATAACGATATGCCGGGTCTGACGGAAGATGCGGTAGTCCTTGCAGAAAGCGACGGCTGTCCGAGACAGATCACAAAGTATGGGAAATATGTTTACGCCCTTCAGACACATATGGAGTTTACGCATGATATTGTGGCTGCAGGCCTTGCAGATATTGGCGGGCAATTAAAAGAGAAAGGAAAATATGTCCAGACAACAGAGGAACTGCTGGATTATGACTATACAGAGATGAACCACCTACTGTCCACTTTTCTGGACAGGCTGACGGAGGAGTATCTTACAGAGAAATAAATAACACTGCGATTGCTTTTTAGTAATACTTTTCTTTCATATATGCGACCCGCTTCTGAACCATCGCTTTGGTGGTTGGAGCGGTCGTTTTCATGTCGAATCCGTGCATGGTTCCTTTTGTTTCATGAACAATAGCCTCGATGCCTTCCTTCTCCAGAAGGGAAGCATAATACACTCCGTCGTCATGCAGACAGTCATATTCTGCCACTTCAATATAAGACGGCGGAAGGTCTGCAAAACTGTCGGCCTCAACAACAGAACGATAAGCAAGTGGCGTCTCTTCCGGTCTCGGATTGATCAGTGGCGTCACTTTTAGTGACATCGAAGAATTCCACATCGGAGTATCTTTGTATTTATGGTAGGAGTCGCTGCTGCTCCGGTCATCCAGCCATGGATAGATCAAAAGCGTAAAGATCGGCCGGATGGGATGATTTCGGTCGCGGGCGATCATTGCTGTTGTTACGCACAAGGTTCCGCCGGCGCTGTCACCTGCCAGCCCGATGCGCTTTGTATCAATTCCAAGTTCCTCTGCATGACCACAGATCCAGCAGTATGCTGCATAGCAGTCTTTCTGCGGATACGGGAACGGATATTTCGGTGCCAGACGGTACCTTACGTAAATGACCACACAGCCAGCCTCTTTTGCATAAGTCATGGCATGCCGGAAATGGCTCCAGGTCCCTTCAAAGACAAACCCGCCCCCATGGATATTGATCAGACACGGAGCAGGCTTTTGAATCTTCTTCGGCGTGATGACATAGAGTTCGATCTCGCCGCTTTTGTTCCCCTTAAGCTTGATCTTTCGAACGTCCAATTCCGGATCCTTCCATAAGAACCACGGTGCGTTCATAAATTTCTGTGACAGCAGAATGACGCCACGGTTGATCGGCGGTGACAGTTTGTCGAAAGGCGAAAATTCTTTGCTGATCAGATATTTTTTCTGACTCATACTTTCTCCTTGTTCTGCGCTTTTGACAGCATACACGTCAATTATTTATTCTATTATATACTACTTCCGATCATAACTGAAGGAGACAGAGAACCGCAAGGTGAGCCCTTTAGGGCGAGAAGGCAGCCTGGGCTGTCCCC
>JAZQCK010000001.1:0-2964 GCA_045546255.1 Lachnospiraceae bacterium | reverse complement strand
AGGACGCTCAAGGCGGATGATCGCACCGTAAGGACATGCCTGTGTGCATTTTCCACATTTGATACAAAGGTCCGGATCAATGACGGATTTTCCGTTTATGATCTGAACGGCATTTTTGGGGCAGACCTCCGTGCAGGGGTGCGCAAGACAGCCCTGGCATTGATCGGAAACGCGAACAACATGATCCGGGCAGGCATGGCATGCAAAAGGGATCACATTGATCAGCGGCTCCTCATAATATTTTTCAGGCCGCACACATTCTTCTGCGCCAAGGGATACCGGAGCCGGTTCCGTTACCGGACGCAGGTTCAGTCCAAGCGCCAGGCGAAGGCGCTCTCCGACGATCGCACGCTCTAGGAAAATGCTTTCGCGATGGCTGGCGACTTCCCCGGGGATGATCCTGTAGGGGATCATGTCGAGTTCCTTCATGTCGCCTTCTTTATAGTTGTAAGATAACTTTGCAATTTCTGTATAGACTTTTCTTCGGATTTTGTTGACGGATGTATAGATGCCGCGAATACTCATGGCGTATCCTCCTTTGGCTTTTGTCCTGTTATTGTATCATTTATTGAATGCTTGTAAATGTATTATGAATGAATCGGGATACTTTTATCTTTCGGAAGGAAAGAGAGCTATGCTACAATATTTTCATGATTTATATTACAGGCGATCCGCATGCGAAATTTGATAATGTAAGAGAGTTCTGCAAGGTGCACGAAACAAGCCGGGAAGATATCATGATCGTTCTCGGAGATATTGCAGTGAACAGCAGCACGGAGGAGCGGAACCGGCAGAAAAAAGAAGAACTGAGCCAAATCCCGGTCACCTTCTTCTGTATTCACGGAAATCACGATAGAAGGCCGGGAACCATTTCTTCTTATTCACTTTCTGAATGGCGCGGCGGAAAAGTCTGGAAAGAAGAGGACTTTCCAAACATCCTCTTCGCAAAAGATGCAGAAGAGTTTGACTTTGACGGAACAAAGGCGGTCGTGATCGGCGGCGCTTATAGCCCTAATAAGGAAGCGCGCATTAAGGCTGGAAAAAGGTGGTTTGCAGATGAGCAGCCTTCCGAAGAGATTAAGCAGGAGTTTGAAGCGAAGTTAAAAGAACTGAACTGGAAGGTGGATGTTGTGCTTTCCCATACTGTGCCGCTGAAATATAAACCGGCGGATTTATTTCAGGCAGAGGAAGGAAAAGGCGCAGCGGCTTCGGAAAGCTCTGGTAACAAACAGGAAACAATTGACGAATCCACAGAAGAATGGCTGGATATGATCGAGGAAAAACTGGATTATCAATGGTGGTACGCGGGACATTTTCACACGGAGCGGACCGTAGATAAAGTACAGATCATGTTTAAAAACATAGAACCATTTGAGGTGACGAAATGAAGTATGTTGTAGTCGGAGCCGGCGGGACCGGTGGAATCCTCGCAGCCGCGCTTTTTAAAGCGGGATATGATGTTTCTTTGATCGCAAGAGGCAGACATTTAGAGAAGATCAAAGAAAAAGGGCTGACAGTAAAATGCCAGCAGGATGGGACGGAGGAGACGTATCCAATCCCGGCCTTTTCGGAAGAAGAATATCAAGATGTGGCAGACGTGATCCTTGTCTGCGTAAAAGGATATTCCATCGAGAGCATCGTCCCGTTTCTGGATCGAATCTCCGATAAAGATACGGTGATCATTCCCATCCTGAATATTTTCACAACAGGGGAGACGCTCAGGAAACTCCTTCCGGGAAAATATGTTGTGGATGGCTGCATTTATGTCTCGGCATTTATTGAAGAGCCTGGCGTTTTGTTTCAGCATGTCAAGATCCTTCGCGTAATCTTCGGAGCGGCAGCCGGTCAGGAGAAAAGAGATATCTTAGAGAAAATCGAAAAAGAGGTATCGGAAAGCGAGATCCGCATCAAGCTGTCGGGCAATATCCGAAGAGATGCAATGAAAAAATTCTGCTATGTATCACCGATCGGAGCAGCAGGTCTTTATTATGGCGCCACGGCCGGAGACTTTCAGGAAGAGGGCGAAAAGAGGGATCTGTTTATCGGCCTGATGAGGGAAGTCGAAGCTCTGGCAGAGAAGATGGGCTGCGCGTTTGAGGATGATACTGTCGAAAAGAATCTGAATATCTTAGACCATCAGCCGGCGGATGCGACAACCTCGCTGCAGCGGGACGTTTATGACGGAAAACAGACAGAACTCGAGGGTCTGATCTTTGATATTCCGAAACTGGGAGAACGGTATGGACTGGACATGCCCCTTTACCGGAAAGTGGCTGAAAAAGTAAAAGCGGATTATCCCAGCTGATAATAATTCATAACAAACTTTCGGAACTCATTTGCCAGTTCCGACAAGTGTTTCTCTCTTAAGAAACAGATTTTCATAGAGCGCGTAAACCGGCTGTCCATGATACGGAGCAGCCGGATTTTTTTATCGGAACGATAGAAGTCTGCTTCGGATGCAGGGACAAAACCGGCAGCGATCCCGTTGGAAATAAAGCGATGGTGCGTGCCTCTTGTATCTGTAAAATAAACGGTTCCCAGTTCAAAGGCGAGAGCAGAGCAGATGCGGAACGGAAATTCCGGAGAGAAGGCATCGCCGCGCATGAAGATCACGGGCTGCTTTTTCAGCATCTCAGCAGAAAAAACAGATTCCGGACTGAGAGGACTTTTCACGTTCACAGCAAAGAAATATTTCTCATCAAATAAATGATAGCCGCTCAGTTTTTCATATTTCAGTTCGTTCGGACAGACGAGGGCGTCGAAGTCGTTGATGTTCAGATGCTCATCGTATTCGATACGGTTGTTCAATACATATTCCGCCTTCGGATATTCTTTGGAAAAAGAAAGGAGGCAATCCAGAAAGTCGTCTGTGATCCCTTCGGTTCCGATGCGGATCCTGAGGTCTGTTGAAGAGTCTAGAAGTTTTAAGTCGTCTTCAGCTGCTTTGAGTTCCTGGAGGATCGT